>NZ_JBXWMF010000006.1:0-250456 GCF_059609725.1 Ruegeria sp. YTSC199
CTCCTTTCCTAGCAGTCGATAACAACTGCACTTTGGCACGTTCGATGCCGGTGGAGCAGGAGCCATCCACCTCATCCGCTTTGGGCCGTTCGTAAGGTCTGTGTGATGTGGGGCAGGTGACAATGCTGCACCGGCTCTGATGGCCTCCTTGAGCCAATTGTTTCGAATGCTGCGACTCGCATCGACGTCTGCTATGCGCAGTAACGTGGACTTGGCATTATAGAATGAATTACCCAGAGCGTAATTATTCCTAAACCACCATGTTTGCGGTTCTGTTGCCGAATTGCTGCCCTTCACTTGAAGGAATGTACCAGTCGCTATTGAATGAGTGCAATCTCTCAGTTGTTTACTTGGTCTTATTCTTCTAGGAGCTCGCGGATATTGACGTCCAACTGTTCCGTAAAGCCCTTGTCATTGCCAGGATTGGCAGCGCAATGACCCCATGGCGAGTCATAGGGACGGAAGATGGCGTTAGGCATGTGGCGGGCTTCGATTTCATTATCTTCGGGTGGGAAATATAGATCCTGCGTGCACGGCATCAGGGTGGCGCGAGCCTTGATGGCGCTAAGGGCAAGTTTGAAATCCCCTTTGTAAAGCGGCCCAGCAGAGATGTCGCCAGTCTGCCAGGTGGCAAGCTTGACCAGTAGATTGTTGGCATCCCAGCCCTGCACATGGTCTTGTTCCCAATCTTGCATCAGCTCTTCAATGGATCGGAATCCCAGCTGCTCATAAAGCCTCTCGCGGTAAAAGGTCTGAGAGAAAGCCCAGCCTGCGTAGACCCGACCAAAGGCCTTGAGCCCTGCCTCGGGCGGGCTGTCATAATTGCCGCCGTTCCAATTCTGGTCCGCGCAAAGAGCGGCTTTGACCCCTTCGAGGAAGACAAAATTATGCGTTGAGGTTTTGGCCGAGGCGCAGAAAGGCAAGATCGCTTGTACCATTTCCGGGTATTGCGCCGCCCATTGATAGGATTGACAGCCCGCCATTGACCAGCCGGCGACCAGCGCGATCTTTTCGATGCCGAGGTGATCTTGGATCAACCGATGCTGCGCCGCGATATTATCCCACATCTGCACCAACGGAAATCTCGGGCCGTCTTGAGGGGAGGGCGTATTCGAGGGCGAAGACGAACGGCCATTGCCGAACAAATTTGGACTGACGATGAAGTGGCGGCTTGGGTCAATAGCGCGACCGAGGCCGAAGAACCCTTCGTTCCGAGTATTTGTCCCCGTGTAGAAGGTCGGTAGGACGATGACATTGTCACGGGTGGCCGACAACGTGCCGTAAGTTTGATAGGCAAGCTTAGCGTCGTTCAAAACCTGACCCGATAGAAGCGGGAAGTCTCCAAGGTCGAATGTCCTAAACTCATCCACGGCCATCTTTCAGTACAGCCTCAGATACTCTTGCACTTCCCAGTCAGTGACCGATTGGTGATAACGCTCCCATTCGTCATTCTTGTACTCGAGATAGGAGTTGCGCATCACGCGCCCCATCACATGTTCGGCCATCTTGTCATGACGCAGAGCCTCAATAGCGTTGAACAAAGTTCGCGGAAGCCTGCGTATACCGAGCTCGGCAAGCTCGGATTCAGTCTTTGAGTACAAATCAAAATCGGTTGGCTTGCCCGGATCGATCTTGTTTTTGATGCCTTTTATTCCGCAGCTCAAGTGCATCGCCATCGCGAGATAGACATTCATAGTCATGTCACAGGCGCGATTTTCGATGCAGTGACGGCTTTGCGGAAGGCGGAACTGGGCGGATCGGTTGTTGAAGCCGTAGGTGATGTTGGTCGGTGCCCAGGTCACCGTGCCACCCTCAAACCCACCAACGCGAGGCACCAGACCGTTGTAGGAATTTACTGTCGGACAGGTGATCGCCGTGATTGCTTCGGCATGCTGCATCAACCCGCCAACGGCCCAACGGCTTTCGTCGCTCCATTCGCCATCGGGCGTTTCAAAGATATTCTCGCCTGGACGGCTGTCATGCTGCATCGACATGTTGATATGTGCACCGGAGCGCCAGTCGCCAACCGTGGGTTTTGGCATGAAAGTCACGAACATCCCATGCTGTTTCGCCACCTCTTTCAGGGTAATGCGCAGGAATGCTAGCCGGTCAGACATCTCCAACATATTGGTATAGTGGAAATCGAGCTCGAACTGCGAATATGCGCCTTCGGCCACCACGTCATGCAGGTTCCAGCCCATTCCCTCGATGATGTCGATCAGGGTTTTTAGGAATGGCATCGAGTCGATGGAATACTCAACATCATAGCCAAATGCCTGACGACGAGGGCGAAGACCATCTGCAGGGTCATCGTCAAATGCCTTAACCGGCTGCCCGGCGTCGTCGTATTTCATTACGATAAACTCTGGCTCGACGCCAGCAAAGCCGGAGTATCCTTCAAGCGCGGCCTCGTGCATGGCGCGTTTTAATGCCTGACGCGGACAAACGTTATAAGGAGCGTCTTCCCAGTAGAGGTCCGAAAAGATGATCGCCATCGATGTATCCCATGGGCACACATAGACCGCGTCGAGATCCGGTACTACCACCTGATCGCTGTCGGCAGGGCTGAGCTCCGGCACGTAAGAAATCGAATGCACCGCGAATTGTGGCCCTTTTCCAAGGCACAGCGGTTCAAAATCGCTCATTGGTACGGGTTTGGTTTTTGGAATGCCGTGCAGGTCAATCCAGGCGGCCATCACATATTTGACTCCGGCCTCTTCCAGACGTTGCCGTACCTCCGCGATACGCGGGCGGTTACGCTCGACAGCGTCGTGGAATGTTTCGTAGTAAATGCGGGTGCTGGCATTGTCCTTGGGCATTCGGCGTCCTCCCATCGAATGGCAATCAGATTTGGTTCACCGAGGGTGCCTCCTCAGTGTTGGTGCTTGTTTCGGTTGTCTTGTCGCTCAGCGAATAAATGCTTAGCCGGGGACAAAATCGTCAGGGTCGATGCCAGGAACCTGTGTGATCCCGGCAAGCTGTTTCCAGTTGTGAGGGTAGGCGGCATAGAAGATTACGCATTTGCCGTCGGACTCGTAGGAAATGTGGTTGTCCTTCGGGACAAACAGCACATCACCACGATTGCAGACATAGCTTTTGCCATCGCAAACCAGTCGGAATGTACCCTCAAGGCAATAAATGATCTCGTCGCAGGTCAGATCCCACGGCACCTTGATGTTGTTCAGGACGTTGATGCCGCCGCACATGGACTTGCTGAATTCGCTGGTCACCATCGGTTTGATGTAGGTGTCGCTGTCGCCCATCGAGTCGTAGCGGTTTTGAACCAGATCGAATTTGAAAAGTTGAGGTGTATCACCCATGTGGTCAGCCTTCCTGTGCCAAGTGTTTCAGTATGGATTCGTTCAATTCGACCTTGTAACCGTCCGGGTCCTCGCAAAAGGCGATGACCCGAGTGCCGTTTTTCATCGGTCCCGGCGGGCGTGTGATGTTCACCCCTGCCGCGGCCAGCTGTTCGCACGCGGCATAGACATCCGGAGTTTCGATGCAGATATGACCCCAGCCGTCGCCCTTGTCATAGGGCGTGTCCTGATCCCAATTGGCGGTCAGTTCCAGCGTGGGAAACTCGGCCTCGGGCCCGTAACCGATAAAGGTATTGGTGAATTTGCCTTCGGGATAATCCGTGCGCCGCAGCACTTCCATACCCAGAATTCCGCAGTAAAACTCCAGCGACTTTTCCATGTCTGTGACCCGCATCATCGTATGGGCCAGACGAAACCCTTTGGATATGGACTTGTTCATTGGTCTTGTTCCTTCTTGCTTAGGCACCGGCCACGTCACGCTCGATCAGATCCTGAAAGGCGCGCACGCTGTCCTCCCACGCGGGCGACAGCAGGCCCCCATCTTTGGCCACCGGGGATTTGCGGCCCTCAAACATGCGCTCGACCATCTCGTGATCTTCCTTGTGGACATCCCACCAAAGGTTTCTGAGGGCCTGGACTTCCTCAGCGCTCAGCTCTTGGCCTTCGGTGGTGTATAGTGCCCGGTACTGACGCATCTTTCCGGGGCCGATGGGCACGTTCAGATAGACGCCCAACTGATCCGGGAAATAGCGGCCCAGAATGAAGTTAGGGTACAGCGTCAGATAGCGAGAGCTGACACCCAGACTGCCGGATGTGCCTAACTCTTCGTTCAGGTCCACCGCGCTGCCGATGCAGGTGCCATCGGTGATGGTATAGTGATTTTCCAACGGTTGATCGGTCGTCGAGGCATGCACGAACTGGACGTGATACGGCTCGATAAAGTTCTCCATGATCAGTTTCCAGTTGGTGCCGATCTCACCAAAATCGAGAAGGCCGATTGGTTCCACCCTTGTGAAATCCATCCCCTCGAGCCGGCTAATCAGAGGCGCGGCATAGTCTTCGAAATCAGGCGCGTTCCCATCCAGATTGACGAAAATCCAATCATGCCAGACATGGGTCCGTACGGGTTTCAGCCGGTGCTCCTTGATGTCAAAACCGTCGAACTCCTGCTTTCCGGTTCCGGCAAAATGCGGTGCAGCCCGCAGGCGTCCATCCAGATCATAAGCCCATGCATGATAGGGGCAGCGGATCAGCTTGCCGACATTCTTGGGCTTGTCGACCAATGTCATGCAGCGGTGCAGGCAAACATTGTGAAACACCAGGATGTCGCCATCACGACCGCGCACTGCCAGCAGTGGCAAGTCGGCGCAAGTGACTGGATGCGCATCGCCTGGGTTGGCTATCTGATGGGCGAACCCGATGAACACCCAGTTCTTGGCCAGAACCGTCCGGCATTCCTGCTGCCAGAACTCTTCGCTGCGATACGCCTCGGCGGTCAGCCCGTGCTGAGGCCCACCAGCGGCCTGCGCTCTTTCCTCGGCAATTGTCATTTGTCCTCCCTTCGACACTGCCACCTGCACCCGTGGATCCAACGGTATGCGTATGGTTTTCACCGTTTCTCGCGGATGGCCTGCTTGCAGGCTCTGTCCCACCGCGCCGGGGTTGAAATTCTTAGTCTACGAATATCGCATATTTCAGCTGTCCATTTTTCGATATTCGCTACTGTTCGAGATTTTCAGGCAAGAATCAGAAATAATCTGGTCAAAAAACGGCACCTAAGTACGAATTTCGAATTAACCTGTCGCGCCGGTAACGAGATCCGCAATTTCAGTAGGATATTGCGGATAATTCGGCAAAGATCCCGAAATATGGCACTTGGATTCTGCGTTGTTTAGATCGAAGGATGTCGTTTTCCGCACTTCCTTCCAGAGAATTCCCAAGGGATAATTGCGGATTACGATACTCTCACATAATCTCAGTTACGAATACAGCAATCGAGCATCAGGTATATGGCAGTCAAAAAGCAATCGAACACGAGCGCCACTCAGAGCATTCGATCCCCAAGGGATGACTTGAACCAGCAGATCATCCGGCTTTTGCAGCAAGATGGTCGGATGGCCTTTTCTGAAATTGCGCAGCGGTTGGATGTGTCCGAAGGAACCATTCGCAACAGGGTGAGCGGGCTGCGAGACAACAACATGTTGCGGATCGTTGCGATGTCGGATCCTGTCGCCACAGAATACACAACCGACGCGATGATTGGGTTGAATGTGGCGATTGGCGTGACCCCACGACAGGTGGCAGAGCGGCTTGAAAAGAACCCTCGGGTCGTTTTCATCCTATGGGTCGCGGGTCGTTATGACTTAATCATCGAACTCGTCAGCGACGACGGTGACGCATTACAGGAATTTCTTGAACATGAAATCCACGCGAGCGACGATATTGCCAAGGCCGACGTTATGCCGGGGCTGAAAAATTTCAAGAACCAGTTCCTGCTAAAGCAGGGTGTGAGGGAGTGATTAGGAAGAAGTCGATCGCTGAAGCCAATAGGGCGAAAGGATTTCAACAGGGTTTTTGGGGAGATGTTCAGCGCCGATCTTAACGCCGCCCGACGGAACTCAGCCTTCCGAGCCGGCCGACATTGTCGGACTATTTGCTTTGAATGTTGGCTCCTGCAGCGAATTACCGCTTCGGGATACGAGCGGTCTTTGAGCCAAGATAAACGGATGGGGCACGTTTGTCCGCACACTGTGAGTTCGAACCGGTCATGATTTTGGGTGCGCAGCGAATGGCAGTAAAGCAGACTACGGCCGCAGAAAACCGAAGGTGCGGTGAAAGGCAGCCCAGGGCCGCGAGTCAATGTACCGGCGTCCTACCTGCCCACGTATTGCAACGCATTTAAATGGGCTCGGAGTTGCTTGTCCTATCAGCAGAAGCTGAAGCAGGCTCGCCGCATCAAACCTCCGCCGGTGCGATCACTTTTCCTCACTGCAATGTGGAAACTGGCCTTTATCTCAGGGCTCAATCCGGTGCGGGTCTTGTCAGAAGAACTTGAGTTGAGCAGGGCAGGGCGGTTGCGTAGCTTTTGCCCATGACCAGACCTGCCTCTTTCAAGTACTTCAAAACCAGCCCCGATATCATCCGCTTTGCGGTGATGCTGTACATCCGATTTCCGCTCTCACTTTGGAGTGTCGAAGATCTGCTGCACGATCGAGGCATCGACGTCAGCCACGAATCTGTCCGATGTTGGTGGAACAGGTTTGGCCCGATGTTTGCTTCTGAGATCCGAAGAAAGCGTGTTCAGCGGCTGCGCGCGTTCTCCAAATTGAAGTGGCACGTGGACGAGGTTTTCGTGAAGGTGAATGGCAAGCGTCAATATCTTTGGCGGGCTGTGGATCACGAAGGCGAGGTGCTGGAAGCCGTAGTCACCAAACGCCGAAACAAAGCTGCAGCACTGAAATTCCTCAAGAAGTTAATGAAGCGGCATGGTTACGCTGAAGTGATCGTGACCGACCGTTTTGCATCCTATAAGGCTGCGCTCAGACAATTGGGTGCACTCGAAAAACAGCAGACGGGAAGGTGGCTCAACAACCGCGCTGAGAATTCGCACCTTCCTTTCCGACGAAGAGAACGCGCCATGCAACGTTTCAGGCGCATGCGAAGTTTACAGAAATTCGCGTCCGTTCATTCCTCCGTCTACAACCACTTCAACCAGGAAAGGTCGCAAATCAGCGGAGATACCTTCAAGTTGACACGCACCGCCGCTCTCGCCGAGTGGCGCGAACTTGGTGCGGCAAAAAAGGCAGCTATGCTGGCTAGCTGAGACTGGTTCGAATTTGTCTGAATGCACCCGAAGATGTTCTGAGCATCGCTGAGCGCATCGATATCTGAGCCACGTTGGCGAACGGTCCCGCCGTTCGCGATTCCAAAGCGGGTGTCTGTCCCTCATGCAGTGTTGGTCGGTCCAGAACCCAAAGCGAACACTCGCTCAAACTTGGTTGGGTGTTCATTATTATCCCAAAACCGTCTATTTGACTGATCGGTTGCCAGAATCGCAGTCTTAGGTGATCCTTCAAGAAATCGAAGGATCGCAATATGTTTAGGTTTATATTAATTGCATTCGGTATTTGCGTATCTACTTCCGCGTTAGCGCAAGAGTCGTCCGAAGATGTAGCGGCAATAGATGATACCTCGGCGAACTCGTCCAGCCTGCTAACTGACGCGGAGTTGCAGACATTAGTCGCCCCGGTTGCTCTTTATCCCGACACGCTACTCATACAGATATTTGTCGCGGCCACCCAGCCATTGGAAATTGTTAAGGCTGAACGGTATTTGCTGGATAACGCCGACCGTGATCCTGTTGAACTTGAACCGGAAATCGAAGCAATGGGATGGGATCCTTCTGTCAGTGTATTGGCGACGGCGTTCCCCGAAGTTGTTGGTCAGATGGCCACCCATATAGACTGGACCGAGACAGTCGGCACAGCCATGTTGGCCCAATCCGATGATGTGATGGATGCGGTGCAGGTCATGCGGGACCAGGCAATTGACAGCGGCGCTCTTGTTTCAGGACCCGAGCAAACTGTCGAAGTTTCTGACGATGACACAGTCGTAATTACACCGACAGAACCCGAAACAGTGTACGTCCCTCAATACAATCCAGAAACGGTCTATACTGGCCCGTCAACCGGGGATGTTGTGGGCACAGCGTTGCTGACTTTTGGCGCTGTTGCCCTGATTGACGAAATTTTTGACGATGACGACGATTGGTATGACTACTGGGGGTGCCGAAATTGCGGTGGCTGGGGCGGTGGTCCGATTTATAGAAATCCAGACATCGACATTGACATCGATGGCAACGTCAATATCGGCAACGATATAGATTTGGGCGACCGAACGGATATCGGGTGGAACCCCGATCCTGACCGCCAACAGGAGGCCCGGGACAAAATTGCAGACCACAAAAGGCCTGAAGGTGGCCGTGGCGACTTGCCGGTTAACCGTCCTGACGGTCGCACGGATGAGCTGCGTGCAAAGTTGAGCCGAGAATCTGGTGCTGCAGATATAAGCCGGGACCGCGGGGCGGCCGCGGCTGCGGTCGGTGCGGGTGCAGGAGCTGTTGCAGGCGGGGCTTTGGCGAACCGGGGCAACGCTAATCGGGACAAGGCCGCAGCAAAGCAACAGGCCATTGATCGTACCAAACGTCCAGATGCAGCGAAAAAGCCAGTCGCTCAAAGACCGCAGACCTCTAAGAAGCCGCAGGCGAAGAAAGCCGCATCGACGCAGGGCAAGCCCAGGGCATCCAAAGGGCAAGCGATGAAGAAAAAAGCGTCCGGTAGCAGAACTCAAAGCGCGTCCAAGCGTGGACACGCTGCTAAAGGCAAGCGGAGACGGTAAGATGCGTAGATCAGTATTTACAGTTTTGTTGCTCGCGGGGACTACAAGCCCGGCCCTCTCTGACGGAGCCAGATTCGATACCCCGCAAACCGCACTGGATGCTTTTGTTGATGCGTTAAAGGCCAATGATCAGAGCAAACTGCTCGAAATTTTTGGTCCTGAAGCCGAGGATTTAGTGGGAACGGGTGATCCGGCGGAAGACCAAGAAAGAAGGCAGGAAGTGCTAGGCATGTACGCTGAGGGGTATCGCTTTCAGCCTGAGGATGAACGGGTTGTACTACTTCTGGGTGAAGACAGTTGGCCTTTTCCAATCCCAATTCTGCGTACAGATGACGGTTGGCGCTTTGACTTGGAAGCTGGGATCGAGGAGCTTTCAGCCCGCGAAATAGGCTTGAATGAGTTGGAAGTGATCGAATTGCTCGAGGCCTATGTTGACCTGCAAGCAGCATTCCGGCTTGTGGACCATAACGGGAATGGCGTTATGGAATTCGCTCAGACGATCATTTCTGATCCGGAAGAGCAAAACGGACTATTCTGGCCTGGAAAAGACAGCTTTGTTGGTGCAGCGCTTGCCCGCGCCGCAGCTTCGGGGTGGAGTGACGGTCAGGTTGACTATGAAGCTGAACCGTTTCTTGGCTATTATTACACAATCCTGCAAGAGCAGGGCCCCAACGCTCCAGGGGGTGCCTACCCCTATTTTATCGGGGAACACTTCGTTGCAGGACATGCCTTGCTGGCAATACCGGCAGACTACGGAGAAACTGGTATCCATTCCTTTCTGGTTGGCGAAAACGGCACAGTCTACGAGGCAGATTTCGGCCCGGAGACACTCAGTATTGCAGCTGAAATTTCTGCCTATGATCCAGACACGAATTGGTCACCGGTCGAGTAATATTTGGATTTATAGTGGCGCTTAAGCTCTGCGCTTTGCTGAGGCCGCTATTTGCGGTTCGTGTGACAAGCTTCGGTTCGATGGTTGCGGGTACCCGAACAGGCTCAGACTGGATCGCTCTTGCATCACCCATTGTGACTGTGAGCAAATCGCCCGTCTTACGAATTGATCCATTCTTCTGCCTTCTCACGTTTCGACTGAATGACCGAAAAGTCCGCGTCTTGATATTCAATAAACCACGCAGCGAACGGACGGTTTGGACTTCGCTCCCAGAGCCGGTCTTCAATGACCGCTCTGACGATATGGGCTTCAACGCAGCAACGAACTTGCCGCAAGAGCAAACAAATGCTGCGTCAGCAAGGCCGCCAATCAGCAGAGATACCCTCAAGTTGACACGCACCGCCGCACTCGCCGAGTGGCGCGAACTTGGTGCGGCACAAAAGGCAGCTATACTGGCCTAGCTGAGACTGGTTCGAATTTGTCTGACAGCACCTGTCTGACAGCACCCAACAGATCGCCCAGAAACCAGTTCCGCTGCATTTCAGGAATCCATCTGGCTGCTCAGGTATTCACCCGTTCGGCGGTAATGATTGAGCAAGTGCCGGGTCGCGTTGTCTGCGTCGTGGTCGAGTGCGGCATCCAGGATTTGCTGATGTTCTGCTGCAATGTCGCGCTTTTTGTAGCTTGGCCCGCCCGCCGCCAGATAGCGGTAGCGAATGTTGAGGTCATAAAGCTGGGAGCAATACCGTAACAGCAATGGCAGCTTCGAATTGTCCAGCAAGGCCATATGAAACGCTTTGTGCGTGTCTTCAAAGTCGGGCGTACCTTTTTGACTGGCCTTTTTCATATGGTGGTGACGTAAAACAAGCCTGTCCTCCCAAGCTCCACCGGCATTGGTGATCGACGCGCGTAACGCGGTTTCCTCTAGGTTACAACGCAGCAATAGGATTTCTTCGAAGTTGCATTTGCTGACCGGTGCGGCCCGAAACCCGCGCTGATCAATCCGCTCGACCAGCATGTCAGAGGTCAGAAGGCTAAGCGCCTCGCGAACCGGGCTTGCGCCAGTGTCCAGCAGACTGCGGAGTTGTTCAATTTTGAGCTTCTTTCCGGGAGGTAACTCGCCTGTCAGGATCATATTGCGCAGCCGTCGATACGCACTATGAGTGGCTGATGTCTCTTTACCCTCGGTATCAAGCATGGCGTCCATATCCGACTGTTCCTCTTAGAATGCGCAAACTTCTGGGTGCTTCTAATTCAGGGTGCTCGTTCCGGTCGATAGGCCGACTGAGAGGTTCAGCGAGCCTTCGTTAATCATCCAGCGCCGAAGCACAAAACTGCGCGCCCCGCTTTTATGCATCGGATCGTCCTCGGCCAGCTTGCGAGCGGCCTCGAGGCTATTGGCGCGATAGATGATCAGGCCTAGTCCTTGCATGTGCTCACCAGTCTCATCCGACATTGGCCCGGCAAAAGCCAGCTGCCCCGAGCGTTCAAGCTGCGCCTGATATGCCAAGTGATCGGGTAGTGATGCCTTCACATCTTCGGAGGCTTTGGCTGGTGTACTGAGTGCAGCGTATAACTCTAAAGCCAGAGCGCCACGGCTCTTTGCTTCTGATTTGTAGTCTGCCCAGGCAACCATTAGCGCTCTCCAAAAATATCGATATAATTTGACATATTTCAATATTGTCGGCAAAAATCAAGCGAACTGATATGGATGGTGAAAATGAAATACCTGGTGGGAGAGACTTCGGAAGGCACTGCGGTCTTTGCCGTGAATGGCGAAAATGCAGTAAACTTAACGGATTTGGACTCTGGTGTCGGTACAGATTTGATGGGGCTGCTTACCAATCCGGGTTTGAGCGACTCACTAGCCGTTAAAACCTCGGCGGCAGAGTCTGTGCCAGTCTCGACTATCACGCCGGCTTTGCCAGTGGCCGCCCCCGGCACCATCATTTGCATGGGGTTGAACTACACCGACCATGTCAAGGAGGGTGGGTACGATATTCCCGAGTACCCCACGCTGTTTATGCGTGGAAAGAACTCAATTATGGCGGCTGGCAAGCCGATGGTCCGACCGGCGGCTTCCGAGCAATTCGATTACGAAGCGGAATTGATGCTGATCGTGGGAAAGCGCGGCCGCCACATCTCGGAAGAAGACGCGCTGGACCATGTTTTTGGTTATACCGTTTTCAACGATGGGTCGGTGCGGGACTATCAGCGAAAAACGGTTCAATGGACGCCGGGTAAGAATTTTGACGCCACAGGTGCAATAGGCCCTTTCACCGTAACTCAGGATGAATTGCCCGAAGGCGCTTCGGGCCTCATGATCGAAAGCCGCGTTGGCGATGAGGTTTTGCAAAGTTCGAATACCGCCAACATGATCTGGGGTGTCCGCCAGGTGATCGCGACAATTTCGGAATTCATGACACTGGAACAGGGCGATCTTATTGCATTGGGAACACCGCCGGGCGTGGGGCATGCCAAAAAACCCGGCCCTCGGTGGTTGAAGCCGGGCGAAATCGTTGAGGTTGAGATCGAAGGGATCGGCATATGTGCCAGTCCGATCGTTGACGAAAAAAGTACCAGATCGAAGGTGGCCGCAGAATGAGCGCACCGACCGGGGCAGAGCTGGAGGCACTTCGCGCCAAGGCGCAGCAAGATCATCGTGATCTGCGTGCGCGCATTCCTCGTCTGTCGGATGACGCAATCGCCTTGATCCTGCGCGAGTCCAGGTCTCACTACGCATGGACTGACAAACCGGTCCGCGATGAGTTGCTTGAAGAGATTTACGACATCACGATCAACGGCGCGACCAGTATGAATACACTGCCTGCGCGGTTCATTTTCGTGAAAAGTGCTGAGGGCAAAGAGCGGCTGGCCAAGTCTTTAAAACCAAAGAACGTGCCAAAGATGATGAACGCGCCAGTCACGGCCATCATTGCCTATGACATGGAGTTCTGGAAGGAGCTGCCCTTCCTTTTCCCACACGAAGATCGTCGACCTTTGTTCGAAAACAACCCCGACTACGTGGCCGACACTGCGTTTCGCAACGGAACGCTTCAGGGCGCCTACTTCATGATCGCGGCCCGGGCTGTTGGTTTGGACGTTGGTGCCATGTCAGGCTTTTCGAACAAGATCGTCGACGAGGAGTTCTTTGCAGGAACCACGCTCAAGTCGAACTTTCTGTGCAACCTGGGGTACGCGGACGAAACCGGTTTGTTCCACAAACTGCCGCGTTTTCCATTCGAAAAGGTTTGCTCATATGCATGAGGAAATGACGCAAGTGGGGGGCCAGTCGGCCAAGTACTTTGCCGTCGCAATGTTGCGCAAATCGGTAGGTGTGAATCTGACTGACAGCCGGGGGTCACGCGAACAAATAAAGGACAACAAGATCAAATTTTCTGGGAGGAGAGACAATGAAAAACTGGACCAAGCGCAGTCTGCTGGGTGCTGCCGTGGCAAGCGCCATGGCGCTGTCAGTCGCAGCAGAAGAGACCATTTCAGCTGTCGTAATTGATGGTTACCCGGATCGGGCCTTGTGGGTCAAAGAATTCACAAACTTCTTTATTCCCGAAGTGGACAAGCGGTTGGCTGAGTCCGGTAATTACAAGATGAACTGGCAGGAGAATTATGGCGGCTCAATTGTAAAACCCAAAGGTGTTCTGGAAGGCGTACAGCTGGGTTTGGGGGACATTGGTATCGTCACAACCATCTTCCATTCGTCCAAGCTGCCTAGTCAGGGGATTTCGGGATCGACACCATTCGTCGCGTCGGATGCCCGCGCAGTGGCCAAGGCGGTTGACGAAATCGCGCGAGAATACCCGGCCATGCAGAATGAGTTCGCCGCGCAAAATCAGGTTTACCTGGCGACGGGCGTTGTTCTCGACACATATCAAATGTTCTGCTCAGAACCGATCGGGACAGTTGCAGACCTTGAAGGACGCAAGATCGCGGGTGCCGGCCTGAACCTGCGTTATCTTGAGGGTATTAAGGACGCGGCTGGCGTTCGCGGTGGCCTCACAGATTTCTACAACATGGTTCAAACTGGCCTTGTCGATTGCGTGATGATTTGGCCCGAAGCTTCCAAGACGTTCAAGATCGTCGAAGTGGCCCCTTACATGTTGAAGGCGGACCTTGGTGCGGTGAATACAAAGACAGTCACTGTCAACGCCGATTACTGGGCGAGTCTGCCCGATGAGGTCAAAGACGTACTCCAATCGGTAGCTATCGACTACCGTGACCATGTGGCAGGCATTGCGATGGATCGAGCTGCAGCGTCACGAGATGCCTTTGTCGAAGCTGGCGGATCGATCGTTGAAATCTCGGACGAGGATCGTGCTGCGTGGGCAAATGCGATGCCCAATGTTGCGCAGGAATGGGCCGCAACGCTGAACGAAAACGGCGAGCAGGGCACGGATATGCTGGCGGCGTATCTCGGCAAACTTCAGGATGCCGGTTTCACAGGGGTGCGCGACTGGACGGTCGAATAACCATCCGGCGACCCGAGAAAAGGGGTCTTACATGCTGAAGACTGCTGTTGCTGTCCTGTCGCGGGTTGCCAATTCGCTTGCAATCGCTGCCAACGCTTTGGGTACGCTTGTCGTGCTGGCGTTGGTGGTTATCCTAAACGTGGATGTCGTTGCGCGCGGTCTGTTTTCTGCCCCTCTGCGCGGAACCTACGAGATGGTGCAATTCTCGGTCGTGATGATCGTTTTTCTGCAATTGGCGGACGTTGTCAGAGTGGACCGGCTGACGCGATCTGACGGCTTCCTGAACCTTCTGCACCATCGCCGCCCCGGCCTGACGGCCAACCTGAGGCGCATCATCAACGCCATCTCGGCAATCTTCATGGCTTTGATTGCCTATGTGACCTTTCCAGAATTTCTTCATATGTGGGAGACGCAGGACTACTTCGGAGTGCCAGGTCTTTTCACATTGCCATGGTGGCCGGTCAAACTGGTCATCGCGTGCGGTACTGCGCTTGCCTGCGTGATCTTCCTGCTCAAGGTCGTCACGGCGCAGGACCGCCCGCAACTTATTCGCACCCCAGAGCATGACGAGGCCGCAGAATGACGCCGATTGAGATTGGCCTGATCTCGGTCATTGCAATCGTTTTTCTGATTTACGCGGGCGTTTACATACCTATCGCTCTGGGTGTGGTCTCGTTCGTGTCGATTTGGCTGATGCGGGACAATTTCACGCTCGCGCTGAACTTGCTCAAAGTGGCAGTCGGCGACAGTGCGATGGAATACAGTTTTGCAACCATTCCGCTGTTTACCTTCATGGGGCTCATCGTTTCAAAGGCCGGGTTGGGCAGGGACATTTACGAAGTCATGACCATGCGGTTTCGCAAAGTCAAAGGCGGTATAGGTATGGCCACAGTCGGAGCGAACGCCGTCTTTGCTGCAGTGACCGGGTCGTCAATAGCCTCCGCATCCGTTTTCACCAAAGTCTCAGTACCGCAGATGATGGCGCAGGCCTATAACCCGCGCTTTGCTGTTGGCGTGGTCGCCGGGTCTTCTGTATTGGGAATGATCATCCCGCCTTCGGCGATGCTGATCATCTATTCCTTTGTCGCAGAGCAATCTGTGGGGGACATGTTCCTTGCGGGGGTCATTCCCGGAATCATGTTGGCAATCGCTTATGTCGGCGCGATTTGGGTTATGGGTCGCTTCACCCCAGCATTCGTCGGTGGCCGCGTTGTCGAAGACACCGAATGGATGTCAGGGCGCGAGATCGCATCCAAAACCCTACCAACGTTGTTCATCATCACGGTGGTGCTTGGCGGAATTTACACTGGGTGGCTAACTGCAGTCGAGGCTGGTGCAGCCGGGGCACTGGTCGCGTTGATCATTGCAGTCGTGCGCAAGTCCATGACTCCAAGAGCGTTCTGGGACGCATTGCTGGAAACCGGTCACATCACTGCGGCGATCCTGTTCCTGATCACTGCGGCGTCGATCTATAGTCGTATGCTGGGACTGGCCGGGCTGCCCAATCAGTTGCAAGACTTACTTGCGGGGAATTCCGCGTCCTTTTGGTCGATCATGCTGCTCTATGTTCTGTTGATGCTGTTTCTGGGAACATTGCTCGACACAGCTTCGATCATTCTGATCGTTGTACCGTTGTTCCTGCCTATGGCCGAAGCGCTGGATATGTCGCTGATCTGGTTTGGGATCATCACAGTGGTCGGAGCTGAGATCGGGCTTTTGACTCCGCCGCTAGGCATATCTTGCTTTGTTATCAAATCCACGATCAACGATGACCGGATATCACTTAAGGACGTGTTCATGGGCGCGCTTCCCTTTGCGTTCGTGATGCTGATCGTCCTGTTCATTCTCATCGAGTTCCCGATCCTCAGCCTTGCCCTGATTTAAGGAGGCCAAGATGCGCTCTGTCACCAAAGACAATATCACCGACGTCTTCATGGGTTATCTGTCCGAAGATTCCGATCCACGGATGCGTGAAATCATGGGCTCCCTGGTCAAACACCTCCACGACTTCGCGCGGGAAACCAACCTGACGCATGACGAGTGGCGCGCCGGGATTGCGTTTCTGGAGGGATGTGCTGCCGTGGAATCCGAGGACAGGCATGAGTTCGTGCTGGCCTCGGACGTGTTGGGCCTGTCCTCATTGGTGGACATGCTACATTCCAGTGCAGACGCGACCAGTTCGTCTGTATTAGGCCCATTTCACGTCTCCGGCGCACCGCCACTGCCATACGGTGGCGACATGAAACGTCACTACGGCGGGCCGGTCCTCCTTGCAGAAGGTGAGATCCGGGATACCGAGGGTAATCCGATTGCCGGTGCAGAGCTCGACATCTGGCAGACGGCACCAAATGGAATGTATGCAAGCCAGGATAAAGAACAGGACACCTATTCTTTTCATGGCCTGATGACAGCCGGAGAGGATGGCAGATATGCGTTCACCACAGTCAAACCAGTCGAATACACGGTGCCATCGGATGGGCCCGTCGGAGACATCTTGCGGGCGTGTGGTCGCCATCCCTGGCGACCGTCGCATCTGCACTACATCGTCAAAGCCCCCGGCTACCGATCTTTGGTGACCGAGATATTCCCGGACGACGATCCCTATCTGGATCAGGACACGGTATTCGGTGTTCGGGACGATCTGGTGATGACCTATGTTGAACGGCCCGCGTCGGAGTTTCCCGACGGTATGGAGCTCTCCGGTAAAATCACCGAACCTTTCTTGCACGTGCATTTCGACGTGACGCTTGCCAGAGTCTGAACGATATTGAGGAGGCTTGAGGTGCTCAAACGTATCTTCATTTTAGGTGCTGCGCTGTTTTGCAGTAACGCCATTGCAGAAGAGCGCCCGATCTTCGACGCGCATATTCATTACAGCCACGATGCCGTCAAACTGGTTCCTCCAGAACAGGTGGCCAGAATCCTCCGGGACGCGGGCGTTCGTAAAGCCCTGGTTTCCAGCTCGGATGACAATGGCACTCAACTATTGTTGGCCGCAGCACCAGATATCGTTGTTCCGGCACTGCGCCCTTACCGTCGTCGCGGTGAGATCAACACCTGGATGCACGATGGAACTGTAATCGACTATCTCGAAGCAAATCTGGCCGAGAACGACTACGAAGCCATCGGTGAATTTCACGCATACGGGGACGACATCAAAACGCCGGTTATCCAACGTATGATCGCACTGGCAAAGGAACGGAACCTGGTTCTGCACCACCACGGCGATCGCGATGCCGTCGACCTGATCTTCGAAACCTGGCCAGAAGCTCGGGTGTTGTGGGCCCATTCTGGTTTTGACGACCCGGCTAGTGTTGTCGATGCTCTAGATACCTATCCTAGGCTTTGGGCGGATTTGGCATTTCGTTCCGACATGGTTTCACGAGGCCACATCGACCCGGATTGGCAAGCTGCGTTCGAAGCGCATCCTGATCGGTTTATGGTCGGTACAGATACCTTTGCACCGGAACGTTGGTACTACGTTGGCCCGCACGCAGATTTTTCACGCGAATGGCTGGATTTGCTTCCAGACCAGATCGCGGACAACATCGCATATGCCAACGCAGAGCGTCTGTTGGCATCAGAATGATCCGTTGGATTGTCTGGTTTTTGGCATCTTCCGGCGCGGCCGTCGCTTGTGAGGCGACGGGGCAACGGATGGGTTCGGAAACTCAGAACGCGCCTGCGGTGCATGTGGCTGTCAACGAAATTCCGTTGGCTCAACCGTTTTCAATACTAGTCACGGTCTGCAATGAAGCTATCGTGAGTGATATGCGTGTCGATGCAATCATGCCTGCTCACCAACATGGGATGAACTACGCTCCCAAGGTAACCGTGATGGGCGACGGCGTGTTCCGTGTCGATAATATGCTGTTTCACATGCCGGGATTGTGGACGCTACAATTGGACATCGATTTCAACGGGCAAACGGTATCCTACACTTCTGATATTGCGCTGAAATGAAGTTGTGGGTGACAGCTGCGCTAGTCGTCCTGACGAGTTCGGTGCGTGCAGAAGTCCTATTGTCAGAAGATGAAATCCAGCAAACGCTGTCCTTCGGGCCGTGGCCACCATCATTCCAATCTGATCAAAGCAACAGGGTTTCAAACGATCCACGAGCGATTGCGCTGGGCGCGGCCTTCTTCAACGATCCTGTGTTGTCTGTAGACGGTGCGTTTGCTTGTGCAAGTTGTCACGACCCCGAGCAGGCGTTTACCACGTCCGAGCCGCGTGTATTCGGTCGCGTTCTGATAGATCGGAATACACCATCACTGCGGGATCTTGCTGGTCTGCGATGGTACGGGTGGGGCGGAAAGAGCGATAATCTTTGGGCAGCCAGCTTGCATCCGATCATCGAAGAACAAGAGATGGCGCACAGCAAAGAAAGCCTAATGAGAGCCATTTCCGAGAGTGCGTATATTGAAGATTTTGAGGTCATTTTTGGCGATGTTCAAAGCCAAGACCCGGAGCAGGTCTTGGTAAACACTGCTAAAACTCTGTCAGCTTATCTGGAAACGCTAGTAACAGAGCGGACACAATTTGACGATTTTCGGGATGCTTTGGAGCGCGGTAATCTAGAAGAGGCTGCGAACTACCCCGAAGCTGCCCAGCGAGGCCTTCAGCTCTTCTTAGGGCGCGGGAACTGTGCGCTCTGCCACAATGGCCCGAGATTTTCCAACAACGAATTCCACGACGCGGGCGTGCCATATTTTCTGAGTGAAACCGAAGTCGACGAAGGCCGGTTCGGAGGGCTGAACTTCTTGCTCTTAAGCGCATACACACTGGACGGCGACTGGAATGACGATCCGGACAAGCAAGGTGCATGGGCGGTTCGAAATGTGCGCAGGAGCCATTCTGATTTTGGGACCTTTCGTACGCCCAGTCTGCGAGGCGTGGCCGAAACCGCCCCGTACATGCATGACGGCAGCCTAAATGATCTGGACGCCGTGGTCCGACACTATAACGAAATTGACATAGAAAGGCTTCACGCCGATGGCGAAGCCATACTCTCTGAACTGAATTTGTCCGAGCAGGAAATCGCAGACCTGGTTGAGTTTTTGGAGACTCTGTCCAGCGTTACGCGACCTTGAGTTACTCCAATGCAGCCTGAGCGCCACCTTTGCTGTGAGGCATGCCGCTTTTGACGAGTCCCATTTCTACGCCAGACAAAGTGCCCATCAACCCTAGATCGTTGAAATCACCCAAGTGACCTATTCGGAATACTTTGTTGGCTACTTTGGATAGACCACTTCCAAGTGAGATATCATAGTGCTCCGGCGTCGTCGCACGAAAGGCATCAGCAGAATGTCCCTCTTCGAGGCTAACTTGACACAGCAGGTCTTTCATTACTAAATTTGACAAAAGTTGTCGCGCGACATGTTACAATTTGGTGTGAGGAAAAATTTGCAACGTAAAATCCGAAATATGGAAGAGTTTGCAGCCATCAGTGGGATTTCTCGACCTACAGTCTCGAAGTATTTCAACGATCCTGAAAGCGTGCGCGTTTCCACAAGAAAAAAGATCGAAGCAGCGCTGGAAGAGTATGATTATCATCCGAATGTCTTCGCGATGAACCAAAACAGGCGCACAACCAAGAACATTGGCGTTGTAGTACCTAACTTAGCTGACCCGTTCTTTTCCGAGATCGGCAGACGTGTGGAGCTTGCATGCATTGAGGCCGGTTACAGCCCGATTTTGCTCAGCTCGCACGGTAATCCGGACATGGAGCGAGACAATCTTAACTCGCTCAGATCCCTCAAACCTGCGGGTGTACTATTGGCACCGTTCGGCAGGCTGTCTGATACAGACGCCGTAAAAGCATTTGATGCGGATATTCCGGTCGTCTTGTTTGATGCCAACATGCATGATGTCGGACGGGCATTTGTTGGTACCGATCATTTTCAAAGTGTTGACTTAATGGTTGAGTACCTCTGCCGCAGCGGTGAGCCGCCTTGCTTTTTCGAAATGAAGAAACCTCTGAACCCGAATGCCAACAAACACCGACAAGCCTATATCGAAAGCATGGAGCGGCACGGTAAAACGCCAAACATTTTTCGAGTAAACGGAGAAGGCTGGGACTTCGAGGAAATTGGAAAAGTTGAAGGGGGCCGGCTTTTGTCCGAGGGAGCATTCAGCACTAACACGATCCTGTGCAGCAATGATCGCTTTGCAATTGGTCTTTTGTCAGCCGCCTATGACCTTGGCTTTAAGGTTGGTCATGGTCCGGAATGTAACCTCAGGATTGCAGGCCACGACGATCACCCGTTTTCCAGATTTACTTGCCCCCCTCTGACGACAATCGCGCAAGATTACGAAGCTATCGCGAATTGGTCGGTGTCCACATTGTTTGCATGGTTCGAGAAGGGAGAAGTCCCGTCGGAAAGGCAGGAAAAACTGTTTGAGGGCCGTTTGATCATGCGGGAGTCGGCCTAAGGATCTGTGAATGCGCAGTCACTCTTAAATTTACGCGCGTAAAATTTTAATTGACTTCGCGTTGTGATTTTGACTAAGGTCGAAGCTATCATCCAACGAGGAGGAGAATTAGGATGTCATTCAAACAAGCTCTATATGCGGCGACGGCAATGACACTCGTCACTACAAGTGGCGCAATAGCAGAGAATCTTGTCATCGCCACCGTGAACAATGGCGACATGATTCGCATGCAAGGGTTGACCCAGGACTTTACCGATAAGACCGGTCACACGGTGGAGTGGGTCACATTGGAAGAAAACGTACTGCGCCAGCGTGTCACCACCGACATCGCCGCTAAGGGCGGTTCTTTCGACATTATGACGATTGGCATGTACGAAACACCGATTTGGGGTGCTAATGGATGGCTGGTCGCGCTGGACGATCTTTCAGCCGAGTATGACGCTGATGACATCCTGCCAGCCATGCGCGCCGGTTTGAGTCACGATGGCACTATGTACGCGGCGCCGTTCTACGGCGAAAGCTCGATGATCATGTACCGCACCGATCTGATGGAGAAGGCCGGTCTGGAAATGCCAGAGGCGCCGACCTGGCAATTCATCCGTGAAGCGGCAGCGGCAATGACTGACCGTGACAATGACATCAACGGTATTTGCTTGCGCGGAAAAGCCGGCTGGGGTGAGGGCGGTGCCTTTATTACAGTGACCGCGAACTCATTCGGGGCCCGTTGGTTTGACGAAGACTGGAATGCTCAGTTCGATCAGCCAGAATGGGCAGATGCCCTCAACTTCTTTGTCGGTATGATGGAGGAATCTGGCCCCAATGGTTACGCGACCAACGGATTCAATGAAAACCTGAACCTGTTCCAGCAGGGCAAGTGTGGCATGTGGATTGACGCCACCGTGGCAGCATCGTTCGTAACCAATCCTGACGACTCAACCGTAGCCGACAAGGTTGGCTTCGCGCTCGCTCCGAATAGCGAAGGTGTCGACAAGAAGGCAAACTGGCTCTGGGCATGGGCGCTTGCAGTACCCGCCGGAACGCAAAAGGAAGCCGCGGCAAAAGAGTTCATCGAATGGGCGACGTCAAAAGACTACATTGAACTTGTCGCCGAAAATGAAGGATGGGCAAACGTACCTCCGGGTGCGCGTACCTCGCTGTACGAAAACCCCGATTACCAGGCAGTTCCCTTCGCCCAGAAGACGCTGGATTCAATTCTCGCAGCCGACCCGACAAATCCGTCAGTTAAGCCGGTTCCGTATGTTGGTGTCCAGTTTGTGGCGATCCCGGAATTCGCGGGCATCGCAACCGAAGTGAGCCAAGAATTCTCGGCAGTCTATGCTGGTCAGCAGACCGTTGATGAGGCGCTTGCCAAAGCTCAGGCGCTGACGAACGACGCTATGGAAGCAGCTGGCTACCGCTAAACGCTTCACCGGTCTCGGGTAACACTCTTCTCCCAAGTGTTTCCCGAGACGCCATCAATTATCAAAAACTTTGCACTGTTTAAGATAGCCTTATGGCAATCAACAGAGGAGGTATGCCCGATGGCTACTAAACACTCCCGATCAGCGGCGCGGCTAATGATGGCCCCAGCGGTCATCTTGCTCCTCGGCTGGATGCTCGTGCCTTTGATCATGACTCTCATTTTCTCATTCAAACAATACCTTCCGCTGCGTGGCGGAGACCTTGGGTGGGTCGGTTTCGACAACTACGTTCGCTTTGTCAGCTCCAGCGCGTTCTGGCCGTCGGTGGTGGCAACCCTTACCATTGTTGGTGGGGTTCTGTTGATCACCGTGATCATTGGCGTCTTGTTGGCAATCTTGTTGAACCAGCCAATGTGGGGGCAAGGTGTCGTCCGCATTCTGGTCATCGCACCATTCTTTGTCATGCCAACGGTTTCGGCACTGGTGTGGAAGAACATGTTCATGGATCCGGTGAACGGTCTGTTCGCCCATCTTTGGCGCTTTTTCGGGGCCGAGCCGATCGCGTGGCTGTCTGAGGCTTCGCTGCCTTCAATCGTCATGATCGTTTCCTGGCAATGGTTGCCGTTTGCGACGCTGATCCTTTTGACCGCAATCCAGTCTCTGGACGGAGAACAGTTGGAAGCCGCCGAAATGGACGGTGCGCCACCGCTGAAGCGGTTTGGCTACATCACTCTGCCGCACCTCAGCCGGGCAATTACGATCGTGGTTCTTATTCAGACGATCTTCTTACTGGCAATCTTTGCAGAAATTTTTGTCACGACCGGAGGCGCCTTTGGCACCCGTACGCTGACCTACCTGATTTTCCAGCGAGTTCTCGAAAGTCAGAACGTTGGCCTCGGTTCCGCCGGTGGTGTCTACGCAATCATTCTCGCCAACATCGTTGCGATCTTCCTGATGCGCATCGTTGGCAAGAACCTGGACGCGTGAGGAGGAAAAGATGGCCCGCGCAGTAACTCAACAACGTAAGATCATCAATACAGCCGCCGCTTGGGGTGTTGGACTGCTGATCTTTTTCCCGATCCTTTGGACTGTTCTGACCAGCTTCAAAACCGAAGCCACTGCGATCGCTGACCCTCCGGTGTTCCTGGCATTCGACTGGACGCTTGAAAACTACTCAGCTGTCATGGAGCGGTCGAACTATGCCCGGTTCCTCTGGAACTCGATCATAATCGCCGGTGGCTCGACAATACTGGGTATTATCGTAGCGGTCCCGGCGGCATGGTCGATGGCATTCGTTCCTTCCAATCGCACAAAGGACATTCTCCTCTGGATGCTGTCCACCAAAATGCTCCCGGCTGTTGGGGTTCTGTACCCCATCTACCTGATCTGCATCAAACTTGGCATCCTCGACAGCAGGGGAGCGCTGGTCATCATCCTCATGTTGATGAACCTGCCGATCATTGTTTGGATGCTGTACACATACTTCAAGGAGATCCCCGGTGAGATCCTTGAAGCGGCCCGAATGGATGGTGCGACGCTGAAGGAGGAGATCCTCCATGTCCTCACACCAATGGCAATTCCCGGCATAGCTTCAACCCTGCTGCTGAACTTCATTTTGGCCTGGAATGAGGCGTTTTGGACACTGAACCTTACAGCAGCCAACGCGGCTCCGCTGACGGCCTTCATTGCCAGCTACTCCAGCCCCGAAGGCCTGTTCTTTGCCAAACTCAGTGCAGCTTCAACCATGGCCATTGCGCCAATCCTCATTCTTGGCTGGTTCAGCCAGAAACAACTTGTCAGCGGCCTGACTTTCGGCGCCGTCAAATAAGGAACTTGACCAATGGGACAAATCAAACTCAACCAAGTGACCAAAAGCTTCGGAGACGTTCAAGTCATTCCGCCTCTGGACCTCACGATTGGAGACGGCGAGTTCACAGTTTTTGTCGGGCCTTCGGGCTGCGGTAAATCCACATTGTTGCGCCTGATCGCGGGACTCGAAGACATCACAACAGGTCACATCGAAATCGATGGCTCTGATGCGACTGACGTGCCCCCCGCCAAGCGCGGCTTGGCAATGGTCTTTCAGTCTTACGCCCTGTACCCACACATGTCGGTGCGCAAAAACATTGCGTTCCCGATGAAAATGGCGGGGATCGATGAGGACGAGCAAAACCGCCGGATTGAAGGAGCTGCAAAGGCGTTGAACCTCACCGACTATCTGGATCGGCGTCCGGGGCAGTTGTCGGGTGGTCAGCGGCAACGCGTGGCAATCGGCCGAGCCATTGTACGGGAGCCAGCCGCCTTCCTTTTTGACGAACCTCTGTCCAACCTCGACGCGGCCCTACGCGTTGGAATGCGGCTTGAAATCAGTGAACTACACGAGCGGCTTAAGACGACAATGATCTACGTCACCCACGATCAGGTCGAAGCCATGACCATGGCAGACAAGATCGTTGTTTTGCGTGCCGGCGTGATCGAGCAGGTGGGTTCGCCGCTAGAGCTTTATCACACCCCACGCAACGAATTTGTCGCAGGCTTCATCGGATCTCCGAAAATGAACCTGATCAAAGGCGCTGAGGCCGAGAAGAACGGAGCGGCCACAATTGGCATTCGCCCCGAGCACACGGATGTCAGCACGACTGAAGGGGTGTGGAAAGGCGTCGTTGGAGTAGCAGAGCATCTGGGTTCGGACACTTTCATACACGTGCATGATACGGGTCTCGCTGACATGGTCACCGTGCGGATTACCGGTGATATCCAGGCCAAGCACGGCGACACAATCTATCTGACTCCGCAAATGGACAAACTGCACAAGTTCGACGCTCAAGGTCTGAGGGTCGAATAATGCAATTGGCTGAAAAAACAGCCCTGATAACAGGCGCCGCCCGAGGAATCGGGCGGGCCTTTGCGGAGGCATACGTCAATGAAGGCGCTCGGGTTGCCATCGCTGACATCAACATCGATGGTGCCCGCCAAAGCGCTGCAGTACTTGGCGAAAATGCAATCGCAGTTGCTTTGGATGTGACCGATCAGGTCAGCATCGACAATGCCGTGTCAAAGACATTGGCGGAGTTCGGTCATATCGATATTCTTGTTAATAATGCCGCACTTTTCACGGCCGCCCCGATTGTTGAAATCGAACGCGATGACTACCGGCGCGTCTTTGACATCAATGTTGCGGGTACACTCTTTACGATGCAGGCCGTAGCCCGGTGCATGATCGAGAGTGGAAAAGGTGGCAAGATCATCAACATGGCAAGCCAAGCCGGAAGGCGCGGCGAGCCGCTGGTTGCGGTCTATTGCGCAACAAAGGCAGCGGTCATCAGCCTGACTCAATCTGCGGGGCTGAACCTGATCCGTCACGGCATAAACGTGAATGCCATTTCTCCGGGTGTCGTCGATGGCGAGCACTGGGACGGCGTAGACGCGTTCTTTGCCGAATATGAAAACAAGGCACCCGGACAAAAGAAAAAAGAAGTTGATGCCGCCGTACCCTATGGGCGCATGGGCACCCCGGACGATTTGACCGGCATGGCTGTTTTTCTGGCCAGCGATGCGGCGAACTACATCGTCGCACAAACTTACAACGTGGATGGTGGGCAATGGATGAGCTGATCTCCCTTTCGAATGCGACACTCGATCAACTGACTGTCGAATGCCCAAGATATGATCGAGCTGCGCTGAAACCCGGCATCCTGCACGTAGGCGTCGGCAATTTCCACCGCGCGCATCAGGCTTGGTATCTGCACCGTTTGATGCAACAGGGCAAAGCCAAGGATTGGGCTATCATAGGAGCGGGCGTACGCCCTTATGATGCGGTAATGCGAGAGAAACTTCTCAACCAGGATTGCCTCACGACCCTGATTGAACTCGACCCGGATAAAATCTCTGCGGAGGTCATAGGGTCAATGATCGACTATTTGCCTATTGAAGATGACAATAGAGAGCTCATTCACACGATGTCGGATCCGGCCATTCGCATCGTTTCTATGACCGTAACAGAAAGCGGGTACTACATTGACCCGGTCACCAAGGGGTTTGACGCCAACCACCCCGACGTCCAACACGACGCAATTAACCCTTTAAAGCCGCGCACCGTATTTGGTGCCATCGTGGCCGCACTTCGCCTGCGACGCGATGCAGGGCATGCGCCCTTCACCGGGCTGAGCTGCGACAATCTGCAGAGCAACGGTGACGTCCTTCGGCAAACCGTTATTTCGATGGCTCGCATGTCCGACCCTGTTCTCGCCGATTGGATCGAAGCCAATGCGACCTTTCCGAATTCGATGGTGGATTGTATCGCTCCTTCCACCGGACCAAGCGAACTTGCGCTTGCCGTATACTTTGGCATCAATGATGCTGCCGTCGTTACGCACGAAGCCTATCGCCAATGGGTGATTGAAGATAATTTCTGTGCAGGGCGTCCGGATTGGAACGAGGTTGGCGCAATCTTCACTGATGACGTTCACGCGTTCGAAACTGTGAAAATCCGCATCCTCAATGCCGGGCATCAAGTTCTCGCCAATGTTGGTGAGGTCTTAGGGCTACAAACGATTTCCGAATGTATGAGGCACCCGGCAATTTCGCAATTCTTTGGTAAAGTTCAAAGAACAGAGATCGCGCCGACAGTTTCATCGGTTTCAGGGAAAAGCCCGGAAGAGTATGTAAGCCTCGTTGAAAGCAGGTTCTCAAATCCACGGATTGTGGACACCACCCGACGAGTGGCTTTCGACGGTTCGGCGCGTCACACAGGTTTTGTTTTGCCGGTCTTGCAAGACCAGTTGAAAGCAGGGCGTTCCGTTACTGGCCTGGCTCTGGTCGAAGCACTGTGGGCACGCATGTGCGCAGGTACGCGCGAAGATGGGAGTGTGATCGAGGCGAACGATCCGATTTGGGATAAACTGAGTGAGGCCGCCCTTGCCGCTAAGTCAAACCCGTCGGTCTGGCTCGAACAAAGTCGAATTTACGGCGACTTAAAGGATGCCAAACCATTTTCCAGTTCGTTTTCTAAGTGGCTCGATATGGTTTGGCAGAATGGTTGCGAAGCTGCCCTTATCGCGTACGTTGATGAAGCGTGAGGCAAAACCGTTGTTTTTGTCGCTAGTTCTATTGGCTGGAAACTATGGTTGACCAACCTAAAGTGTAGGTCGCCTAAGTTGCAGATGAGTTGGAGCTGTTATGAACAAGTTCTTGCAAAGCTAACTTTCTCTATCCGCACCCCAAGGAGTCTGGATAAAGACGTGAAACCAGAACAGCTTAGAAGGTCTTGTCAGATTAACTTTTCTTGAGCGGGGCAGGGCGGTCGCTGTAGCGTTTGCGAATGACCAAACCTGCTTCTTTCAAATACTTTAACCGATCTCTCTGTGCTGCAGTGCATGCATTCAGACAAAAGTCTCTAGGGAAGTTTTCCTCCATCGACCTGATGACCGGTCAATGCCAACTAATTCGTGTTCAGTAAACCTTGGGTGAAAGAGGCCAAATCAACATTCTCATCGACGCGGCATTCCCGATCCGAAGTCAGTGTAGCTTGCATCCAAGTGCAAGCTCCTGGCGACGAATCCGGACAGATATTTCGAACCAACACGGTCAGGCCATGCTCTGGTATATTGGCGACACAGGTTCCATCGGGCAGCCGTGCACTCACTTCAATACCATCTGATGATAATTTCTCACACAGATCGGGGGGCACAGCTCTCTCCGCGGACACGATGCAGTTCCAGCTGCCTGGATAGATGTGATAGTTCGCCATAAAGCCGATGCGGGTAAAGTAACCGTATGTGTCATTCTGCCAATCAGTGGTGAAGCCTTGAGATTCAAAGCTCTCCCGTAAGCTTGCAGCAGACGTCCATCCAGAAGCACAGGTCGCATTGAAAATTGCGACGATATCAACCGATCCGGACGAAATAGCGGCCCTTGCATCTGGCGCCTCGGCGACGACGGGACCAGTTGCTCCGATTGATAGCGAGATTAAGATCCTCTTGAGGGTTATTCGACCGATCATCGGTCCAACCTCTTTTTTTATGTTTCCTCAACGGTGTAGAGCTGTCGTATGGTGCCGATTGCGTTCGGCTTCGAAAGCGGATATGCCCTCGATCTTTGCCAACAACATACGAAGGTTTGGCTGCGAAAAGCAACTTTCCAATCTGTCACAACCGTTCATCTCGTTTGCCTGAGTGTCCCGCTTCTTTCCTGATTGAGCGCAAAGTACTCAACGTCGGGATTGTCCCGCAAGGCGGCCGATGTCTGCAATGAGCCCAAAGCGACCGCTGTTGAACTCGCCAGATAACGTCACCTGTTGGTTTGTGAACTCCGGTGGTTCCTTCCAGTTTCGGCTGCGACCTGGAAAAAACTAGCATAAGAGTAGACTTTATTCACTTCAAGGAACGTGGCCCAAGGCTCCTAGAAAAACCACTTTGGCGGGGGCAACGTTCAAGCGAGTACTTCCCCAGTTTGACCGATTGTTAGCGTTCCACCATTAACCACCTCGACATAGACGCCCATATCCATATGGCCCATCAACTTCCGAATAAGGTAGGGTATCTTCAAGTCCCGCTCGGCCGTTTCCGGGTTCACTTCAGTGGCCGCACACCTTTTCGTGCGTGAGAGTATCTTTAACTCGACATCGCCAAATCTTAGGACTGATCCAACTGCATCCAGCTCAGAAAACGAAGGTAAACCGTCGATCTCGATATTCGCTCGGAAGCGCGCTGGGTGGATTTCTGCGTTCAGTTGTTCACCCAACTTTTCCACAGAGGCCAGGTTCAAAACGGATATCGCGTTCATCATTTTCGGCGATACCACAGACACATCTGTAAACCGATGAGGAGAAGACGAGACGAACTTTGGCGGTTCGGGATCTTTTAAGTCTATCTCTGAGGCAAGGAAACTTACCGCATTCATCCGATCTTCAGGTATTCGCATATTGAAGCGCTGTGTCTTGTCGTTCGCTTTGATCTCAAGATCTTGGGTCCTAACATCAAAACTAGTCTGAATGCCTGCCAATGCAGCCTCATTCAACAAAACGACAAAACGATCTTTCGGCAGTGGCTGAGGGTCCTGCACGTCGAAACCGGAGTTGTATCGAGCAAATCCGAACAAGCGATCACCTGGAAGGCCCTCTCCTGCTTGCAGCGTCACGGTTTGCAAAGGCTCGGAACTCAAGCCTTTAATTGGGTAGCGGTTTATTCGGACGATAGAGAGGTTGTTCATATGTCTGTACCTGACCAAACGAGTAACGCGCGATCCAACGTGGTCCGTGCTGTTTGACGCTAACTCCAATTCTCAAAGGTATCGACCAAATAATCTGTGAGCGCGTCTGAAACGGGTTCCTAAACTTGTTGGCCACATGATGGCAGCGATTGTGGGCTGCGCCAATATTAGTCGATATGGCCATTTAATGCCTCGCTGCTGAAAATACATGCGCATCAAAGCCAATAAACAATTTCGCTAAAAATCAACAACTCAGAAGCATAATTAGCGACCTTCTCTGGTCGCTTGAGGTACGGACCTCAAAAATTTCTGGACTTGAGGTGCGTACCTCAAATAGCCTTGGATGTATGCCGCGATTCGCACATCCTCGATTGACGGCGCAAAAAAGGGAGGAATGGATGACTTACACAAAACTGGCCTCGGCCAGCGCAATAGTCCTTGCCGCTACTACTCTTTCTACCAAGGCAAATGCTGAAGATCTGACGCTATGTTGGGCTGCATGGGACCCGGCCAACGCGCTTGTCGAGCTATCAAAGGAATTCGAAGCTGAATCCGGCCACACGATGAATTTCGAATTTGTTCCTTGGCCAAATTTTGCGGACAGGATGCTGAACGAACTGAACTCCGGTGGTAAGCTCTGCGACCTGCTGATTGGTGACAGCCAATGGATCGGCGGTGGGGCTGAAAACGGTCATTATGTCCAACTGAACGACTTCTTCGATGCTGAAGGCATCAGCATGGATGATTTCGCACCTGCCACAGTTTACGCCTATTCGACCTGGCCCAAGGGCACACCAAATTACTACGCGCTGCCTGCGATGGGCGACGCGAATGGTTGGTTCTATCGTAAGGACTGGTTCGAAAACCCTGAAATCCAAGCCGCATACAAAGAGGCGACTGGACAAGATTTGCGCGAACCTCAATCTCAGAAAGAACTATTGCAGATCGCTCAGTTTTTCCAGGGCCGTGAGATCGACGGCAAGACAGTCTATGGTGCAGCAATCTTTACCGAGCGCGGCTCGGAAGGGATCACCATGGGTGTGACCGGGGCGCTTTATCCGTGGGGCTTCAAATACGAAAACACTCCGGGTTCTTATGATATGGAAGGCGCCGTAAACTCAACGGAAGCGGTTGAGGCTCTGGAGTTCTATAAAGAATTCTACAAAACGGCGACACCTCCAGGATACACCAACTCCTACATGGGTGAGAGCTTGGACGCCTTTAAGTCCGGTCAGGTCGCCATGGCTATGAACTGGTTCGCGTTCTTCCCAGGTCTCTATGCCGACCCCAATACTGGTGGTGACAAGATCGACTTCTTCGTGAACCCACCGCAAAATCAGGCAGGCTCGACACTGGGCGGACAAGGTATTTCTGTTGTCAGCTACTCTGACAAACAGGACGCCGCACTTGAGTACATTAAGTGGTTCGCGCAGCCGGAAGTTCAGGCCAAATGGTGGGAGCTAGGCGGCTACTCGGCACATAACTCAGTGCTGGAAGATCCTGGCTTCGTAGATAGCCAACCGTTTGCCGGTGACTTCCTGGAAGCAATGGGTGGGGTGCAGGACTTCTGGCAGGAGCCCGCTTACGCGGAGCTACTCTTGGCGATGCAGAAACGCATCCACGACTACGTGGTTGCCGACCAAGGCACAGCTCAAGAAGCGCTTGATCTTCTGATCGAAGATTGGACGGAAGTCTTCGAAGACGAAGGCAAGCTGTAGCCCGGACGCCGGCAGGAGCGGGCGCGAACCCGCTCCACCTTCTCCCTTCCGTGAGTTCGAAACCAACAAGAACTGGCAAAGAGATGTCTGACAGGACCGTAGATCGCGTTGCGCAGGCAACGCCCCAGCGAGTTGCGCGAAAAATCCGGGGGTTATCCGACCGCGCGATCGCTTGGATATTCATCTCCCCAACGATATTTCTACTGCTGGCAATCAACATCTTTCCATTGATCTGGACCATCCAACTGAGCTTTACCAACTACAAGGCCAACCGGATCGGGCGTGAAGTCAAAGAAGTTGGCTTCAGGAATTACGAGCGTATCCTGACCGACTCGGACACCTGGCTGAACATGCAGGCGACGGCGCATTTCCTGTTCTGGACAATCTTTTTCCAAGTGTTGATCGGGTTCACGCTAGCGTGGCTGATCAACAAAAAGTTCAAGGGCAATGACCTGTGGACGACGATCATCGTACTGCCGATGATGCTGTCTCCTGCAGTCGTCGGAAACTTCTGGAAGTTCCTCTACCAACCGCAAATCGGCTTGTTCAATTACATCGTTTCATGGTTCACCGGCAAAGACCCGTCGAGCTTTGAAATGCTGGGGTCGGTGACTTTGGCGCCTTGGGCGATCGTGATCGTCGACACCTGGATGTGGACACCTTTCGTAATGCTGATCTGTCTGGCCGGGCTGCGCAGCATTCCCGATTATATCTACGAAGCCGCCGAGATCGACCGAGCCAGCAAGCTGCGGCAGTTCTTCACAATCACCATCCCGATGGTGCTGCCGTTCCTGATGCTCGCGGTGCTGTTTCGTGGGATCGAGAACTTCAAGATGTTCGACCTAGTGGTTCAGTTAACCGGCGGAGGGCCGGGTTCTGTAACGGAACTCACTTCGATCAATCTCAAACGGGAGGCGTTTGAGAAGTGGCGCACCGGCTATGCCTCGGCCTATGCGATCATCCTATTCGTCACCGTGTTCGGCCTTGCGTCGATCTACGTCAAAGCCCTGAACAAGGTGAAACAGAGATGAGCAGTTTTTCCGTCACCGAACCTTCGAACCGGTCCAAATGGATTGCTGGTTTTCTGGTCATCACTTATGCCCTGATTACGATGATCCCGCTGGTGTGGATTTTGCTGACTGGCTTCAAATCGCCTGCCGATGCGATCAGCTACCCACCCAAGGTGGTCTTTGACCCAACGCTAGAAGGCTATGTTAACCTTTTCACCACACGCACGCGACAAACGCAGGAGTTTCTGGAAGCAAACCCACCACAGAATTGGGCCGATGAGATCGTGCGCCAATACGACATGGTGATTGTCGGGCCTTCCAAGTTCGGTGAGCGCTTTATGAACTCGGTTATCATCGGGTTTGGATCAACGTTCCTGAGTATCTTTCTTGGCACCCTGGCTGCCTATGCCTTCAGTAGGTTCAAGGTTCCGCTCAAGGACGACCTTCTGTTCTTCATCCTCAGTACAAGGATGATGCCTCCTGTCGCCGTCGCCATCCCGATTTTCCTGATGTTCAGAAATCTTGGGTTGAGCGACACGCATTTGGGGATGATCTTGCTGTATACGGGCGTGAATATTTCCTTGGCGGTTTGGTTGCTGAAGGGTTTCATCGACGAAATCCCAAGAGAGTATGAAGAGGCCGCACTCATAGATGGCTACACACGGTTTCAGGCTTTCTACAAAGTGGTGCTGCCGCAAGCCGCGACCGGAATAGCCTCGACAGCCATCTTTTGCCTTATCTTCGCATGGAACGAGTACGCATTTGCAGTGCTGCTGACATCTGCGAATGCGCAGACCGCACCACCCTTCATTCCAACCATCATCGGGATCGGCGGTCTGGACTGGCCTGCCGTAGCCGCTGGCGCAACGATCTTCCTGATCCCGGTCATGATTTTCACCATCCTGATGCGCAAACATTTGCTGCGTGGGATCACATTCGGAGCCGTGCGCAAATGAGCGAATTTCTTACCGGATTGATGCGGCTCCGCCGCGGCCCATGGGAAATGGTCGCGACCATCCTAATCGCGCTGGGTGTCTTTATGCTGATGCAGCCTTTTGTCCTTTGGGCCTTCACCTATTCCTTCATTGTCACGCTGATCGGAACCGTCATGTTCATCATCGTCAGCCATTTCCCGGAGTAGAAATGGCCCAGATCGTAGTCAAAAACGTAAAAAAGATGTTCGGCGATTTCACGGCTGTACGTGAAAGCTCGTTCACGATCGAGGACGGCGAGTTTTTCATGCTGCTCGGGCCATCCGGTTGCGGAAAGACGACGACTCTGCGGATGATCGCAGGCTTGGAACTTCCTACGTCGGGTGAAATCTACCTCGACGGCGAAGAAATCAGCCAACGGCCACCCTCAGAGCGAGACATTGCCTTCGTGTTCCAGATGTTTGCGCTGTATCCGCATATGAACGTGCGCAAGAATATCAGCTATCCGTTGATATCGCAGGGAATGCCGCGAGCTGATGTAAAAGCCAAAGTGGAGGAAGTCGCGGGAATTCTGGGGATAAACGACATACTTGATAGCCCTGTAGGTGGACTGTCAGGCGGCGACAGGCAACGCGTGGCGCTGGGGCGCGCAATTGTCCGTGAGCCCAAGGCCTTCATGATGGACGAACCTCTTGGTGCTCTGGATGCAGAATTTCGTGAGCACATGGCCGAAGAACTGCGCGCGCTTCATGATCGCATGGGGGCGACAACTGTTTACGTTACACACGACCAGTTGGAAGCCATGCAAATGGGCGACAAGATCGTGGTGATGAACAACGCTGTGATCGAGCAATTCGGTACGCCTCAGGAAATTTACGACAAACCAGCTACGATGTTCGTTGCGGACTTTATTGGGTCTCCTTCAATGAACTTCCTGCCGTTTCTGGGAAAGGTCGAGCCCGGCTCGGAAAAGGTTCGACTGAATGGCCATGACGAAGCAGTTCCCAAACTGATGGAAGGGGCGGAAGGTGACTTGGTTTTTGGTGTCCGCCCCGAGCATGTTTTTCTATCGGATGCTAGCGGATACCGGGCCAAGGTCCTGGCAGCCGAGTACCTGGGGACCACCCAGATCGTGACACTGCAAAGCCCGAACGGAGAACTGAAAGCCCGAATTAACGCGCGCGAAGTCGTTAACCCCGGCGAGACCGTGGGATTGGAGTTCCGCTCACCCACGGTAACCCTGTTTGAAAAATCTACCGGACGCGCGTTGAGGTCCGCTCTGAACGACGAGGTACTAGGCAATGGCTGAAGTCGTGTTGGAGAATATCTCGAAGTCATTCGGCAGTGTCAAAGCGGTGGACGGTATCTCGATGACGATCCCCAACGGTGCCTTTGTGGTGTTGTTGGGTCCGACTGGCGCAGGAAAAACAACAACTCTGAGGATGATATCCGGACTAGACAAACTGGATTCAGGAACTGTGCGAATTGCCGGGCGAGACGTTGGAATAGAAACACCAGCCCAACGTGATGTGGCGATGGTCTTCCAGCAATACTCGCTTTACCCCCATATGACAGTGCGAGAGAACCTGTCATTTCCTCTGCGGTCGCCGATCCTGAAGACACCAGAGGATGAGATCACGAGGAAGGTTGCCGAAGTCGCGGAAATCCTCCAGATCCCGCACAAGCTGGACAACAAAGCAACCGAACTGTCTGGCGGTGAAATGCAGCGCGTATCAATCGGACGGGCGCTGGTGCGTGACCCCCAGATATTCCTGATGGATGAACCACTCAGTTCGTTGGACGCCAAGCTTCGGGCGGACCTGCGGGTGGAACTGAAGAGAATTCAAGCCGACCTGGGATCAACCTTACTATACGTGACCCATGATCAGGTCGAAGCCATGACAATGGCGACGCATATCGGTGTTTTGGAAAACGGCCGGTTGGTTCAGTACGGTACTCCCCGGGATATCTATGAAAACCCCGGCAGTGTTTACGTTGCCAGCCGGTTGGGTCTGCCACGGATCAATATCCTGCCATCCGAGTTATTCGGAGGGGACCACAAAGGCCCGCAGATTGGTCTTCGCCCGGAAAACATCGTTGAAGGCGAAGGCCGTGAAGCGCGTGTGGTACGTGCCGAGCATTTGGGGGATCAAACGCGGCTGCACCTGGACTTAAACGGTCACCCGGTTGTGACCTTGATTGATGTCCATCAGGACTATCCCTCTGGAAAAGTAATAAAAATCCGCCCTCACAACCCGTTGTATTTTGACGCGTCAGGCACGCGAGTGAATTAAGGAGCAAAAGCATGGCCCAGTTCCTCAACACAAAAGAAACCTTGGTGACAGAGGCCATAGACGGCCTTCTGGCGTCCTCCGGAGGGCAACTCACCCGGTTGGACGGATACCCACACATCAAGGTTGTTTACAGGTCGGATTGGGACAAGTCGAAAGTCGCCTTGGTTTCCGGCGGCGGGTCTGGTCACGAACCCGCACACGCAGGTTTTGTTGGCGCCGGTATGCTGACTGCAGCGGTATGCGGGGAAGTGTTTGCGTCCCCGTCAGTCGAAGCGGTTCTGGCAGGCATTCTTGCGGTCACGGGTGAGGCCGGGTGCTTGCTTATCGTCAAGAACTACACCGGCGATCGGTTGAACTTCGGCCTGGCTGCTGAACGCGCCCGTGCATTGGGCCGCAAGGTAGAGATGGTCGTTGTCGACGATGACATCGCCCTGCCTGACCTACCGCAACCACGCGGCGTGGCAGGAACTTTGTTCGTGCACAAAATCGCAGGCGCGCTTGCAGAAAGTGGTGCTGACCTGGGCACGGTTGCCAATGTAGCACGACACACCATCGCCAAGGTAGTCAGCATCGGTATGAGCCTGGATACCTGCACCGTTCCGGGTTCTCCGAAAGAGGACAGGATTGCGCCCGGCAAAGCGGAACTCGGTTTGGGCATCCATGGCGAACCTGGAGTACAGCAGGTGGAGTTCTCGAATGCTGTATCGGCCATGTCCACAGTCGTGGAGAAGCTAAAGCAAAGAGTGGGTTCTGGGGATTGTGTGGCGTTGGTCAACAACCTTGGTTCCACAACACCGTTAGAAATGGCTGTCCTCACGCATGCCCTGTGCGAGACTGGGATCGCCCGCCGTATCATTGGTCCGGCACCAATGATGACGTCGCTCGATATGCACGGGTTTTCCGTATCCATACTGCCTGTAGATCAGGACGATGTATCGGCGCTTGAAGCTGGTGTTGATCTGGCGGCTTGGCCCGGCGTCAATTCCATCGATCCAATAGAAGTGGCGCCTTTGCCTGATGGCTTGACTCCGATCGATCCAATTCCTTCGAACAATCCCACGACAAGGGAAACGATTTCTCGATTGTCTGAACTGCTCATCAACGCTGAGAAGAACCTGAACGAGTTGGACGCGAAATCTGGGGATGGCGACACAGGGAGCACATTGGCGACTGCAGCAAGAGCGTTACAAGGGAGCCTTGACCGAATGCCGCTTGCTGATTTGACACAACTGTTTCCAGCGTTGGGCAATGAATTGAGCCAGACAATGGGGGGTTCTTCCGGCGTGATACTTGCAATCTTCTTCAACGCAGCTGGAGATGCCTGTGCGAGCGGGGCTTCGGTACCGAAGTCTTTGGTCGAAGGCCTGAATCGCGTTAGCCAAGTCGGAGGTGCCAAGGTCGGTGACAGGACGATGATCGACGCCCTAGCACCTGCACTTGCCGCACTCCCGTCTGGCATGACCCATGCGGCAAAGGCTGCCCGCGAAGGTGCGGACAACACGGCTAAAATTCGTCGTGCGAAGGCGGGCCGAGCGGCCTATGTTCCCGAAGAAAACCTAGTTGGACATAACGATCCCGGCGCTGAGGCTGTTGCTTTGTTGTTTGAAGGCTTAGCGCGGGAGATTGAGGGCTGAAGAACACGTGGAAGACCAAAAACAAAAACTAGAATTGGTGAAAAAGCCAACTGTCAATGACATCGCGCGTGTAGCGGGTGTTAGCCTGGCGACTGTTGACCGGGTCTTGAACAGACGCCCCGGCGTGCGGGCCGTGACCGTTCAGAAAGTACAAAAGGCGATTGATGAGCTGGGGTATGTGCGCGACACGGCCGCGGCCAACCTCGCGCGAAACCGAGTTTACAACTTCCTTTTTGTTCTGCCGGACACGGACAACGAGTTTGTGGAGGCTATTAGCAGTCAGATCGCAGAGCAATCGCGTGACCAGTTTATTGAGCGGACTCGTATTTCGATAAAGAAGGTCGCTCCGTTTGAGCCACAAGATATCGTCAACATTTTGGATACTGTCGAAAGCTTGGACGTTGATGGAGTTGCCGTTTTCGGACCTGAAACGCCTTCTGTCCGCGACGCTGTAAAGAGGGTCAGGGACAAGGGCGTTCCGGTAGTTGCCTTGGTGTCTGACTTGCCAAGCTCTGAAAGGGATCACTTTGTAGGAATCGATAATGTTTCGGCAGGACGGACAGCTGCTCAGCTGATGGGACGATTTGTACATCTCGAAGGTAAAGTCTTGGTCCTGACTGGCTCTCGTTTGGCACGTGATCACCTGGAGCGGCGCCAGGGTTTTGATCTTGTTGTGGCTGAGGATTTTCCGCACCTCGAAGTCGTGGCGTCTGTCGAGGGCCGGGATGACCCGGATCTGATCTACACGATGATGCCTGAAATCTTTGAAACCTACCCGGATCTGGTCGGAATATACTCGTCAGCAGCGGGCAATGCTGGTCTGATTCAATTTCTGTCAGAGAACAAGTTTAGCAAAGATCTGGTGATCATCGCTCATGAGCTTACTCCGCTAAGTCGTGAGGCGCTGAAGCTAGGCACATTTGACGCTCTAATCTCGCAAGACACCGGGCATATTGTTCGTTCTGCCGTCCGTCTGTTGCGCGCAACTTCGGACAAAGTTCCATTCAATAAAGCGCAGGAACGTATCCGCATCGACATCTATCTGAAGGAAAACTTACCGCCATAGAGGCATTGGTTTTGGGGAGGAAATTTATGAAAACGATCAAAGGTCCGGCTCTTTTTCTAGCACAATTTGCGGGGGACGCAGCACCGTTCAATTCATGGGACGCTATCACCAAATGGGCGGCTGATTGTGGATACAAAGGCGTTCAGGTTCCCAGTTGGGATGGCCGGTTGTTCGACTTAGAACGGGCTGCTTCCAGCACGGGTTATTGCGATGATTTTAAAGGCAAAGCCCGAGAGAACGGTGTCGAAGTCACTGAGCTGTCAACGCACCTTCAGGGCCAGCTTGTGGCCGTTCACCCTGCCTATGACAGTGCGTTTGATGGTTTCGCAGCTGAAAGCGTCAGGGGAAATCCAAAAGCCCGGCAAGAATGGGCAGTGGATCAAGTCAAAAAAGCGCTATCAGCTTCTAAAAACCTGGGTATTTCAGCGCATGCGACCTTCTCTGGCGCCTTGGCCTGGCCCTATGTTTACCCTTGGCCTCAGCGCCCTGCCGGCTTGATTGAAACGGCATTTGATGAGCTCGCTCGCCGTTGGGTGCCCATCCTAAATCACGCGGATGAATGCGGTGTCGATGTCTGCTATGAAATTCACCCCGGAGAGGATCTCCACGACGGTGTGACCTACGAGATGTTTCTCGAACGGACAGGCAATCACCCGAGGGCTTGCATGTTGTACGACCCGTCACATTACGTCCTGCAATGCCTCGACTACCTGGACAACATCGATATCTACAAGGACCGAATACGCATGTTCCATGTTAAGGATGCCGAGTTTAACCCAACCGGTCGTCAGGGCGTTTATTCTGGATATCAAAGCTGGGTCGATCGTGCCGGCCGCTTCCGATCGCTTGGCGATGGCCAAGTGGATTTCGGGGCCGTTTTCTCAAAAATGGCTGCGAATGACTTTGATGGCTGGGCGGTTGTTGAATGGGAATGCTGCCTAAAACACCCAGAGGATGGAGCGCGTGAGGGCGCTCAGTATGTGTCCGATCACATTATCCGTGTGACCGAAAAAGCCTTTGATGATTTCGCTGACGGTGGTGCAGACGAAGCGGCAAACCGAAAAATGCTGGGGATTGAGTGATGGTCACAGGACGCAGTGAGGAAACCTCGGGCCGCATTCGTCTTGGCATGGTTGGTGGCGGAAACGATGCCTTCATCGGTGGCGTTCATCGAATTGCGGCGCGATTGGACGACAAGTTTGAGTTGGTTGCAGGCGCTTTGTCTTCGACGCCCGAGAAGTCTCTTGAAAGTGGGCAGGCTTTGGGTCTCGAACGGGTTTACGAAGACTTCAAGCAAATGGCCATAAGGGAAGCCCGGCTGAAATCAGGGATCGAAGCGGTCTCAATAGTCACGCCAAATCACGTTCACTATGCAGCCGCACGCGAGTTCCTGAAGCGCGGTATTCACGTAATTTGTGACAAGCCACTCACCTCGACCCTTGCCGACGCAAAAATGCTGGTCAAGGCGGCGGAAAGTGCAAATGCCCTTTTCATTTTGACCCACAACTACACGGGCTATCCGATGGTTCGGCAGGCGCGTGAAATGGTTGCCAACGGAGATATCGGAAAGATCCGCGTGGTTCAGGTTGAATACCCGCAGGACTGGCTGACCGAACAGCAGGATTTCAAACAGGCTGAATGGCGAACCGATCCTGAACGCTCTGGTGCAGGTGGATCAACCGGTGACATCGGAACCCACGCGTACAACATCGCCTGCTTTGTAACCGGGCTGAAGGCGGAAACCCTGGCCGCGGATTTGCAAGCGTTTGTGCAGGGGCGCAAGGTCGACGACAACGCCCACGTCTTGCTTCGCTTCGAAGGCGGAGCGCGTGGTATGCTGTGGTCTTCTCAGGTGGCGCCCGGCAATGAAAACGCTCTTCGTTTGCGTGTCTATGGCGAAAAAGGTGGGCTGGAGTGGTCTCAGGAAGATCCTAATTACCTATGGTTTACGCCCTACAACGAACCAAAGCGTCTGATCACCCGAAATGGAGCTGGTGCTGGTAATGCTGCTAGTCGTTTGAGTCGAGTTCCTCCCGGTCATCCCGAAGGGTATCTGGAGGGTTTTGCGAACATCTATGGAGAAGCAGCTGCGGCCATCCAAGCTTTCCGAGATGGTATTCCACCTGACGCTTCGGTTGTCTATCCAACGGTCCTTGACGGGCTTAATGGTGTTAAGTTTGTAGCTGCATGCGTGCAAAGCTCTTCAAGAAATGCGGCCTGGGTCAAGTTAGACTAAAATCTGGATCTGAGAGGGGAGCGGGCTTCTTGCAAGGTCATGTCAGAAGAACTTGGGTTGGTCTTTCAGATTAACTTTGCGTGAGAGGGGCAGGGCAGTTGCATAGCCTAGGCGCATGAATAAGCGATCGCCATTCAAGTAATTCAAAACCAGTCCCGAGATAATCCGTTTGGTGGTGATGCTGTACGTTCGGTTCCCATTGTCGCTTTGAAACGTGGAAGATCTGTTGCACGAGCGTGGGATCGAAGTGAGCCATGAGATTGTTCGATATTGGTGGAACCGCTTCGCTCCGATGTTCGCGTCAGAGATCCGACGAAGGCGAGTTCAGCAATTGCGAGCATACTCGAAATGGAAGTGGCACTTCGACGAGGTCTTTGTGAAGGTGAATGGCAAGCGACATTATCTTTGGCGGACTGTGGATCACGAATGTGAGGTGCTGGAAGCAGTTGTCACGAAACGCCGAAACAATGCTGCAGCACTGAAACTTCTCAGGAAATTGATGAAACGACACGGCACAGCGAACGAAATGGTCACGGATCACTTCGCATCTTTTCGGACCGCGCTCAGAGAACTGGGTGCAATGGAGAAGCAGAAAACGGGCAGGTGGCTCAATAATCGCATTGAGAATGCGCACCTGCCGTTCCGACGAAGAAAACTCGCGATACAGTGTTTCAGGCGCATGCGAAGTTTGCAGAAATTCGCTGCAGTGCACTCTTCCGTTTACAACGACATCAATCAGGAAAGATCACTTACCAGTCGAGACACCTTCAAGCCGAAACGGTCCGCCGCTCTAGCCGAGTGGCGAGAACTTGGCGCGGCCTATAGGGCGGCTTTACTGGCCGAGCGGAGACTGGTTCGGTCTTGTCGGACAGCACCCATCGAAAAGAAGGTAACAAAGACCTTAGAAGTAGGTGCGCCTCTGGATAATTGGCCAACTGTTAATAAGCTGGCGGTGTCAGCCCCGCCTGGAACCAATTGACAAGCGTCACCATGGAAAAGACCGGCAGTCTCGTCGCCTGCTGAATATCCACCGCGTAGGGGCACATATTTGTGCATTCCAGAACAATCGCACCCAGCTCGGGGTGGTTTGCCTGCAGCGCGAGAGCTGCCTCGATATTGTCTAAGCGGGCATTGTCCAAATCAAGCGACACCTCGTTTTCAAGAATGGCTCGAGTAAACTCGCGGCCACCTTCGGTGGTGCCGATCGGGGTGTTTTGTGGTACGTACGCAGCCTGCATGTGATCCTGAGTAAGCGTGGATGCCGAGATGGTCAGGACCCCGGCACGCTTGCCCGCTGGAAGCGTGCGGTTCACCATTTCGACTTGCATGAGCGAGGATGTGACGACCGGTACCGGTACGGCCTCGGACAGTTCTTTTTGGAACAGGGAAAGAAACCCGCAATTGGTGGCAATTCCGTCCACTCCATCCTTGACCAGATCCTGGGCCGCTTCGATGAACGCATCCAGCATGCCCTCGGCCTTATGGCGAACGACCCGGTCGGGTGAGGCATCACGGACAATGCGATACAGTACTGGGAATGGCCATGTCTGCGCATTGCCCATATCGCCGGGGATACGGGGAAATCTTGCGTCCAGCATGAGGATGCCGACCGATGCACCGTAAATGGATTTTCCGCCCTGTGCGATCATGCCTGCGCCTCTTCGATTAGGCGGGTCGAAATGACTTCGGACCCTTCCATGTAAATGCTGGAGATGCCGCGACGCACGGCGTCCTGCACTTGATCCATCCGCTTGGTGATATGAGCGCCCAATACACGCACCGCCTCGTCTGCGTTGCGGTCCAAAAGGGCCTGCATGATCTGTTTGTGCTCGTCTTTTGAGCGATGAAGCCGATCCATGCTCATCGATATCCAGCGTATATAGCGGATGCGTTCGTTGATGCGGGTCAGGGTCTGCAGCAGTTCCGCGTTGCCGGACAGTTTTGCTATGCCCAGATGGAATGCCTCGTCTCGGCTGACGGCTTCCTCGACAGTCAGACCGGTGATGTCGATCCCCGTCGCAAAGAGCTCTTCCCGTAGTGCCCCGAGGTCTTCGTCCGAGGCCTTTGTACAGGCGGCGCGCACCGCAGCCGCCTCGATGATCTGGCGCAGTTCGAACAGGTCGAAAACGCTCTGGGCATCCAGCGGGCGGCAGAAAAACCCTTGGCGGGGGCGGAAGTCAAACAACCGTTCCGCCACCAGTCGGTTCAATGCTTCACGAAGGGGCGTGCGACTGACACCCAGCTCCTTGGAAAGAGCGACTTCGTTCAGACGATCACCGGGGCGCAGGCGGAAAGAGATCGCCATCGCCTTGACCTGATCATAAATGTCATCGACGCGCGGACCCGCCATTTTTTCAGCCTCATTAATTGCGAGTCACAGGTGCCACAGTCGGTTCTTGAAATCAATATACAAAACTGTATACAGTTTTGTGTGCAATTACTGCGTAAAGGAATCACGAGCCATGACGGGGACGAATTATTTGACTGGGGCCGAGGCAATGGTGCGTATGCTCGAGGCACATGGCGTAAAGCATATGTTTGGCTTGTGCGGCGATACCACGCTGCCCTTCTATGACGCGATGGCGCGGATGGATCATGGCATTCAGCACATTCTGACCCGTGATGAACGGCACGCGGCCTATATGGCGGATGGTTATGCGCGCGTAACCGGCAAACCGGGCGTTTGCGAAGGGCCTTCTGGTGGCGGCGCGACCTATATCCTGCCGGGGGTGGTCGAGGCCAACGAAAGTTCGGTGCCGATTTTGGCGATCACCTCGGATGTGGCGACGACCAGCAGAGGGAAATACCCTTTGACCGAACTGGACCAACCTGGGTTGTTCCGGCCTCTTGCCAAGTGGAATGCCTCGCTGGACGATGCGGCACGGCTGCCGGCAATGGTGCGGGCTGCGTTCCGGGCGATGACAACCGGTACACCCGGTGCGACCCATCTGGCGCTGCCGTTTGATACGCAAAAAGCCCAGGTGGACGAGGCCGAGATCTGGGCCGATGCGCGGCACCGCAGTTACCCGGCAGAACGGGCCGGACCTGATCTGGATGCGATTGAAGCTGCGGCAGAGATACTGGCAAAAGCAAAATCCGCCGTGGCAGTTTGTGGCGGTGGACCGGTCTTGTCCGGGGCCGAAGGCGCTTTGCATCGCGTCGCGGGTTTGCTGGACATGCCAGTGGCCACAACGGTTTCGGGGCAGGGTTCCATCGCCGAGACCGACCCGCTTGCCTTGGGGGTCGTCGGGTCGAACGGAGGTGTTCCCGCGACCCGCGCCGTGATCGATCAGGCAGACGTGGTCCTGTTCATCGGATGCCGCGCCGGGTCGGTAACTACAGAACGATGGAGGAGCCCGGGTCGTAACACCACCATCATCCACATCGACAGTGACCCGATGGTGATTGGTGCGAACTATCAGACCGAAGTGGCCATCTGCGCCGATGCTCGTCTGGCCCTTGAGGCTCTGGCCGAAGCGCTAGAAGCGCGGCAGGACCTGCCAAGCCTCGGTGGAGCAGTTAAGGCCCACGCAGCGTGGGAGGCCAAGATGGCCGCGTTCGCTCCGCTTGCCGCAAGCCGTGAGACTCCGATCCGGCCTGAGGCTGTCATGGCCTCACTGATGGATATTCTCGACGATGATGCGATTGTTGTCGCCGACCCTGGAACACCTTGCCCTTATTTCAGTGCGCATTATCGCTGGCCCAAACCTGGGCGGCACTTCATCACCAACCGTGCGCATGGGGCGTTGGGGTATTCGCTGGGTGCGGCGATGGGCGCGCATGTGGGTTGCCCGTCCGTCAAGACACTGTCTGTCATGGGTGATGGGTCGTTCGGGTTTACCTGCGGCGAGTTCGAAACCATGGTGCGGCACAAGATGCCAATCACCTCAATCGTATTCTCGAATTCGGTTTTTGGTTGGATCAAGGCCGGGCAGGATTCCGGTTTCGGCCAGCGGTACTATAACGTCGATTTCAACCGCACTGACCACGCAGCGGTTGCGTCCGCCTTTGGGGTCAAATCATGGACAGTCAAAGACCCCGAGGACCTGCCCAAAGTACTGAAACAAGCCGTCGAACATGACGGTCCCACGCTGGTGGATATCCACTCGCAACAACTTCACGAGGCAACAGCGCCAGTTTCGGAATGGGTTGCGTAAGAGGCGATGGAGGGAGTTAGCTGAGCCAAAAACTCCTGGGCGATGGTCGAAAGGGGCCTACCCTTGGCGGTGATGATAGCAAGGTCCAGCATTACTGCGGGCCGGAAGGGGCGGGTTTGATATCCGCTCTCTCCGTCAAAGTTGACAGTAAACGGATCTATCATCGCGACGCCCATACCCTGCTTTACGAAACTTAGCAGATTCTCGGATAGATGCGTGTGAATCTGAGTTCGCCATGTGCACCCGGCGCTATGAAAAATGTCACGGGTTCTGCGGTGGGTCTGGTGCTCGGGGCCCATGACGATGAAGGGCTCGTTTTCCAGAACCTCCGGCGTCAGTACGTCGTGTTTTGCAAGTGGGCTGTCTTCGGGAAAGGTTGCCAGCGTTTCGAATTGAAATACCTGATAGTTCAGCGTGTCGTGCAGGATCGGCATCTCGACAATACCGATCTCAAAAAGGCCCGAGATCACCCATTCCTGAATCTTCGACGAGTATTGCGACTGAAAGCTGACCGCCAGATTGGGGCGACTCTTGGCAAATCGCGCGATTTCTCGAGGCATGAATCCGAACGAGAGCAAATGAGGGGCAGCGACCTGTAACTGACCCGGGTGCTTGTTCTGCAGGTCCGTCACAGCCTGCGCTACATGGTCCAGCCCGCGCACCACTGTGTCGACTTCGTGATAGAGCAACTCGGCCTCAGGCGTTGGCAGTAGGCGGCCCCTGTTTCGTTCAAACAGCGGCAACCGCGCCTCACGTTCAAGCTGTGCCAGAAGGTTGCTGATCCCCGGTTGCGAGATGCCCAGTACCGAGGCCGCACCGGTCACGGTTCCGGTCTCCATTATGGCGTGGAATGCCTGTAGTTGGCGAAACCTCAGGGGCATCTGATGGTATCACTTTTTCTGATGAACTCTCAAATATATAGTATTTGAAATGATATGCTGGTCAAGGCAGGCTTCTTTTCGTCAACAGGGGATGAAATGAGCGATCTGAACCAGAAAATCATTGGGTTTGATCTGTGGCACCTGAAACTGCCAGTCACGTCGCGCCGGGACCACGGAATTGGCTCTGTGGAGGGCACCTGCGAGGTTGTCGTCCTGCGGTTAACGGCGGAGGACGGATCAGAAGGGTTCGGAGAGGCATCGCCGTGGTCGGTGTTCACCGGCACGCCCGAAGCCAGCTATGCAGCGCTGGATCGTTATCTGCGACCGCTCGTTGTGGGGGCAACAATTGGTAATCGCGCAGCCATCATGGCACGCGCGGCGAACGCCGTAGCGCATTGCACCGAAGCCAAAGCGGCGTTGGAAACCGCTCTTCTGGATCTCACCGGCCGAGTTTCTGGTGTTCCGGTCTGGTCTCTGCTGGGTGGTCGCTGCCGCGACGCTATTCCACTCAGCTGTTCCATTGCGAACCCTGCGTTTGCACAGGATATCGATCTCCTGTCTCGGCTGAAGGAGGATGGAGTTCGGATCGTAAAGCTCAAGACCGGGTTCAAGGATCATGCATTCGACATAATGCGACTGGAGCACATTGCACTGAACTATCCGGAATTCTCGGTACGGGTAGACTATAACCAAGGGCTCGATATCGAAGAAGCTCCGGCACAGGTGCGAGATGCGGCCCAGTTTAATCCGGATTTTATCGAACAACCAGTGCGCGCGCATCATTACAGTATGATGGCAAGCCTGCGGCAGATGGTCGATGTGCCACTGTTGGCTGATGAAAGCGTCTTTGGCCCCGAAGATATGGAGCGCGCCGCGCGTGAGGGGATTTGCGACGGCGTATCAGTGAAGATCATGAAATCCGGCGGACTAATACGCGGCCAAACGGTCGCCCGTATGGCAGCGGCGCATGGTCTGATGGCCTATGGCGGTGACATGTTCGAGGCCGGTCTTGCGCATCTGGCGGGTACCCACATGATCGCGGCGACCCCTGAAATCACGCTTGGATGCGAGTTCTATCAGGCCTCGTATTTCCTGCAGGAGGATATTCTGGAAGAGCCATTTCAGATCAATAACGGCCAAGTTGTCGTCCCTACAGGGCCCGGGTTGGGCGGCAGGCCAGATGTGGCAAAGCTGAATCGTTATGCCACAGCCAAGGCCGTGGCGGTATGAGCGAGAAAAAGACCATAGCCATTATCGGCGCCGGTATCGTGGGCGTCTCTGCAGCGGTCTGGCTGCAGCGTGACAGTCACGATGTGATCCTGATCGACAAGGCCGGGCCGGGTGAAGGAGCCTCGCACGGTAATGGCGGGGTTCTGGCCTCCTGTTCCATCGTGCCAGTGACAGTTCCCGGCCTTTTGGGCAAAGCACCAAAGATGTTGTTCAACTCGTCTCAGCCTCTGTTCCTGAAATGGGGATACCTGCCCAAGCTGATCCCGTGGCTGAAGAATTACTTAAGCCATGCAAACGCTGATGACGTCGCGCGGATTGCTGCGGCCCTTGCGCCCATAGTTGGCGATAGCTTGAACGATCACAAGGCTCTGGCTTCTGGCACAGCTGCGGAAAAGTGGATCGTACCGTCAGATTACCTGTTCCTTTACAATGATCGCACCCAATTCGAAGAAGATGCCTTCGGCTGGAACATTCGGCGCAAGCACGGGTTTGAGTGGGACGAATTGGAAGGCAAGGCTTTCCATGACTACGACCCGGTCTTCAGCCCGGACATCGGTTTCGCCGCCAAATTGTCTGAGCATGGACATATCACGGATCCCGGGCGCTATGTGAAGGACTTGGCCACACATGTTGAGGCGAACGGAGGCCGGGTGATCCGCGCCTGTGTCGAAGATGTCGTGCGTGAAAAGGGCCGCGTCACGGGTGTGCGTGCGAATGGGGAAACCATCCCCTGCGACACAGCCATCATTACGGCAGGAGTTTGGTCTGGGCCTTTGGCAAAACGGTTGGGTATTTCTGTCCCACTTGAAAGCGAACGAGGCTATCATCTTGAATTGGTGGCCCCTTCTGCAATGCCGCGCAGCCCGGTTATGGTCGCGTCGGGCAAGTTTGTTGCCACGCCTATGGACGGGCGGATACGCTTGGCGGGAATTGTAGAGTTCGGAGGGTTGGATGCTCCGCCCTCGCGCGCACCGTTCGAGTTGATGCGCAAGAATGCGCGGGCGGCTCTTCCGGGTGTGACATGGAAGGAGGAAGTGGAATGGATGGGGCACAGGCCGGCGCCGGCAGACTCGATCCCGATCATCGGCGATGTTCCGGGGATCGACGGCGCGTTCATGGGGTTTGGTCACCATCATATCGGTCTGACGGGCGGACCAAAAACTGGGCGTCTTCTGGCGCAGATGATCGCGGGCAGAACCCCGAACGCCGATATGAGCGTCTACGCACCCTCACGTTTCGCAACATAAAAATAGGCTGATGATAAAATGGCAGCTCAATACTCAATAGGGAGAATGTGATGAAAAAACTAACGAATCTTCTGACGGCGACGGCCCTTACGGCCGCCTCAGCCGCACCTGCGCTAGCCGAGAAGTGGGACATGCCGATGGCCTATGCCGCGTCAAATTTCCACTCGGCCACGGGCGCGGAATTCGCCAAATGCGTGACCACCGGCACCGGTGGTGAGATCGAAATTGTTACGCATCCCTCGGGCTCGTTGTTCAAAGGCGCCGACATCAAGCGCGCGATTCAGACCGGACAGGCCCCGATTGGTGAGCGCCTGCTGTCCGGCCACCAGAATGAAAACGCGTTGTTCGGGTTTGACTCGATCCCGTTCCTGGCCACGTCCTTCGATGACAGCGAAAAGTTGTGGCAAGCCGCCAAACCCTCGCTTGAAAAGCTGCTGGCCGAACAGAACCTGACCCTGCTCTATGCTGTGCCGTGGCCGCCGCAAGGGCTGTACTTCAAGAATGAGGTGAACTCGGTCGCCGATATGGAAGGCATAAAATTCCGTTCTTATAACAACGCTACCTCGCGTCTGGCCGAGCTGACGGGGATGCTGCCGGTGACCATCGAAGCAGCGGAAATCAGTCAGGCATTCGCCACCGGAGTTGCAGACTCGATGGTGTCTTCGGGTTCGACTGGCTATGACCGCAAGGTATGGGAAAGCCTGAACTATTTCTATGAGGTCGACGCGTGGTTGCCGCGTAATTACGTGATGGTGAACTCCGACATTTGGTCCGGCGTATCCGACGCCAACAAAAACGTCGTCAAAGCTTGCGCGGAACTGGCTGAATACGCCGGTAACTGGCGGGCCAAGGAATACACCGGCTTTACGCTACAAGGTCTGCGCGATGGTGGAATGACTGTTGGCCCTGCGTCCGATCAGATGGTTCAGGAACTGAAAGAAATCGGCGTCACCATGACCAATGAATGGCTGGAAGCCGCGGGGGATGAGGGCAAGGCCATCGTCGATGCATTCAATTCGTCGCAGTAACTGCATGCGGGCGGCGGGTTTTTCGCCGCCCTTAACCTATCCAATCAAAACGTAACGGGGACGGTATGGCAGTATTGCGAGGGCTTCGGTCCGTACTGGATTTCATATACTTGGCAGCAGGAGTTCTGGCGTCGCTCAGCCTGATTGCCATTTTGTTGCTGATCGTGGTGCAGATGCTGGCGCGCTGGACCGGAGAAGTCTTTCCCGGCGCACCTGATTATGCCGGGTACGCGATGGCAGCTGCCTCGTTCCTTGCTTTTGCCAATGCGCTAAACCGGGGCAGCCACATCCGTGTTTCAATCCTGCTGAACGCAGTTCCGGAAGGCGTGCGTCGTATCGTTGAAATCTGGTGTTTTGCCATCGGCTCTGCGGTTATGTGGTACTTCTGCTGGTACGCATATTGCTTCGTCTACTGGAGCTGGAAGTTCAATGATATCAGCCAGGGGCAGGACAAAACCGCGCTTTGGATTCCGCAATCCACCATGCTGATCGGTGCCGTGATCCTTGCTATCGCTCTAACCGATCACCTGATCCACGTCGTCTTCAAGGGCGATCACCGCATCGTCCGAGATCTGGCCGATCAGAGCCACGGGGAATAAGAGCATGGAAAACCTGTCCGTCATTATCCTCTTCCTCTTTGTCCTCTTTACGCTTTTGGGCACCGGTGTTTGGGTCGGCCTGGCCCTGATGGGCGTTGCCTGGGTCGGGATGGAGTTGTTCACAACCCGCCCCGTAGGCGACGTGATGATCACCACCATCTGGTCCGCGTCCTCGTCCTGGACTCTGACAGCGCTGCCGATGTTCATCTGGATGGGTGAGATTCTCTATCGAACGCGATTGTCCGAGGACATGTTCAAGGGTCTTTCCCCTTGGATGGCTCCGCTACCCGGCGGACTGGTGCATACAAATATTGTAGGTTGCACGGTATTCGCTGCCGTCTCGGGCTCTTCCGCTGCCACCCTGACCACGGTCGGCAAGATGTCGATCCCCGAACTGCGTAAGCGAAATTACCCCGAGCGTATGATCATTGGCACTCTAACGGGGGCGGCCACTCTCGGCCTAATGATCCCGCCATCTCTGACGTTGATCGTCTATGGCGTTACGATCAATGAATCGATCACCAAGCTGTTTTTTGCAGGTATCCTGCCGGGCCTCGTGCTGGCCGCGATGTTCATGGGATATGTCGCGATCTATTCCAAGTTTGGCAAAGACTGGAATCCGAACCGGGAGAGTAAGCTGACCTTTTCTGAAAAGCTCAAGAACTCTCGTTTTCTGTTGCCTGTTATCCTGCTGATCGTGGTTGTGATTGGTTCGATGTATCTCGGCTATGCCACCGCGACCGAGGCTGCTGCCTTTGGCGTGATCGGAGGATTGCTGTTGGCCGCAGGGCAAGGGTCACTGACATGGAAAACCTTCACTGAAAGTCTGATGGGCGCTACTCGAACTAGTGCGATGATTGCGCTGATCCTTGCGGGCGCGGCGTTCCTGTCGCTTTCGATGGGCTTCACCGGCCTTCCACGCGGGTTGGCCGACCTGATCGCCGGGTGGGAACTGACCAGATTCGAACTGCTGATGGTTCTGCTGGTGTTCTACATCGTTTTGGGTTGTTTCCTTGACGGAATTTCCTCGGTTGTACTGACCATGGCGGTGGTTGAACCGATGATCCGCGATGCCGGGATTGATCTGATCTGGTTCGGTATCTTCATCGTCGTCGTTGTCGAGATGGCACAGATCACACCGCCGATTGGGTTCAACCTGTTCGTGATGCAGGGAATGACCAACCATGAGATGAGCTATATCGCCCGCGCCGCGATCCCGATGTTCATGATCATGGTGCTGATGGTTTTCATCCTGATCTGGTTCCCGGACCTCGCTACGTGGTTGCCTGAAAACCTGCGCGGGACTCCGGGCGGGTAAGGTGGCGCAGTGAAACTGCTGCTCTGGGCGGCGCGTAATGGCCCTTACGTTCTGGTTTCTGGACTGGTCGTGGGGTTGCTGCTGCCCGGGCTGGCCGAACCAATGCGGCCTTTGCTCCCGCCTCTAGTTGTACTTCTGTTGTTCGTGACCATTCTACGGATGGAGCCAGCGACCATTCTGGGATCTTTGGCGGATCTGCGTCAGGTCACAACAACGGTTCTCGGGTTTCAGGTTCTAATACCACTTGCCGTTCTCGCTATAGCGATTGCAGGGGGATGGACGGGAACGGCGGTCATTCTGTCACTGCTGATCATGACCGCTGCGCCCTCGATCTCAGGCAGTCCGAACCTTTGTATGATGATGGGGTATCCCGCTGAACACGCGATGCGCCTGGTTGTGGTCGGGACAGCCGCGTTGCCCCTGACGGCTCTGCCAGTTTTCTGGCTTATGCCTGAGCTTGGTGACTTTTCGGCGGTCCTGAAGGCTGCGTTAAAGTTGTTTCTGACGATTTCTGTCGTCACGCTTGTTGCCGTCGGGCTTCGCAAGACCGTTCTAAGCAATCCATCGCAAACAACGTTGTTGAAACTTGAAGGGTTGGCTGCGATCACGTTGGCAGTTTTTGTCATAGGCCTGATGCCGTCGGTCAGCACAACAGCGTTGAACGATCCGTGGCTTGCCGGGTTCTGGATTGCCTTCGCTTGTTTCTTGAATTTTGCCGCTCAGATCGCCACCTTTCGACTTACACGCAATCGCTTGCCTCCGGTCCAAGCGACTGCTGTGTCCCTGATCGCCGGAAATCGCAACATCGCGCTGTTCTTCGTAGCTTTGCCGCCTGAGGTCACGGCGCCGATCATGGTGTTTATCGGGGCCTATCAGATTCCGATGTACCTGACGCCTCTGATCATGCGCCGGATGTACTGTCAGTGATCATATGGCGCGTATCGCTAAGCCCGCCCACAGCGACTCGAAGCAACGGGATGAACATGACCAGAAAGTAACGGGAAAGAGAAACGGCATAACTCTACCCGAGCAGAGAAAACCGGTAACTTTGCGACACATTGGGTCTTGCCAAACAAATTGGCTTTGTACGCTCTAACACGCCAAGTACCTTGTTGGCCGTTCTGTATGGTCGGAACCCTCACTGGGTGACTTGTCAGGAGAACTTGCCTTGAGGCGGGCAGGGGGCATTCGCAGCTCCAGATCATTGGTAAATGATCGCCATTCAAGTACTTCGAAACCAGTCCTCAGGCCATTCGTCTTGCTGTGATGCTGTCCGATCGTTTCCCACTGTCGCTTCGAAACGTCGAACACTTTCTGCATCAGTGTGGCATTGAACTGAGTCACGAGACGGTGCGCTACTGGTGGATCCGTTTCGGCCGATGTCTGCGTCGGAAATCCGCAGAAAGCGGGTCCAGCATTTTAGGGCATGCTCAAGATCGAGTTGGCATGTTGTCGAAGTGTTTGTGAAGATCAGGGGCGAACAGCACTACCTGTGGCGCGCCGTTGATCACAAGGGCGAGGCGTTCGATGCAGTGGACCTCAATGCGCCGAAAGAAGTGGGTGGCATTGAAATTCCCCATAAAACTGATGAGGCGCCACGGTAATGCTGGTGAAATCGTTTCGCGTCATATCGCGCCGCACTCAGAGAGCTTGGTGCCAGTGAAAAACAACAGACGAGCAGGCGGCTCAATAATCGAGTTGAGAATTCACACTTGCCGTTCCCGCGACCAGAACGCGATGCCGCGTTTCAGGAACACGCGTAGCCTGGGGAAATTCGCTGCAGTGCATTCTGCCGTCTACAACCGCTTCATCCAGGAAAGATTACTCACCAGTCGAGACACCTTCAGGCTGACACGGTCCGCCGCTGTAGCCGAGTGGCTTGAAATTGGCCTTTAGGGCAGTTCTACTGGCCGAGCGGAGGCTGGTTCGAATTTGTCGGGCAGCACCAAGTCAGAAGAGATAAGCCCGACCGAAGGCGAACTGACCGAGTTTCCGCCTGGTTCAGATATGCAGGGCCTGACCCAAAGCCTTCAGGCAGGCTTCCTGCAAGCCTTCGGACTGGGTTGGGTGGGCGTGGATGGTTGTGCCGATGTCCTCGAGGCAGGCACCCATTTCGATGGCAATCGAGAACGCAGCCGACAGCTCCGACATCTGCGTGCCGACAGCCTGAATGCCCACAACGGCATGGTCGCTTTCGCGCCAGACCACGCGGACAAATCCGTCTTTACGTTCGCATGTCATGGCCCGGCCATTTGCTGCCAGCGGAAAATCGGCGGTCTTTGTGCCGTCAATCTCGCCGGGCAGAGCGCCACAGGTGACGATCTCGGGATCTGTGAAACAGACTGCAGGGATCGCGCGTTTGTCCCACTCGACAGTGTGACCCGCGATGTGTTCGGCAACCATTTCGCCCTGCGCCATGGCGCGATGCGCGAGCATGGGTTCGCCTGTGACGTCCCCGATTGCATAGATGCCCCGCATCGAGCTCTGACAGGTCTCGTCGATCTGAATGAACGGCCCGTCCATGGTTAGCGACAGTTCTTCGACCCCAATGCCTTGGGTGCGCGGGCGACGTCCAACTGTCACTAGTACCTTGTCGGCGACAACATCGCCCTGGTCCGTGGCCAAAACGCCATCGGCAAAACCCCGTGCTCTGGTGTCGGTCATGACCGAGACATTCAGGGCCGACAGACGTTTAGCCACCGGTGCGGTCAGCGGTTTGTCATAGGTGGGTAGAATACTGGCTTCGGCCTCTACAACCGTGACCTTGGTGCCCAGTTTGGCAAAGGCCGTGCCCAGTTCCAACCCTATGTATCCGCCGCCAACAACGGCGAGGCTTGAAGGTACGTCACGCAGCGCCAGCGCCTCGGTCGAGGACAGGATATCGCCGCCAAATGGCAGGAAGGGGAGTTCGACCGGGGCCGAACCCGACGCGATGACGATGTATTCAGCAGTGATTTCACGGCTCTCGCCATCAGTATCGCTGACCAACACGGTCTTTCCATCCAGAAACCGGGCGCAGCCCGACACGAACCTGACGCCTGCCTTTTTCATCAGACCCGAGACACCGGTATTCAGCCGTTTGACGATACCGTCTTTCCAGGCGACGGTCTTGGCGAGGTCGATTTTCGGGGCAGCAACTGTGATGCCCAGCGGGCCGTCATTCATAGCCGTGATCCGATGAAACTCGTCTGCTGCGTGGATCAGCGCCTTGGAGGGGATGCAGCCCACATTCAAACAGGTGCCGCCGGGCTTGGCCTCGTCCACAACGATCGTGTCGATACCCAACTGGCCTGCACGAATGGCACAGACATAACCACCGGGACCAGCGCCGATGATGAGCAACTTGCATTTCAGGTCTGACATTCAGCCCTCCACGAACAGCATGGCCGGGGTTTCCAGCAGGGATTTCAGTTTCTGCACGAAGACAGCCGCATCCCAGCCGTCGACCACCCGGTGATCGAAACTGCACGAGATGTTCATCATCTTGCGCGGCTGGAACTGCTGGCCATCCCAAACCGGGCGGATCTGCATCTTGTTGACACCCACTATGGCTACCTCGGGATGATTGATGATCGGCGTGGTGGCCAACGCGCCCAGCGGCCCGAGCGAGGTTATGGTGATGGTACCGCCCTGCAATTCCTCGCGCTTGATCGTGCCCTCGCGGGCAGCTTCGGCAAGGCGGGTCAGCTCAGCGGCATTGTCCCACAGGCTGCCCGCTTCCGCGTGGCGGATCACAGGCACGTTCAGCCCGTTTGGCGTTTGAGTAGCGATACCCACATGCACGCCACCATGACGATGGATAATGCCGGCCTCATCATCGAAACGCGCGTTCAATCCGGGCTGTTCGCGCACCGCTTCAACAATTGCGCGCATCAGAAACGGCAGCATGGTCAGCTTGGGCCTGTCGTTCTTGTGCTTGTCGTTTAACGCCACCCGCAGGGCGTCGAGCGCCTCAATTTCGACCTCTTCTACAATGGTGATATGCGGGATCTGGCGCTTCGAAAGCTGCATTTTTTCAGCGATCTTGCGGCGCATGCCGATGACGCGCACCTCTTCGATGCCGGTATTGGCGCCACGGATGACCTGACCCTGCTGAATGCCGCCTGAGGCTATCCATTGGTCCAGATCGCTGTGGCTGATCCGCGAGGCCGGGCCGGACCCCGGCACCTGGCGCAAGTCGATCCCTTCTTCACGCGCACGGGCGCGTACCGAGGGTGAGGCCAGCGGCTTGGTGCCTTGGGCGCGCGCAACTGCGGGCGCGGTCCGCTCGGGTGGCTTTACGGGTTCAGGCTTGGGCTCGACCTTCGGCTCTGGCTCAGGTTCCGGCTCAACATCGGTCGCCTCAGCCACGGCAGGCGCGTCGCCTTCGTTGCCTTCTCCGTCGACCTCGATGCGGATCAGAGTGGCACCAACGGCCATCAACTCGCCGATCTCCGCACCCAGTTCCAGAACCTTGCCATCAACGGATGATGGAACTTCGACCGCAGCCTTGTCGGTCATCACCACAGCCAGAATATCGTCTTCCCTGACGATATCGCCGGGCTTGACCTGCCATTCGGTCAACTCGGCTTCGGCGATACCTTCGCCGATGTCTGGAAGGCGGATGATATGTACGCCCATGGACTAGTCCTCCATGACAGTTTTGAGGGCTTCACCCACTCGCGTGGGGCCCGGGAAATACTGCCATTCCTGGGCATGCGGATAAGGTGTGTCCCAACCGGTGACCCGGATAATGGGCGCTTCGAGGTGATAGAAGCATTCCTCTTGCACAAGGCTCAGCAGCTCGGCGCCAAAGCCGCAGGTGCGCGTGGCTTCATGCACGATCACGCAACGGCCGGTCTTTTTGACTGAGGTGGTGATCGTGTCCAGATCCAATGGCATGAGTGTCCGCAGGTCGATCACCTCGGCGTCAATGCCGGTTTCCTTTGCCGCGGCCTCGGCCACGTAAACCATGGTCCCGTAGGCCAGCACGGTTACATCCGCCCCCTCGCGGGTGACCTTGGCCTTTCCCAGAGGTACGATTTCGTCGCCATCGGAAACATCGCCCTTGGCATGTTTTTTCCAGGTTGTCAGCGGCTTGTCGTGGTGCCCGTCAAACGGCCCATTATAAAGCCGCTTGGGCTCCAGAAAGATTACCGGATCAGGGTCGGCAATCGAGGCAAGCAAAAGCCCTTTGGCGTCCACGGGGTTAGACGGCATCACCACCTTTAGGCCCGACACATGGGTGAACAACGCCTCTGGACTCTGACTGTGGGTCTGGCCACCAAAAATACCGCCGCCTGTGGGCATGCGGATGACAAGCGGGCAGGTGAAATCGGCGTTCGAGCGGTGGCGCAAACGCGCGGCCTCGCTCACGATCTGGTCGTAGGCGGGATAAACATAATCGGCGAACTGAATCTCGATTACCGGTTTCAAACCATAGGCGGCCATACCGATTGCGGTGCCGACGATACCGCTTTCATTGATCGGCGCATCGAAACAGCGGCTCTTGCCGTATTTCTCCTGCAAGCCAGCGGTGCAGCGGAATACGCCACCGAAGAACCCCACATCCTCACCGAACACCACCACTCGGTCGTCGGCACCCATGGCCACGTCATGGGCATCGCGAATGGCTTCGATCATTGTCATTTGGGTCATTTCTTAATACCCCGCTTGCTGGCGCTGCCGGACCAAGTGCGGCGGCATCGTTTCATAGACGCCCTCGAACATGTCGCGGGGCGATGGTGCTTTACCGTCGCCCAGAGTGCCGACACTTTCGGCCTTTTTCTGCGTCGCAATGACCTCATCCATGATTTCGGCCTCAGCCTGTGTATGGCGCTCGTCGGACCATTCGCCGATCGTGATCAGATGCTGTTTCAGCCGCTCAATCGGATCGCCCAGCGGCCAGGCGCTGGCTTCCTCACCCGATCGGTAGGCCGAGGGATCGTCCGACGAAGAATGCCCGCCCGCGCGGTAAGTCACATGCTCAATCAGGGTCGGGCCCAGCCCGCGGCGCGCGCGTTCGGCGGCCCATTTGGCGACTGCGTGAACGGCCAGATAGTCGTTGCCATCGACGCGAAGCGAGGGAATGCCGAACCCATGACCGCGTGCGGCAAATGTGCCAACGCCACCCCGGGCGATCCCCTGAAAGGTCGAGATGGCCCATTGGTTGTTGACGATGTTCAGGACCACCGGCGCCGTGTAGGTGGAGGCAAACACCATCGCCGCGTGAAAATCGCTTTCCGCGGTTGAACCGTCGCCGATCCAGCCAGCGGCAATCTTGGTATCCCCCGAAATGGCCGAAGCCATGGCCCAGCCGACCGATTGCACGAATTGAGTGCCCAGATTTCCTGAGATCGAAAAGAACCCGTGTTCCTTCGAGGTGTACATGATCGGCAACTGCCGCCCGTGCAGCGGGTCATTGGCGTTGGAATAAATCTGGTTCATCATCGTCAGCATCGGGTAGTCCACTGCAACTAGCAGGCCGGCCTGACGATATGTCGGAAAGTTCATGTCTCCGGGGCGCAATGCACGCGCGAAGGCACAGCTGATCGCCTCTTCACCCAGATGCTGCATATAGAAACTTGTCTTGCCCTGACGCTGTGCCATCAGCATGCGTTTGTCAAAGGCCCGCAGAGTCAGCATATGGCGCAATCCGGTTCGTAACTCATCAGGTGTCAACGCGCCTGCCCAGTCGCCAACTGCCTGCCCCTCTTTGTTCAATACCCGCACAATCGAAAAGGCCATGTCACGAATGTCATCCGCGGCCACGTCGACCGGCGGTCGGGGGACTTCACCAGCGCGGGGGATCTCGAAATCCGAGAAATCCGGCGTATCGCCTGGTCGGCAGCCCGGTTCAGGTACGTTCAGCGACAGCGGCTTGGGTGTATCGCTCATGCTGCCCCCTCCTGTCGGTGGTCACTGGCGCTATTCAGAACGTCATCGACAATCTGATCGGCGACCCGTGTGGTCGAATGACCGGTGCGTTTCGAAGTTTCGAGGATTTCGGCAATACGTGTCGCCACCTCCTTGAGCCTGGCTTGACGATATGCCTCACCTGCCTTGTGGATTTCGCCAGCCACGCTGATGATGCCGCCTGCATTGACCACATAATCGGGCAGGTAGCGAATTCCACGCGCGCCAAGGGTCTCGGCAACGGTATCTTCGGCCAACTGGTTGTTGGCCGCGCCACAGACCAGACGCGCCGTCAGTTTCCGCGCGGTGTCATGGGTCAGAATGCCACCCAAAGCACAGGGCGCGAAAATGTCCATCTGTGCGTCAAAGACCTGATCCACGGGGCAGATATCCGCACGCAATTGGTCGCGGGCCAAGTCCAATGCGGCCTGATTGATGTCTGATACGATCAGCGACGCACCCGCTGCATGCAATTTTTCCGCCAAGCTCATGCCTACATTGCCCAGACCCTGAACCAGCACGCGGCGCCCGGTCAGATCGTCGCTCCCGAACACGTCCTTTGCGCCAACCTTCAGGCACTGGAATACGCCTTCTGCGGTAAAGGGCGACGGGTCACCGCTGCCATGCTCGCCCCCTTCAAGGCCAACCGCGAATTCCGTTTCCTCAGCTACAATCTGTATGTCTTCGGGTGAGAAACCCACATCTTCTGCTGTATAATACTGTCCTTCCAGCGCATCGATCGCGCGGCCAAAAGCGCGCAACATTGCCGGGGTTTTGTCTTCGAGGGCATTGCCGATGATCACCGATTTGCCACCGCCCAGCCCGAGCCCGGCCATGACGTTCTTGGCCGTCATGCCGCGTGCCAACCGCAACACGTCTTCACGAGCATCTTCCCGGCTGTCATAAGCCCACATTCGGCAACCCCCGGCCGCCGGGCCGCAAACTGTCGAATGCAAACAGATATAAGCCTGTAACCCGCTATCGGCATCCTCAGCAAAGATCAGGCGCTCATATCCGGGTGGCGGGGTTTCTTCCGTGATGATCAGGGGCATGGTTTCTCTGTTTGTTAGCATGGCAGGGCGTAATCACGTCGATCCGTCAGGATCATTTCTTCCAGCCTATTATCCTGCGCTGGGTTGAAAAACCGCTTTTCCAGAGTATTCTGAGCCAACCTTGGTGGATCACGCTACGATATGAAGGATTCATGGTGCCTTACACTACTGATCAAGTAGATCGAGAGATTCTTCGCGCACTGCAAGAAGACGGGCGCATGTCATTGGTCCAACTGTCGGAACGCATCGGCTTGTCTGCCACACCTTGCAAACGCCGATTGGCGCGACTTGAGGAATCCGGGCTTATTTCGGGTTACAGCGCCCGCATCGACCGTAAAACGGCGGGCTTTCCGATCACGGCGTTCGTCTCGGTCGAACTCGAGAGGCAGGACGCAGAGAAAGTGGCCGACTTCCAGCGCCAGGTCGCGCTGTTTGACGAGGTGGTGACCGGAACGTTGATGACCGGCGCACAGGATTTCCTGTTGGAAGTTGCAGTCGAAAGCCTCGAGGAGTTTGAGACGTTCCTGCAAACAAAATTAATGCGGTTGCCGGGCTTACGCGTTGTACGTTCACGGTTCGCACTGCGTCAATTCATTAGCCGGGCGCGAATCCCGTATTGAAAGCCGGGCCCGTCAGATCCGGCTGCTCGACGGGACCAGGCATTATTGCTTCACTAGTAAAACTCACGGGTTAGTTTCCGAATTCGTGAGGTTCGAATTAACTTAAGCAACTCGTGGAGACATTGATGAACTTCTGCGCTCCGCAAACCCTTCTTGAGGATCCGGTTCGAGGAAACTTCAGTGCAGCGATTTCGGCAATCGTGAACAGCAGGAAAGGGTCGCTTCGATTTACTTGAGATTGGCGGAACCTAGTACTTTATTTAGCAACCGAGCAATGAGGCAAAAAGCTTGCGAGCGTTGGGAATTCGGAGCGGTTTTGTCAGAAGGGCTTGGCTTGTGGCGGGCAGGGGTGGGCGTAGCCTTCAACCATGACCAAACCAAGCCCGTTCAAGTATTTCATGACCAGCCCCGAGTTCATTCCTCTGGTCGTTATGCTGTATGCTCGGTTTCCTCTGGCGTTTCGCAATGTCGAAGACTTGCTGCATGATCGTGCATTAGATGTGAGCCATGAAACAGTGCGGTATCAGTGCAGTCGTTTCGGCCTAACGTTTGCTTCTGAAATTTGACGAAAACGAGTGCAGCAATTGCGGGTATACTCAAAGTGGAAGTGGCGTGTCGACGAAGTGTTTGTGGAGATCAACGTCGAACGGCACTACCTGTGGCACGCTCTTGATCACGAAGGCGAGTTTCTCGAAGCCGTGGCCTCAAAAAAACGCCGAAACAAGTGGGTTGCATTGATATTCTTCAAATTGATGAGGCGCCTCGGTACTGCAGGTGAAGTCGTATCAGATCGTTTCGCGTCAAATCGCGCCGCGTTCAGAGAGCTTGGCGCCAAGGAAAAAACAACAGACGGGCAGGCGGCTCAACAATCGAGTTGAGAATTCACACTTGCCGTTCCGACGAAGAGAAGGCGGAATGCGGCGTTTCAGGCACATGGGAAGTCAGCAGAAATTTACCGGAGTACACTCCTCCGTCTTCAACCATTCCTACCAGGAAAGATCTCTCACCAGTCGAGACACTTTCAAGCTGAAACGGTCCTCCGCTCTAGCCGAGTGGCGTCAACTTGGCGCGACCCGAAGGACAGCTCTATTGGCCTGGCTGAGACTGGTTCGAATTCGTCTGACAGTACCGTCTGCTTTGGATCAGTTGCGAAGCAGCATCCCGGCGCTTGGTCAATGTCCGCAAAATGCAGATCGCGCTGAGTTCGGTTCCGTCGTTTGCTTTGCATAAACCGGGTGGCGATTACTACACCTATCAAGACTGAAGCAGCTTCAGAAACTACTAACTCAGATCGCATCTTGTATTTGGATGGCAGTTCGCCAAAGTCGTCGGTCAAGTCTCGAAACTTTGTTTCGTTTTTATTGTGAAAAACGAAACATCATGACAGCGCGGGCGCGATAGTTTAGGTGTTCGCAATAACCAAAAAACAAAGTCTCGGTGAAATCCGTGGAACAAGTTGCCTTTACGTTTGAGATGGGTGTGGTTTGCGTATTGTTGGCCTTCACCGTCTTCCTGTTCGTTTCAGAAATTGTCAGAATTGACCTCTCCGCCATACTGGTTCTGGTCCTCGTCGGCCTTCTCAGCTACGCACCGGGGCTTGAGAATCTGGCGGATGTTAGGCATCTGTTCGATGGATTTGCTTCGAACGCTGTGATTTCTATCATCGCGGTCATGATCGTCGGCGCCGGTTTGGACAAAACTGGTATCATGAACAAAGTTGCTGCAGTAATTCTCAAATACGGTGGCACAGCTGAAAACCGGGTATTGCCGATCGTTTCGGGGACGGTCGGGGTTATTTCATCATTCATGCAGAATGTCGGGGCGGCTGCGTTGTTTCTGCCGGTCGTCAGCCGCATTTCCTCGAGGTCCGGAATTCCTCTATCCCGCCTACTGATGCCAATGGGGTTTTGCGCCATTCTTGGCGGCACGATGACAATGGTCGGTTCATCTCCGCTGATTCTGCTGAACGACCTGGTTCAAACTGCAAACGAGGGGCTGCCCGAAGGTCAGAAAATTGAACCTTTCGGCCTGTTCTCGGTGACGCCAATCGGTGCGGTCTTAATCCTGACAGGGATCGGGTACTTTCTGCTGTTGGGGCGCTGGGTACTGCCCGGAGATGCCGGATCTGAAAACACAGGCACAGGGCAGGGTACGCAGGAATACCTGCAACGGGTTTACGGGTTGCAGGCGGATGTTTTCGAGGTGATCGTGCCAGAAAAGAGCCCGCTGGTTGGGCAGATACTGGCTGACATCAACCACGAAAACCATCTCTACATAATATCAACATTTTACCGCGGTAAAACTTCTATGGTACAGGTCCTGACGGCTGAGATCGCTGCCCCGTGCAGGCTTGCCATCATAGGAAATCGCTTGGTTGTCGAGCAGTTTGCAGAGAAATTCGATCTGACTGTTCTTCCTGAACTGGATATCTTCGTCGAAGAGTTTGCGCCAACCAATGCCGGAATAGCCGAAGTCGTTGTGACACCTGACAGCAAGCTGATCGGGAAATGCCCCCGCGAGCTTTTGTTTCGCAAGACATACGGCATGTCACTGCTTGCTATTCACCGAGGAGAAGAAACGCTCAGCCATGTTGAGACTGAAACGCACGAGTCCACTCAGATCGGGCTCGAAGAATTTCACGCCGGCGACATGCTTGTCGCACATACAAGGTGGGACAACCTGATGCGGATCAAACGGGATCCTGATTTCGTGGTCGTGACAACGGATTTTCCGCAAGATGAACTGCGACCTCAGAAGGTCGGTTGGGCTTTGACCTTTTTTGCGATTTCGCTGTCGCTGATACTGTTCACCGACGTTCGCCTATCTCTTTGCCTTCTGACTGGCGCGGCAGGAATGATGCTGACGCGCGTACTCAGTGTAGATGAGGCGTATCGAGCGGTGGGATGGAACACGGTTTTTCTGCTGGCATGCCTCATACCGCTGGGACAAGCGGTGCAAAATACTGGTACTGCAGCGTGGATCGCCCAGCAAATCATGATCATTTTGAACGGTTGGCCCATTTGGGCGCTTCAAGCTGGCGTCGCGATACTGGCCACGGCGTTTTCACTGGTTATGTCAAATGTCGGAGCCACGGTCCTGCTTGTGCCCCTTGCCGTTTCAATTGCGGTAGCCGCTGGCGGTAATCCAGCCGTCTTTGCGCTTACAGTTGCGATTTCGACCTCGAACAGCTTCATCATACCCACCCATCAGGTAAACGCACTGATTATGGGGCCGGCGGGTTATAAGGTAATGGACTTTGTGCGATCCGGCGGCGTTATGACCATTCTGTTCCTGGTGGTTTCCCTGCTAATGCTCAATGTGATTTACTGATCATCCTGACCGGTCTTGCCAGAAGGCCTAGCCTTGAGGCGGGCAGAGTGCCTCGGCTGCCTTTAGGCATGACTAAATGATCGCCATTCAAAACTTCAGAACCAGCCCCGAGATTATCCGTCTAACGGTTATGCAGTGTATCAGGATTCTACTGTCGCATCGAAACGTGGAAGATTTTTTGCGCGAGCTTGGCATCGAAGTAATCCACGATACAGTGCGCTATTGGTGGAACCGTTTCGGCCCGATGTTTGCGTAGGATTTTTTTTGAAAGCGGGTCTAGCAATTGCGGACCTAGATCAACACACAGAGTCGATACCTGCTTTAGCCGTAGCTGCGAGTTTCGGATGAAAGTTGGCAAAGCAGCGCGGGTCACTCCCGCATCGAGGTCGAAATCCTCCCGCCAACGGTTTGGACGAGAAACCGGACTCACCCGACTTTTCGAACAGACAAGCCGATCTCTTTCGGCCGACGGTTACGAATAGCAATCGCTGCCTCCCAGTGCCCAATTCTCAGCACGTCTCCAGAGGAGCTGAACCGCGGCCTCACCGGTATTGAGACGTGGAGCTTGCCGAAAGCGCCGATCAAAACACTAGTAACGCAAGTTCCAGCCGAAATCCTAACCAATGGTGGCGAAGGGGAGAGGCTGCCTTCCGTGAAAGGCAAGACACATACTTCGATGCTTGCGACCTTTTCCAGCAAGCTTGCCCGCCCTTGGTCAGGTCATAGCGTCGAGGCAACTTGATCCCAAGATTGCGCTCAAGCTGGTTTAAACGCCGGCCCGGTGTTGGTGCACTCTAGCTGGTCTGTTCTGCTGCCGGACCGAGTCCACCTGTTCTGGTAACCGCAAGGGCAAGCCGCAGGTTATCCCGGTCAAATTCACGTTCACTCAAGAAGCGATGGTGATGGCGTTTTTTGAGGGGGCACATAGGAGACCCACAAATGGCACTTCTCGAAAACAAAATCCCCCCACTGGCGTGGGCTGCTGGCCAATCGGCAGAAAAGTGTACTGGGGCGAACAGTCGTTGGCTTTCACGCATTCATACGCCTCAATGTCGCAATTTCTAACAAGATGTGCGCTCTGATCGACAGCTTCGCGCTGCCAAACTTGGTTACTTCCCCAGATCATCACGGTTCCGGATCATTCCAAAGGAGGAGACCCATATGTCTGCGAAGGAAGACAATATACGTCAGCCCGGCTTAGTGCTGGCCCTTGTGCCAATAGTGCTGACCTTGTGTGTGCTTGGGCTGCAGCTGTTCTATTTCGGTGACTTTACGCCGCACATCCCCCTGGCCTTCGGGATCGCTATCACTGGCATCGTTGGCCTCATGTTGGGTCACAAATGGCCCAGCATCGAAGAAGGTGTGTTCCACGTCATCAATATCTCCCTGCCGTCGGTTTCGATACTGATCACGGTCGGTATGATCATCGGCGTGTGGATCGCAAGCGGCACCGTTCCGACGTTGATCTATTACGGTCTCAAGATATTGTCGCCCGAGCTTTTCCTTGCCGCGGGAATGATCCTTTGCTCCATTGTCTCTGTTTCATTGGGCACCTCGTGGGGAACGACCGGCACGGTCGGTCTCGCGCTGATGGGGATTGGTGCCGGGTTCGGCATTCCAATGTACTGGACAGCAGGGGCGGTGGTCTCTGGTGCGTTCTTTGGAGACAAAATCTCGCCTTTGTCTGACACGACAAACCTGGCCCCTGCCGTGACTGGAACCAATCTATTCGATCACATTCGGAATATGCTTCCTACGACGGTTCCTTCGATGCTGATTGCACTGGTGATCTACTTTGTTGTCGGCTTTACGCTGATCGACACGTCGCAGGTTTCGTTTGACCGTATTCACGCAATCACGACTGCTTTGGATGAAGCGTTCTGGATTTCGCCGATCATGCTGTTTCCGGCCGTTCTGGTCATCGTGCTGGCGGTAATGAAGCAACCTCCGATCCCGTCACTGTTTGCCGGGGCGGTTGCAGGCGGCATCATGGCCATCTTCTGTCAGGGGGCGGGGCTGCATGAGACGTTCACCTTCGCCAACAGCGGATATTCGATCGATACCGGGGTTCCGGAGATCGACCCCTTGCTGAACCGCGGAGGCATACAGTCTATGATGTGGACGATCTCGCTGGTGCTGCTGGCCCTTGGATTTGGCGGTGCGCTTGAACGTGTTGGTTGCCTTCAGGCAATCATCAAAGTGGTGATCTCGAAGGTGAAAACGTTTGCTGGTATACAGACCTCGGCTATCCTGACATCTGTTGCCACCAATACCGTTGCAGGTGATCCATATTTGTCAATCGCGCTGCCGGGCCGAATGTATGCACCGGTCTATCGCGCGATGGGCTATTCCCCGTTGAACTTATCGCGGGCAGTCGAGGAGGGCGGAACACTGGTATCCCCTCTGATCCCATGGAATGCAGGTGGCGCATTCGTGATCACTGCACTTGGTTTGGGTATTGCGGACGGGAACTTTGAAAACCTGTTGTATATTCCACTCGCATTTGCTTGCTGGTTGTCACCTGTCATCGGTATCATCTACGCAATGACAGGGCTCTTCTCGCCCAAAGCGAGTGAGGAAGAAATCCGCGCCTGGGAGGATAGCGGTGAGCCTGTTGCTCAGTTGAGCGCTTGACCGTTCTGCACCAACACCAAATCGGGTGTTGGTGCCCTTCATCAGCCTTGGTCGACACTGGGAGGAGAGAAAATGAACCCGAGGAACTTTGTCCCGAAGGGCGCGGCCAGCTATCGAATAGACTATGATGGATCGGCCAGGGAAATCTATTTCCTGTTGCTGCCAAAGCTAACCATGCTGGCCTTTAGCGCCGCAGTGGAACCGCTGAGGATCGCCAATCAGGTCACAAACAAAGAACTGTATAGGTGGTTTTTAATCACCGAAGACGGAAGTCCGGTTTCTTGTTCGAACGGAATCGAAATCATGCCGGACTTTGAACTGCAAAACCTCCCGCGATCCTCGCGCTTGTTTGTTTGCTCGGGCATCGAGCCGGCGGAAAGCACGAACTCCAAAGTACTTTCATGGATCAGTCGCCAAAAGGCATTTGGCTGCAAATTGGGTGGTATCTGCACCGGCGCTTTCGCTCTTGCCAAGGTAGGGGCTTTGTCTGACAAGGCATTCACTCTGCATTGGGAAAACCACCCCGCCTTTGCAGAGCATTTCGATGGCTTGGAACCATCGGCGAACCTTTATGAGATCGATGACGAGCTTATGACGTGCGGGGGTGGCAATGCCGCAACTGACATGATGTTGGACATGATCGAATCCGATTTCGGAAGCGAACTGGCGGTTATCGTTTCGGACATGTGCATCCACTTTCGGTCCAACAATAGTAAAACGCTTCAAAAATCAGCCTTCTCGGTAGCCTTGGGTAGTCGCAACCAGCACCTGATCAACGCGATGCAGATCATGCAAGAAAACCTGGAAGAGCCGTTGGATATCTCGGAAATAGCAGAAGCCGTACAGATATCCCGTCGTCAGCTGGAACGTCTCTTCCAAAAGTACGTCGAAACATCGCCTGTGCAGTTTTACATCGAACTGCGCGTTTCGAGGGCCTACGCATTACTCAGCGAAACCGAGATGGCCGTTGCAGAAATCGCGGCAGCCACAGGCTTTAGCAGCGCCACACAACTTACGGTGCGATTCAAGAAACGCTATGGTCAGGCGCCAATTTCATTTAGAAGGGCGTGGTCGGAAAGACGCGAATAAATTGCGCCTGAACAATCAGAAACTGAGACATACTGAACGTACCCCAGTACATTCTCAGAAGCCAACCAAGATCCGTATTGAATTCGCTGCGACGCGGCACTTTCAGTGTGGCAAATGTCCGCAATGGACCGTCTGTGAATGTGAAAAACGTAAACCCTGACAAAGCTGGTAAAGCGGGGAAAATCAGGTCGATTGTGTCAATCCACCCGTCAATCTCATCATACAATTTACTGTGGATGGGGGCGATGAAAGCAACCATGATCTGACGCTCGTTGTATATCCACGGAACGAGAAGACGTTAAATCACCTGGCGACCACATCGCGTACAGTTCATTCTTCCCGGGGCAATCACCGCCGCTTGAGTCGATATGCCCAACGGTGCCCACCGTGTTGTCAGTCAGGAACGTGGCGTGTCGCTTGTCAGCGGTGCAGGTGTTGATGATATCTGAACCTTCTACTGGTTGGTCGGATTTGCTCTTGCGCTCCACGAGTGCGCCCATTATTTCCCATTCTTTGTTTTTGGCATACTGCGGATATAGGTTTGCATTATGCCAAACTCCAAGTGGGTATGCCAAGAACTCAGAATACAAAATGCCAGCAAAAAAAGGTTCAATCAGATCATCGTAAGAGCCAGCAAAGATTGCCGAAATGACGGATAAGCGCTTAATAACAAAGGCCGCGAGGCTGTCGGTTGCGCCGATGATGGATTGGACCGACCGGCACTGCCGCTATGTGCACAGGCTGCTGAGTGGGCAAACCTTGCTCTATACCGAAATGGTAACGGCTCCGGCGCTGGTGCGGGGCGGCGCGGTGCACCTGTTGGACTACAACCCTCAAGAGCACCCGGTTGCGCTACAATTGGGCGGTTCCGACCCGCAGGAACTGGCGCAGGCGGCGCGGTTTGGGGCGGACGCGGGCTATGATGAAATCAACCTGAACTGCGGTTGCCCTTCGGATCGGGTGCAATCCGGCACATTCGGCGCGGTGCTGATGAAAGACCCGGGTCGGGTGGCCGAATGCGTTACTGCTATGCGTGAAGCGGTGGATGTCGACGTGACCGTGAAATGCCGCATCGGCGTGGATGAACAAAACCCCGAGGAGGTGCTGCCCGCGTTTCTTGAGCAGATCCGTGCCGCAGGGTGCGAGCGGGTGACGATCCACGCACGCAAGGCATGGCTGCAGGGGCTCAGCCCGAAAGAGAACCGGGATATTCCGCCCCTGGACTATGATCTGGTACACCGGATGAAGGCAGCGTTTTCCGATATGCATATCTCGATCAACGGTGGCGTTGCGTCGCTGGATGAGGCGCGAACGCATCTCGATGCGGGGCTGGATGGCGTCATGATCGGGCGAGCCGCCTATCACCAGCCGGCCGATATTCTTGCCGAGGCTGACCCGGTGATATTCGGAACCGGACAGGTGGCCGACCCGATTGAAGTTGTTCAAAAAATGGTGCCCTATGTCGAACGCCACCTTGCCGAAGGGGGACGCTTGCACCAGATCACCCGTCACATGCTGGGCTTGTTCGCCGGGCGCCCTGGGGCGCGGGCTTGGCGGCGGGCTCTTTCCGAAGGCGCAGTGCACGAGGGCGCAGGCCCCGAAGTGATGCTGCGGGCGCTGGAGCGCGTGGCGCCTTTGGCCGAGGTCTGAACGAACGAAGATCGGTAAGGGGGGAAGATGCCCGAGACGATGTTGCTGGCCCAGATGCTGGGCCTTTTGCTTGTGATCGGGGCGCTGGCCGGCGTTCTGGCCGGATTGCTGGGCGTTGGCGGAGGCATTGTGCTGGTGCCCGCGTTTTTCTACGCGTTTCAGACGCTTGGATATGGCGGCCCGCAGCTGATGCAACTGTGCCTTGCGACGTCTCTGGCGACGATCATTGTGACCTCGATCCGATCCGTGCTCGCGCACAACAAGAAAGGCGCGGTGGATTGGGATATCTTACGCAGCTGGGGGCCGGGCATTGCCGTGGGCGCAATTATCGGCGTGCTTGTGGCCTCGGCGCTGCGGACCGAGGCGCTGCAGGCGCTATTCGGTATTCTGGGGATGGTCATCGGGGCCTATCTTGGGTTGGGAAAATCCGAGTGGCGGCTGGGTGATGCGATGCCCAAGGGCATCCGCCGCGCTGTGCTGTCGCCATCCATGGGCTTACTGTCGGTGCTGATGGGAATCGGAGGCGGCAGTTTCGGCGTGCCGCTGATGAGCCTGTTCAACACGCCCATCCACCGTGCTGTGGCCACCGCGGCCGGGTTCGGCGTGATCATTGCGGTTCCTTCCGTTCTGGGTTTTCTTTTTCTTGATATCGCACCGGAACACCGCCCACCGTTAACCATCGGTGCGGTCAATCTGGTCGCCTTCACCATCGTGGTTGCCATGACCATGATCACCGCTCCCTGGGGAGTGAAGCTGGCCCATGCCATGGACCCCAAACCGCTCAAGCGCGTCTTTGCAGTGTTCCTTACGCTGGTCGCCCTGAACATGCTACGCAAGGCGTTGGGGCTATGAGTGGTATTAACAAAAAGGGCTGGATCAAGTTTCCATACGATCCGGTGCTGGCAGATTGGGTGGGGCACGCTTTGCCTGCGGCCCGTGCCTCTGTCACCAACCCGGCTCATGCCGAATGGATGGATTGCGAAGGGACGTGGTTTATCGGTGTAGACGCCTTGGACAACGACCCGCAAGGCCGGGTCGGGCAGTCAGGCGCGCTGTCTGGGCAAGCCATGGACTACATTACCCAACGGTACGGAGAACTACCGTTACACAAAGGGCAGGTCTCGGTAATCTACCCTGGCTACCCGCAGCCTCGGCGGGGTGAAAGCGAAAGTGCAGCGCGGTATCGGCTGAAACGGGACGCGGCGCATGTGGATGGGTTGCGCCCGATGGGACCTGATCGTCGTCGGCGGGTTGATGAGCCTCATTCTTGGATACTGGGTATTCCCCTAACGGACGCGAGTGTGGATGCTGCACCGCTGGTGTTGTGGGAGGGCAGCCACCAAATCCTGCGCGCCGCGTTTGCCCGCGCTTTGGACGGTCATCCTGTCGACAGCCTGCATCAGGTCGATATCACCGACATCTATCAGGCGGCCCGGCGCGAGGTGTTCGATACCTGCGCGCGCATCGAACTGCCCGCGAAACCGGGCGAGGCCTATCTGCTGCATCGTCATTGCTTGCATGGGGTGGCACCGTGGGGTGCGAACGCATCGGCCGGGCCGGAAGGACGGATGATCGCCTATTTCCGCCCAGAATGTGCTGGGGGAGTAGCCGAATGGATCGAATCCGCCTAACGTCCTGCCATTATTACGGTTTGGAGGGTTTGTCATATGATTTCGGTCCAAAGGAATTCCGACGGCGCGCTGCTCGAGGTTGAGCTGTCCGGCGAAGTGACCAGCAAAGATTACAGTGAAGTTCTGGTTCCCGCTATTGAGTCCGCATTGGCCGACAATGACACGGTGCGGCTGCTGGCCGTGGTTCAGCCCGAGTTCAAAGGCTACGATCTGGGCGCTGCCTGGGCGGACACCAAGCTGGGTCTCAGCCATTGGCGTGGGTTCGACCGGATTGCCGTGGCTGCGGATCAGGGCTGGGTGCAGACCGGTATCCGTCTGGCGTCTCCGATCCTGCCATGCCCGGTTCAGGTTTTCGAACTGTCTGAACTGGAGGCCGCGCGCCGCTGGATGCGCGAATCTTTGGGGGCCATCCATGTAATCGACCTGGGCAGCCCCTGTGTTCAAGTTAGCCTGCTGGGAAAGCTGGACCCCGAGGAATACGCGCGGGCCGAGCTGGATCTGGACAATCTGCTGGTCGGTAAAAACGGGTTTCGGCTGCTGGTTGATCTGCGCGAATTCGATGGCTGGCAGGGGCTTACGGCGCTGGCGTCGCACTTCCAACTGGTGCGCAAACACGTCGGGCTGCTGAACCGCGCCGCCATCGTGGGGGACAAAACTTGGCAACATATCGCGCAGAAAGCGGCCAGCCATATTCTTGGGACGCGCACCCAGTTCTTTCCCTCGGAAGAGATCGAAAATGCCAAGTCCTGGCTTGCCGCCGGATGAGGCGGTAAAGGGAGGCTTAAACTGACGTAAGGGTAAGCCGCCTTATTCTTGACTGGTTGGTCAAAAAATGACTACACAGAGCGTGTTCTTCCGCCGTACCACTTCGGAAGGACGCAAATTCTGAAGCGCGCCGCTGTGGACTGCCACTCACTCACCACAAGTGTTCGAACTTGTCCCCCTCGAAGTTCATAACAGCCTGCAGCGGCGCAGGTTCAGTCCAAACGGATTTTCGGGAAATGGTTACGTGTTCTTGACACGCGCGGAACGACCGCCGCGGCGCTTGGCCAGCCGGGGTTTGCGCGAGGGCAGTTGATCCATGATTTCTGCACGTTCGGTGCTGTCCATTTTGGACCAGCGCGAAATCTCATCAATCGTGCGAAAGCAGCCGGTGCAGATGCGTTCTGTCGGGTGCACGACACAGATCTGGACGCACGGGCTTTCGACCTCGTTCCTTTTCCAAACCATGTCTGTCATTGGCGTACTCCGTCCGTTACAGAAAGCGCAGCCGGTCCAGCGCTCCTTGCAGAATATAGCCTGCGGCGACGTGATCGATAACCTCTCCGCGACGCTTTCGTGTCGTATCCGCCTCTAAAAGCGCCTTTTCGGCCGCAACGGTGCTGAGTCGCTCGTCCCAGAAGCCGATCGAAACCTCAGTCAGGCGGGACAGGTTGCGGGCAAAGGCACGGGTCGATTGACAGCGGGGGCCTTCGGTTCCGTCCATGTTTTTCGGCAGGCCGAGTATGACACCACCGATCTCGCGGTCGGCGATGATCTCAAGCAGGCGGGCGGAATCCAGTTTGAATTTCTTGCGCCGCACGGTTTCCAACGGGCTGGCGACACCGCGCATCCGGTCCGAGACCGCCACGCCAATGGTTTTTTCACCCAGATCCAGCCCCATCAGCGCGGTCATCGGCGGCAACGCGGTTGCGAAGTCTTCGAACACGTCGTGGATCATTGGGTGACCCCGGCCTGACGGGCCGCAGCATCCAGAATTTCCAACGCGTCTGCGTTGCCTGCAAAAACCGATTGAGATTCCTCGTAGATACCCGAGGCTCTATCGCTGTCGCCAACCACACCAAGGGCGGCAATCAGGCGAGCCCATTCTTCGGGTGAGCCGCCTTCGGTGGCCAGACGATCAGACAACTGGTTGATCATACCAAGGATCATTTCTTGCCGCTCTTCCGGGGTCAGCGCGGCGGCGGCATCCAGATCATCCTGACTGGGGCCGGACGCAGCAGGGGCCGGAATGTCCGGGGCGTTGAATACGCCCGCTCGAAAGGCCAGCTCGTCCAATTGTGCGCGGATAGCACCCGCCCATGGTGCGCCTGCCGGGGCATCGCGCAGGGCATCGACCCAGATGCGGTATCCGATATCGGGGCGCCCGATCTGAACCATCATCTGCCCAAGGTAATACTGGGCCGGACCATGACGCGGGTCGCGCTGCAGTGCTTGCTTCAGCGCCTCTTCCGCCTCGGGCGACACATAGCCGCCCGCGGACAGGATCAGCATCTCGGCCAAATGCGAATATGCATCGGCCGGAACCTCATCACCGGACAGTTCAATTACACGTTTCTGTGCTTTGTAGGCGGCCTGAAAGTTGCCCGCGTTGGCCTCATGCTGTGCCAGCAGGATGTGGCCCTGCAGATCGTCCGGGCGTGCTGCAACAGTGTCGCGCAACTGTACTAAAAGATTGGCATAACTTTCATCCAGCTGCGGCTGTTCGGCGGGCTGTGCTGTGGCTTCGACCTCGGCCTGGCTGGGACGACCGGCGCGCAGGGTCTCTGCTTGTTCTTTGCGCAGCGACAGAGGTTGATCCGGAAGACCGGCGGCCCCCATTTGGCGGTACATTTGTGCACCGCCACCCACTACGACCACAGCTATGACAACAAAGGCGGCAATCGTGGCCCACACAGGTGCCCCGGCCTGTTTGGTGCCGGCCTGCATCTGCGCGTCTGCGGCCAGAATGCGACGTGAGATTTCAGTGCGGACTCGTTCGGCATCGGCTTCACCGATCACACCGCGCGCCAAATCCTTGTCAACGCCAGCCAACTGTTCACGATAAACGCGCAAGTCATATGCCGCAGCGGGTTCGCGTGTTTTGCGACCACGCAGCAGAGACAGGCCCAGGATCAGCGCAGTCAGCAGCGCGGTTAGAATTGTGACGACCAGGAACGACATGGCTACTCCGATATGGCTGCCCTGACTTAGACCTCTCGGCGGGGCGAAAAAAGGGGCAAATGGCCGCGCGAGGACGTCATGTCGCAATAATCGGGCGGATGTCGCAATAGTTCGATATTGTGGCGTTGTGTGGCAGGGCTAAACTGTCCGCACACGGCATACCTGCGCCAATCACCGAACCGGATGGATTCGCTCATGAAACACTACTCAGCCTTTGCTGTGGCGCGGGAGGCCCTGCGCTATCACACCGGGTGGGAGCGCGCGTGGCGCTCGCCCGAACCCAAGAAACGCTATGACGTCATTATCGTTGGCGCTGGCGGACATGGTCTGGCGACAGCCTATTACCTTGGCAAGAATTACGGCATCCAAAACGTCGCCGTTATCGAAAAAGGCTGGCTGGGCGGCGGTAACACGGGCCGGAACACGACCATCATCCGGTCAAACTATCTGCAGGATCCGTCGGCGGCGCTGTATGAAAAGGCGCGCAGCTTGTATGAAGATCTGAGCCAGGACCTGAATTACAACGTCATGTTCAGCCCGCGTGGCGTCATGATGCTGGCCCAGACCCAGCACGAAATCCGCGGATATCAGCGCACGGCGCACGCCAACGCTCTGCAAGGCGTCAAGACCGAGTGGATCGGCCCCGAGCGCGTGAAGCAACTGGTGCCGATTATCAACATCGACGGCCCGCGCTACCCGGTTCTGGGTGCGCTGTGGCAGGAACGCGGTGGCACCGCCCGTCACGATGCCGTGGCCTGGGGCTATGCACGTGCGTGTTCGGCTATGGGCATGGACATCATCCAGCAGTGCGAAGTCAAAGGCGTCCGGTCCGAGAATGGCCGCGTTGTGGGCGTGGATACCACCAAGGGTGCCATCGACTGTGACAAGCTGGGCATCGTGGTTGCGGGCCATTCCGGTCAGCTGGCCGAGATGGCAGGTTTCCGTCTGCCGCTTGAGGCCATCGCGCTGCAGGCGCTGGTGTCCGAGCCGATCAAACCCTGCATGGACGTTGTCGTAATGGCCAACACCGTGCACGGCTACATGTCTCAGTCCGACAAGGGCGAGATGGTGATCGGTGGTGGTACAGACGCCTATAACAACTACACCCAGCGCGGCTCGTTCCACCATATCGAGGAAACCGTCCGCGCATTGGTCGAGACCTTCCCGATGATCTCGCGCCTGAAGATGCTGCGCCAGTGGGGTGGGATCGTTGACATGACCGGCGACCGCTCGCCCATCCTTTCGAAAACCCCGCTGGGTGGCTGCTTTATCAACTGCGGTTGGGGCACCGGTGGCTTCAAATCGATCCCAGGTTCCGGCTGGGGCATGGCACAGCTGATGGCCACCGGCCATTCACCGCTGACCGAGGCGTTCTCGCTGGATCGTTTCAAACAGGGTCGCTTCATCGACGAGAGCGTCGCCGCCGGGGTGGCACACTAAGGGCTCTGCCCGAGGTGGCCAGCTAACAGAATTCAGGTCGGCCCAAGTGCCGACCGACCGCCAAAAGGATGACCATATGCTGATCCTGAATTGCCCTTATTGTGGCGTTGATGCCGAAGAAACCGAACTGGCCGCTGGTGGCGAGGCGCATCTGAAGCGCTTCGGTCCAGGCTCGTCGGATGACGATTTCCACGACTATCTGTTTATGCGTGAAAACCCCAAGGGTGTTCACTTTGAACGCTGGCGCCATGTGAATGGCTGCGGCAAGTGGTTCCACGCGGCCCGCTGCACGAACACACTGGAAGTGTTCGGCACATACTCGGCCCAAACCACCGAGCTGCCGCAAGAGATCAAGGACGCCATCACCGCCAAACGTCCGGGATGGACATGGAGAGAGTTCTCCTGATGCTCCGTCTTTTCAAAAATACTCCCGCCGGAGGCTTTGATGCCTCCACCTGCGAAAGGTCCGCAAAATGAGCACCCGTCTCGCAAAACAGGGCCGGCTGATTAACCGGTCGAAACAGGTCACCTTTACTTTCAACGGCACCTCTATGCAGGGCTACGAGGGCGACACGCTCGCCTCGGCCCTGTTGGCCAACGATCAGATGATGGTGGGCCGGTCGTTTAAATACCACCGTCCGCGCGGTGTCGTCGCCAGCGGTGCCGAAGAGCCGAACGCTCTGGTCGGTTTGGGGCAGGGCAACCGGTTCGAACCGAACCAGCGCACCACAACGACCGAGCTGTTCAATGGGTTGACGGCGATCTCGCAGAACCACTGGCCGAACCTCGAGTTCGACATCGGCGCAGTGAACACCGCCTTTGCGCGCTTCCTGCCGGCCGGGTTCTACTACAAGACGTTCATTCATCCGAAACCGTTCTGGAAACACGTCTACGAACCCTTCATCCGTCAGTCCGCTGGTTTGGGCAAAGCGCCCGACAAGGACAGCCGCGACGCGGACACCTATGAACACTTCTATGCCTTCACCGATGTTCTGGTGATCGGTGGCGGTGTGGCTGGTCTGCAGGCCGCGAAAGTTGCGGCGCAATCCGGTGCCAAGGTCATGCTGATCGAGCAGACCGCGCATTGGGGGGGGCGTGCTCCGGTTGATGGCGGTACTATCGACGGTGAGCCTGTGGATATGTTCGTGGAGCAATTGGTTTCCGAACTGGAAACAATGGACAACGTCACCCTGCGCAATCGTTGCATGGGTGCAGGCGTCTATGACCACGGCTATGTGCTGGGTTATGAGCGACTGACCGACCACACTCCGGGCGTCCAAGGTCCCCGTCACCGCCTGTGGCGCATCCGCGCCAAGCAGGTTGTGACCGCCACTGGTGCGATCGAACGTCCACTGTCTTTCGCGGGCAACGATGTGCCGGGCGTGATGCTCGCCGCGGCTATGCGCGATTATGTTGTGAACTGGGGCGTAACCCCGGGTGAACGCGTTATCGTCGCCACCAACAACGACGACGCTTACCGCACTGCGATTATCCTGAAACAGGCCGGAGTGGACGTTCTGCGTATCGTCGATGCGCGGGCTGCGGCAGGTCCTCTGGCTGAAGAGGCGCGTCAACTCGGAATCCGTGTTGATCCGGGCAAAGCTATTGCCAAGGTCAAGGGCGGCAAGCGCGTTAAAAAGGTCGCGCTGTGCAACCAGGAAGGCATCGGCGGCGCTCGCGAAGAAGTTGAATGCGATGCGGTTGCCATGTCGGGCGGCTGGTCTCCGGTCGTGCACATGTGGTCGCATTGCGGTGGCAAGCTGATCTGGGATGAGGCAAACGCCCATTTCCGCCCCGATCCTGAACGCCCACCGCTGGGCGCGAATGGCGAAGGATTTGTTGTCGCCGCCGGGTCTGCCAATGGTCCGCTGGCGCTGGGCGATGTGCTGGCAGACGCCCAGACCGCCGGGGAAGCCGCAGCCAACGGCGCGGGCTTTAAGCCCAAGACGAATGACGCTCCGAAAGGTGAAACCACGGCCGAGGCCGCGATGGAGCCGGTCTGGCTGATGCCCGCCAATGCCGAGGTCCAATTGCGCATGAAGTCTTGGTTGGACTTCCAGAACGACGTCAAAGTGTCCGACGTCCAACTGGCGGCGCGCGAAGGCTACGAGAGTGTCGAACACACCAAGCGTTACACCACGCTGGGTATGGCGACCGATCAGGGTAAGCTAAGCAACATCAACGGCTTGGCAATCCTTGCTGATGCACTGGATGCGGAAATTCCAAAGGTCGGAACCACCACCTTCCGTCCGCCTTATACGCCCATCTCGCTGGCGTCGATCGGCGGTGAGGCACGTGGTGATGTGTTCCAGCCGATCCGCCGGACTCCGATGCATGACTGGCACGACAAGAACGGCGCCGATTGGGAGCCGGTCGGACACTGGCGCCGGACCTATGCCTATGTCCGCCCCGGTGAATCCGTGCATGACGCCGTGAACCGCGAGGTAAAGAACACTCGTGAAAACCTCGGCCTGCTGGATGCTTCGACGCTGGGCAAACTGATCGTCAAAGGTCCGGATGCCGGTAAGTTCCTGGACATGCTGTACACCAACATGATGTCCACGCTGAAGGTCGGCAAATGCCGCTATGGTCTGATGTGCTCGGAAAACGGCTTCCTGATCGACGACGGTGTTGTTGCCCGTATCGATGAGGACACCTGGCTGTGCCACACAACTACCGGTGGAGCTGAGCGTATCCATGGCCACATGGAAGAGTGGCTGCAGACCGAGTGGTGGGACTGGAAAGTCTATGTCGCCAACGTGACCGAGCAATACGCTCAGGTTGCCGTGGTCGGCCCCAACGCCCGCAAGGTGCTGGAGAAGTTGAACGCGCAAGCGGGCGGCGGCATGGAACTGTCGAAAGAGGCGCTGCCCTTCATGGAATGGCGCGATGGCAAGATCGGCGAGTTCGATGCGCGGGCTTACCGCATCTCGTTCTCGGGTGAGCTGTCCTATGAGATCGCGGTACCTGCATCTCAGGGTCAGGCGTTCTGGGATGCCCTGATCGCGGCTGGTCAGGAATTTGGTGTCATGCCTTACGGCACCGAATGCCTGCACATCCTGCGGGCCGAGAAGGGCTTTATCATGATCGGGGACGAGACCGATGGCACCGTGATCCCGCAGGATCTGGGGCTGCACTGGGCACTGTCCAAGAAGAAAGAGGACTACCTCGGCAAACGCGCCCATTCGCGCACACACATGGCCGATCCAGACCGCTGGAAACTGGTCGGCCTTGAGACTGTGGATGGTTCCGTCATCCCGGACGGCGCTTACGCAGTAGGCGACGGCGTCAACGCCAATGGTCAGCGCAACATGATCGGGCGTGTTACCTCGACCTACTATTCGGCCAACCTGGGCAAGGGCATCGCCATGGGCCTGATCAAACATGGTCCCGACCGGATGGGCGAGATCGTCGAGTTTCCGGGAACCGACGGCAAAACCTATAAAGCTAAGATCGTGGACCCGATCTTTTTCGATAAGGACGGGGAGAAGCAGAATGTCTGAACCCATCAGCGCACTGAACCATGCCAGCTATGACGGCATCGCCAAGGTCGAGGAATGCGGCCTGCAGGGGATGATCACGTTGCGGGGCGATCTGTCCGACAAGGTGCTGGCAAAGGCCGTCAAGGACGCAACCGGGCAGAAAATGCCCGGTCAGCGCGAAGCTCTGGTCAACGTTGATACCGGCGTCTGCTGGATGTCCACCGATGAACTGCTGGTGCTGGTGCCCTATGCCGAGGTCGAAACCAAACTGGCCGCAATGAACAATGCGCTTAGCGGCACACATGCGCTGGCCGTCAACGTCTCGGACGCGCGTGCCGTTTTCCGCATCTCGGGCGCAAGCGCGCGTGAGGTGATGGGCAAGTTGGCGCCTGTCGATCTGTCGGCCGAGGCGTTCCAGCCCGGACAAATCCGCCGCTCGCGTCTGGCGCAGATAGCGGGTGCGTTCTGGATGGACGATGCCGAAACGTTTCGCGTCGTCTGTTTCCGCTCGGCAGCGGATTACGCGTTCAAACTGCTGAAGGTCGCGGCGCAACCGGGCAGTGAGGTCGGCGTTTACTGACCTCACGATGTGTCGCCCAGAATTAGGACCGCCCGGACACTTCGGGCGGTCTTTCTTGTTTCCGAGCGGTCATAATCTTGTAAAAACCCTCCTTAAACACTGAGTTGGTCGGTGGAATCGCGTTGCACCTAATTGGCGAAAGTGGTTCTTTGGCTTCGCGCTTTGCGCGATAGAAAGTTGTTTTGGGGGAATGTCGAAAATAAAGAAGTTGGACTGTTCATAAATGCAGCCATCTTCGCAGAAGAAATTTAACACAATACGAAAAAGCCATGTAGGCCTCTTCGCAGACAAGAATCTAACTACATGAAATCACGGATAAATGCGACCCAAGGTTCGGGGCGCAAACAATAGAAACGAGGTGGATTTAATGAAGCGCATGTCCCTTATTCTGGCTTTTGGCTTGTGTACGACGGCAGCCCACGCGGCGGTGCAGAGTTACGAGTGCGACCTGCGCAGCACGAAGGATCAGGGTTGGGTTCCAGACAAGGTTTATTTGAGCGTAGATGCGGAAAACAAACGTGCGCGGGCCTATGATGGCGCTGTGCGCGCTTCGAACGAACTTGCGGGGATAAAGGCGAATACTCCAGTTGATGCGCAGTTCAAGAAGACGCGGAAAGGTGAGTACCGATTGTCCTGGCGCGTTACCCTGCGTGCACTCGCTACAGGCGATTACCGGGTCAGTTACACGGCGACGCTTGATCCAGAGCGAAATACCATAGGTTTGAAGGTCAGTTTCCCGCAGGCCAACGTCTCGACCCGCCCTTATGGCAAAGGGGTGTGCAAGCCGATTGCCGGAGACGTTCTGTATTAAGGCAAGCGTATGCTGGCGGGTGAAAGAGGGTTCTTAGCCCGTCAGCAAGAACGTTTCAAAGCCGGACACAGCCGGGTCGCGCGTCAAACTTTCAAAGCTCAGACCTGATTGGGTGCCGGACTTGCAATCGGAATAGAACGAAAGAAGATCCGCGATTTCCTGCATGCGGGCCCTTCGTATGTCTGGTTCAAGTAAACCGCCGTGGGTCGAGAGATACAGCGCGGGGCGGTGTTCCCTCAACCACGGGATCAGCGTTGGCAGCACTGTAAACTCCGCGCCCTCGATATCCATCTTCACCAGCGACACGCCAGACAGATCGTTTGCGGTCGCGAACTGGTCCCAAGCGATCGTCAGCGCATCTGTGCCATGCGCCCCGTCGTGCAGCAGCGAACTGGTGGAATCACCGGGTTCTCCGCGCACAGAGGCCATGCGGGCCACGCCGAACTGATCCGACAGCGCCACCCCGAAGGCCGAGACGTTGCGAATGTTGTTCAGGTCAAGATTCCAAGCCAGATGCCTGAAGGCGGTGGGATCGGGTTCGAAACACCAGACGTGCCGTGCCTTGCGGGCACCGTACAGGACCGTGGGGCCAATCCATGCGCCGATGTCCAGGTAATCACTGTCCGGTGAAAGGTATTTGTCCAGCACAGTGAAAGTTTCCGGCTCCCAAGCACCCGCCGACGCCTTGCGCCAGAATTTCGAATGATAGGGGTCAAGGCGAAACGGTTCTCCGTTCAGATTGCCCGCATAGTATCCGCGGGCGCGGTAGAACATCTTGCGCGCCTGTGTCAGCATCGCCTGCCTCCGGGTTTTGTGATCTCTGCCCTTGACCTGCGGCGCTTGCCAAAGCATTTAACCCTTGGGAACCGCAACTTTTATTTTACAGGGGGCCGAGATGGCTTTTGAACTTCCTGATCTTCCTTATGCACATGACGCGCTGGCAGCCAAGGGTATGTCCGCGGAAACGCTGGAATATCACCACGACCTGCACCACAAGGCCTATGTCGACAACGGCAACAAGCTGATCGCCGGCACCGAGTGGGATGGCAAGTCGCTGGAAGAGATCATCGTTGGCACCTATGATGCAAACGCTGTCGCGCAGAACGGTGTCTTCAACAACATCAGCCAGCTGTGGAACCACAACCAGTTCTGGGAGATGATGGGCCCCGGTGGCAACGCCATGCCCGGTGAACTGGAAAAAGCTCTGACCAAAAGCTTTGGCTCGGTTGACGAGTTCAAGTCGCAGTTCAGCGCCGCTGGTGCCGGTCAGTTCGGCTCGGGCTGGGCGTGGCTGGTCAAGAACGCGGACGGCTCGCTGGCTGTGACTAAGACTGAAAACGGTGTGAACCCGCTGTGCTTCGGCCAGACCGCTCTGCTGGGTTGTGACGTGTGGGAGCACTCGTACTACATCGATTTCCGCAACAAGCGCCCGGCTTACCTGTCGAACTTCCTCGACAATCTGGTGAACTGGGAAAACGTTGCATCGCGGATGTAAAACTTGACCCGACGAGGGTTCATAAAGGGCTTGCTGGCGGCCACGCTGGCAGGCCTTTTTATTGCCGCGTGGGGGTTTTTCGTTGAACCTCTTGTGCGACTGCGCGTGCGCAAATGGCGTGTAAAGCGCGAAGATTGGCCCGCCAAGCCTCTGAGGATCGCAGTTCTTGCCGATCTGCATGTCGGAGAACCCTATGTCGGGCTGGCCCGGGTTCAGCAGGTGGTGCGACGCACCAATGCTCTGGCGCCTGACTTGATCTTGTTGCTGGGCGATTATGCCGGCCATCACAAGTTTATTTCTGAAAAAGTTGACGCCAAAGATCTGGCTCCGGTGCTTGCGGAACTGGAGGCGCAAAACGGGGTCTTTGCCGTTCTGGGCAACCACGACTGGTGGGATGACCAGGATGCCCAGCGTCGCGGTGCAGGACCGAACAAATTTGCCGAGGCGTTTCAGCAGCAGGGCATCAGGGTTCTGTCCAACGAAGCGGTTCGGCTAGACGATTTGGGAATCTGGCTGGCTGGTCTGGAGGATCAGCTTGCATTTAGACACAATGGAAAAGGCAGAGGGTTGGATGATCTACCCGGAACGATGGCGCAGGTCACCGACGACGCGCCCGTTGTGATGATGGCGCATGAGCCGGACATCTTCCCCAAAATGCCTGAAAACGTGGCGCTGACCCTGTCCGGGCACACACATGGCGGTCAGGTGCGTATGTTTGGTTGGTCGCCCGTGGTGCCCTCGAGATTTGGCAACCGCTACGCATATGGGCATGTCCGCGAAGGCAATCGCGATCTGGTTGTGTCGGGGGGGATCGGGTGTTCGATCCTGCCGGTGCGTTTTGGTGTGACGCCCGAGATCACGGTGATCGAACTGTCGGCCTGACAGGAGAAAACCCGCCGATGAAGAAAGTTTCATCCTGAGACGGGATTGCACGACGCCCCGCAGTACTTACCTTAGGTGAGGCGGAGGGAGAGACCGCTAACCATTTGAAACAAGTTCAGGCAACGCACCAGATCACTCTGGTCGCGCAACGGTGAGCCTTTGCCTGATGGATGAGGGATGGCTGTAACAGCCATAACAAGGAGAGCACGATGGTCGCACTTGAACAGGGAACCTGGGTTGTCATTGCCGATGGGGAAAAGGCGTTGTTTGTTGAAAACATCACCGATGCCGAAGATCCCAATCTGGTCGTTGTTTCGGTTGAGGAGCAGGACGCGTCCTCACGCCCGACCGACCGGGCAGGGCGGCGTTTCGATACCGGGCCGAACCAGAAATCGGCGGTTGAAGAACCAAATTGGAAAACCCATGCGAAATCCCTGTTTGTTCAGGATGTTGCCAATCTGTTGAACCGCAAGGGGCTGAAGGGGGCATTCAACCGTCTGGTGCTGGTTGCCAGCCCGCACGTTCTGGGCTTGCTGCGCCGTCGCCTTCACAGCGAGGTTCTTGCCAAGGTTGTGGCCGAGGTCGACAAGACCTTGACTAACCATCCCATGCACAAGGTCGAAAAGCTGCTGACCAGCCGCCTGAGCCCAGCCGCCTAGGCAAAGTCAGTGCAACGGGCGGTTCAAGAACCGCCCGTTCCCAGGTCAGGTCAGGAAACCACGCAAGGTGGACATTGCGCCTGCCGGATCATCGACCCAGGTGATGAAGTCCGCCAGCGATCCGTCGGCAAACCCCTGACCGATGACCTGCTGCAACAGATCGTGCAGCGCATCCCAGTAGCCATCCACATTCATCACCAGAATTGGCTTTTCATGCAGGCCCAGCTGCCGCCATGTCAGCGCCTCGAACAGCTCGTCCAACGATCCCGGACCACCGGGCAGAACCACCACCGCATCCGCATTCATGATCATGACCTTTTTGCGTTCGTGCATCGTCTCGGTGATCACGAAACGGGTCAGGTCGGTCTTGCCGACCTCGCGCCGCAGCAGGTGAACCGGGATTACGCCGAACGTATCGCCTCCGGCGGATTGGGCAGCGCGTGCGACCTCGCCCATCAGGCCGACATCCCCGGCGCCATAGACCAGCCGCCAGCCTTCCTGCGCAAGCAGGGTGCCGAAGGTTTTGGCGGCGTCGGAATAGGCGGAATTCGCGCCATTACGTGACCCGCAATACACACAAACAGATTTCTGAGTCATCGTGAACGCTCTCCGGGGTTGTGCCTGAGGTTTTGACCCCTGATAGCGGGATTGATAGATTGGCTCAACCGTCAGGCAGAACGTGTTTTAGACAAAGCACTTGCGCTGCGGAGTGAAAGGAAAAACATGAACGCCGAGTCGGGAGAGACAAGCTCTGGCACCGTCGTCTGGGGTGTGATCGCCGGTATCGTGGTTGTGGTCGGAGCGGGCGGGTTGTTGCTGTCCGGCATGCGTGATGAAGCGCCCGAAGAGACCGCACCGCAGGGCGAGGTTGCGGTTCCGAGCACCGAAGACAACACCTCGGCTGAGCCCGTCGAACAAGAACTCGAGGCCGAGGCACCTGCAGGCGAGGAAAACGGCGCGGCAGAGGCTACGTCACAGGTCACCCCTTCTCTGGACCAGATATTTGTCGAACCGGACGGAAATGCGGTTCTGTCCGGCACGGCCGAGCCTGGCGCTGAGGTTAGCGTGCTGTTGGATGGTGAGCCGGTCCACAGTTTCACAGTCGACCCCAGCGGCCAGTTTGCCGAATTCCTGTCGATCCCGTTTTCCGACACCGCACGCGGGCTGACGCTGGAAACGCAGGGTGATCAGCCGGTACGCTCGGATGACTATGTCATCGCGGCCCTGCCAGCGTCTGAACAGGGGGACGAACCCACAGCGCCTGTTGAAACCGCGGAAAATGCAACTGCCGGGCCAGAGAGTACGGAAACCGAAGACGTCGCAGCATCAGAAACAGTCGATGCACCCGCGCCAACCGAAACAGGCAATGCACCCGCGCCAGAAGCTGAGGCCGAACAGACGGCGCAAGCCGCCGAAGACGATGCTCAGCCCCAGGGGGTCGCCGTACTGCGATCCGGCGAAGACGGCGTCGAACTGGTGCAGGCACCTACGGTACAATCGCAGGCGCCGGATCAGGTCGCCCTGGACACGATCGGCTATTCCGATACCGGCGATGTCGAGCTGACGGGCCGGGTGCCGGACGGTTCGGTTGTACGTCTGTATCTGGACAACCGGCTGGTGGATGACCTGACCCCCGCTGAAGACGGCAAATGGCGCAGTGAACTGGATGATGTCGAACCCGGCGTCTACACCCTGCGCGTGGATGAGGTCGGGGCGGACGGCACGGTGGTCAGCCGCCTTGAAACCCCGTTCAAACGCGAGCCGCAAGAGGTCCTTCGCGCGGCTGAGGCGGCCGATGAGGCGGCACTTGCTCCAGACACACCGTCAATTCGTTCAGTGACCGTGCAGAAGGGCGACACGCTCTGGGCAATTTCGCGTGAACGGTTCGGTGATGGCGTTCTTTATGTGCGGCTGTTCGAAGCCAACCGGGATGCGATCCGCGATCCTGACCTGATTTATCCCGGTCAGATATTCACGATCCCTGAATGAACCCTTTGCCTCTGGCCCTTTTCGGGGGCAGGGCTATCTCTGACCGCAGATCAGGTAAGTGATGAGACGAACAGCCTCGATGCATTCCGACGACACGCCCCAAACTGACGAACGCCAGTCCGGTTGGCGCACGATCCGCAAGGTCGCGCCGTATCTCTGGCCCGAGGATGAGTCTTGGGTCAAACGTCGGGTCGTGATTGCACTTTCGATGCTGGTGCTGGCCAAGCTGATCGCTGTCTTCACCCCGATCCTGTACAAGGGCGCGGTCGACTCGCTGGCCGGTGAGGGTGTGCCGCCGCTGGCTTTGGGGGCTGTGGGGCTGACCGTCGCATATGGCGTGGCGCGGATGATGACCGTTGGTTTTCAACAGCTACGCGATGCAACCTTTGCACCGGTGGGGCAGCGCGCCTTGCGTGCACTGGCCTTGGAGACGTTCCAGCACATTCACCAGCTCTCGATGCGCTATCACGTGACGCGCCGCACCGGGGGCCTCAGCCGGATCATTGAGCGCGGTGTCAAAGGCGTGGAGTTTCTGCTGCGCTTCCTGCTGTTCTCCATCGGACCGCTGATCCTGGAACTACTGCTGGTGGCGATCATCCTGATGTGGCTGTTCGATGTCTGGTATCTGGTCGTCGTGGCCGTGACCATTGGCTTCTATATCTGGTTCACCTTCGCCGTCACCGAATGGCGCGTGAAGCTGCGACGCGAGATGAATGATCAGGACACCGAGGCCAACCAACGCGCCATCGACAGCCTACTAAACTTTGAAACCGTCAAGTATTTCAATGCGGAACAGCGCGAAGCTGAACGCTATGACGTGTCGATGAAGGCTTATGCCGGGGCGGCGCTGAAAACGGCTTATTCGCTGGCCTTCCTGAATTTCGGTCAGTCTTTCCTGATTACATGCGGGTTGATCGGGGTGATGGTTCTGGCGGCTGTTGGGGTTCAGAACGGCTCGTTGACCGTGGGTGATTTCGTCATGGTCAACGCCTACATGATCCAGATTACCGTGCCGCTGAACTTTCTGGGCACGGTGTACCGGGAAATCCGCCAGTCGCTGGTAGACATGGGGCAGATGTTCGACCTGCTGGAACAACCCGCTGAGGTCTCCGACAAACCGGACGCCCCGGGCCTTGAGGTTAATGGCGGAGAGGTCACGCTGGAAAAGGTCCATTTCGGCTATGACGCGGATCGGGAGATATTAAAGGGAGTGTCCTTGACCGTACCCGCGGGTCAGACTGTGGCTATCGTTGGGGCGACGGGCTCGGGCAAGTCGACCATCGGGCGTTTGCTGTTCAGGTTCTACGACGTGACCGGCGGGGCGCTGAAGATCGATGGGCAGGACGTGCGCGACGTGACGCAAACAAGTCTGCATTCCGCTATTGGCGTGGTGCCGCAGGACACGGTTCTGTTCAACGACACCATTCGCTATAACATCGCCTATGGCCGCGACGGCGCCAGCCAGCAAGATGTCGAAGCCGCCGCCAAGGCCGCCCAGATTCATGACTTTATCGTCACGCTGCCCGAAGGGTATGACACCAAGGTTGGCGAACGTGGGCTAAAACTTTCGGGTGGTGAAAAGCAGCGGGTCGGCATCGCCCGCACGCTGCTCAAGAACCCTCCGATCCTGTTGCTGGACGAGGCAACCTCGGCGCTGGATACCGATACCGAGCAGGACATTAAGGACGCGCTGGCACGGGCCGGGGAAGGGCGCACCGTTCTGACCATCGCGCATCGACTCAGCACCATCGCCGAGGCTGACCGTATCGTCGTTCTGGAACAGGGTGAAATTCTGGAACAGGGTACTCATGACGAGTTGCTGAAACGCGAGGGTCGCTATGCGCAGCTGTGGCGCCGTCAGCAATCGGACGCACAGGCCGCCTGACCTGCGTTGCGCGGGGATGTGCTATGATAGCCGGGTAAAGGAAGAGGTTGTGTGATGCGATACTTCGTTCGACATGTAGCTATAGCAGCCGCGCTTGCCCTGTTGACTCCGGCTTTTGCGGCCGCTGATCCCATCGTAGGCGTATGGAAAACCGAGCCGGATCGGAAGAAGCTGATCTCTCATATCAAGATTTCGGCCTGCGGAGACAAGTTCTGTGGCCAGATTCAGTCAGCCTATGACACATCCGGCAAAGAGGTACAGACCCCCAACATCGGCAAGAAGCTGTTCTGGGATGTGGCCAGCGAAGGCGGCGGCAAATACGGTGGCGGGGATTTCTGGATTCCCATGGTCAATGTGGACGTCGTGCCGCAAATGACGCTGAGCGGAGATACTCTGACCGTGCGTGGATGCGAGCATGTCGTCTGCGGGCATCAGAAATGGACTCGTTTGTCTAAGTGATGCACTTATACCGGCAAGCTTCTGTTGCACGAATGTACAACATATCTGTCGCCAGTCTGATCGTGGGTGATTGTCGTTTGATCACCGGCGTTGCTTCGGTATGACGCGCGGTACCAACCATGTGGTGTTGGACAATAAATCAGGGAAACACCTAATGAAGAAGTTATTTGCTGCGTCGATCATCTTGGCGTCAGCTTTCGCGTCGACTGCATCCGCCGAGGATCTGGTATTTCTGCTAGGCAATGAAAGCAGCGTTGATCTGGTCGAATTCAACGTCTCGTCAAGTGCGTCGGACAATTGGGAATCCAACTTGCTGCAGGGCGATTACATCGCGCCGGGTTACGAGGCGGACGTACTGATTGCTGACGGCCTGACCACCTGTGTCTATGACATTCGTGGGGCGTTCTCAGATGGGTCTACCGCCGACGAGTATGGCGTGGACCTGTGCGATCTGGGTGAATACGTCTTTACTGACTAAGCCGGTTTGAAACAAAAGATGGCGAGCCGTTGGGCTCGCCATTGTTTTATTCTGCCGCTTTCAGGGGCGGACCCGGCGTATGTTCGTTTTTTTGAACATCCTGGGTTGCAGGGGGTGTTTCGTCGTCCCAAACCACTTCGGTCGCTTGTGCCTGACGGACGGCTTTGCCAATCGCCATATCCTGCGCGATCTGGCTGGACTTGCCAGATGTCGCGCGGGCAAGCACCCGGCCCAGCCATACCGTATAGGTCGTCACCCACACCCGCAGCGCAAGCAGCGAAGGCGTCACGATCAGCGTCAGTACTGTCGCGATACCCAACCCGAACACCACCGCAGTGGCCAGCTGTTTCCACCACAGCGCCGTCGGGCTGTTGATCGAATAGCCACCATTGATGAAGTCCAGCGACAGGCCAAACATCATTGGCGTCAGACCGGCCATCGTGGTCAGGGTGGTCAGCAAAACCGGACGGATACGCGCCTCGGCGGTGCGAATGATTGCCTCGATCCGAGGCATATAGCGGCTGTATTCCTGATAGGTGTCGATCAGAACGATGTTGTTGTTCACCACGATCCCCGCCAGCGCAACGATTCCCGTACCGGTCATGATGATCGAGAACGGTTGCTGCATGACGATCATCCCGATCAGAACCCCTGTGGTCGACAGCACGACCGCCAACAGCACCAGCACCGAGTTATAAAGCGAGTTGAACTGAGCCAGCAGGATCACGAACATCAGACCCAGCGCGCCCAGGAATGCGCTTTGCAGGAAGGCACCGGATTCTTCCTGATCTTCCTGATCACCGGTCCATTCCCAGCTGATCGCGCTCGAGAACGGGTCGGTGTTCAGCCATTCGGTCAGCAGAGCAATCCGCTCGTTCGGGTTGACCAGAGCAAACCGCGCGTCGCTGTCTTCGATCGCGGCGCGCAGGTCGTCGACGCTGTCTGCTCCGGTCAGTTGGAACAGCTCGTATTCCGAGCCGTCCGGGCCGTTGATGGTTGTCCCGATGGGTTCGGCGCCTTCTTCGATTGCGCGGACAACGGCGAGGCGTTGTTCGGTTCCGTCCGGACCATCGACAACCACCTTGGACAAGCCCGGCTCAACATCCGCCTTCACGTCGAAATACCGCTGCTGGTCAATCCGGTTGATCTCGGCCAGTTTGGCGACCGGCTGGCGGGTGACGAAATTCGACAGCGGCACCAGCCCGTCGGGCGTGCGTACCTTGAGCGAGTCCAGCGTCGACAGCACCCGGTCTTCCTCGGGTAGGCGGACGCGGATTTCGACCTCTTCATCGGTGCTGTCGGGGCGCATTTCGCCCAGCAGGATACCGCGGGTCACCAATTGCACCATGGCGCCGACGGTGGCGACGTCGGCTCCGAACCGACCCGCCTTGGCAACGTCCACGTCGATCTGCCAGTCGATGCCGGGCAGGGGCATGGTGTCTTCGATCTTAATCAGGCCCGGTGTTTCGTCGAACACAGCCCGCGCGGTTTCGGTGGCGGTCGTCAATTCTTCCCAACCGTCAGCCTTGATGCGCAAATGGACAGGCTTGGCCGAGGCCGGCCCCTGTTCCAGCGGCAAGATTTCCACGATGAAACCGGGCAGTTTGGCGAGTTCTATGTTCAGCTCGTCCAAAACGAAGTCACCGTCATATTCCGGGGCGATGATTTCGCGGTCGAACAGCCCGAAAAAGGCTGGTTCGGTCTGCTTGGGCCGGTCTTCCCACGGGGTGATTTCGAACTGCACGCGACCCACGGTATCGGCCGGCGCCTGCGCGCCGCCGTTGTTCTGATTTAGTCCCCCTTCACCGGCAAAGGCGAACACGTTGGTCACGGCCGGGTGCGCACTGATCACTTCTTCGGCGGCCAGAACCAATGCGTCTTTTTCCTGCAACGACAGGTTGCCCCGCGCGCGGACATAGGCGGTGGCCTGTTCCGGTTCGGTTTCGACGAAGAATTCCACGCCACGGTTGTTGTTCATGAAATAGGCCATCACCCCCATGACGCTGAGCGTGACGACAGCAATCGAAACCACAGGCATGATCGGGTTTCCGACCAGGAATTTGACAACGTAACCGAATGGCGTGTGCTCGCGCGCGGAATGGACGCGTTCTTCGTGGCGGCGTTCGATCTTGGCGGCGCTCAGGGTCACCGACCCGGCAAAGCCGCCTGCGATGAACAGCAGTGAACCCGACACCACGCCCCCGGGCAACAGGTAATCAGGGTTCAGCATTTGCATTGCGCCAAGGAAGATCATGTAGAGCGACGGCGGCACCAGAACTGCGCGCACCCACCAGGGAGCAACACCGCGCAGCCAGTTGGAGGTGCGGTCGAAAGTGCGGCTCATCCGCCCGGACACACCGCCGACGACCGGCAAGTAGATCAGTGCGACAATCAGTGACGACGACAGCACAAAGATCAGAGTGATCGGCAGCATTTTCATGAATTCACCGGGCACACCGGGCCAGAACAGCATCGGCAGGAAGGCGCACAGCGTCGTCGCAGTGGACGACACGATGGGCCAGAACATCCGCTGTGCTGCCTCGACATAGGCGTGCATCGGGCCGATGCCTTCGCTGATGCGCTTGTCGGCGTATTCCACTACCACGATGGCCCCGTCGACCAGCATACCGACGGCCAGGATCAGCCCGAACATCACCATGTTCGAAATGCTCACACCCATGATTGCCAGAAACGCAAAGCTAAGCAGGAACGATGTCGGGATCGCAAAACCCACCAGCAGCGCGGCGCGCGTACCCAGCGACGCTAGAACCACGATCATAACCAGCGCAATGGCGGTCAGAACCGAGCCCTCCAGCTGGCGCACCATCGAGTCGACGATGCGGCTTTGATCGTTCGAGGTGCCGACATCGACGGCTGCGCGCAGTTCGGCTGGCCATTTCTCCTGTGCGGCGGCGAGGGCTTCTTTCACCTGCGCCACGGTGTCGATCAGGTTAAAGCCTTTGCGTTTGACCACCTGCAAGGCCACGGTGGATTCGCCGTCGAACCGGGCGGTGCCTTCGCGGTCCTCGAAGGTATAGTTGATCTGCGCCAACTCACCCATTGTCACGACGCGGTCACCATTGACCTTGACGGGCAGGCTGTAGACGTCCTCGGCGGTTTTGAACGACGACGGGATTTTGACTGAGAAAGTGCCCTGCGCGGTATCGACCTCTCCCGCGGCGATCAGTTGGTTGTTATTTCGCACGACGTTGATCAGTTCATCCGCCGACACGTCATAAGCCTCAAGCCGCAGCGGGTCGATTATGACCTCAAGCAACTCATCGCGATTGCCTGCGATCCCGGCCTCAAGCACCGAATCCAGTGCTTCCAGATCGTCCTGCAAGTCTTTTGCAATGCGCGCCATCGTGCGTTCGGGTACCGCACCGGTCAGGTTGACGATCACGATGGGGAACTCGGAAAAGTTGATTTCGAACAACGAATACTGCTCGGCCCCTTCCGGGAAATCAGCCTGCGCGCTGTTCATTGCGTCGCGCACATCCGCCATGATGGCGGTCTTGTCCCAGCCAAAGTCGAACTCGAGCGCGATACCGGCGTAACCTTCGGCAGCGGTGGCGGTCATTTCCTTCAGGCCGTCCAGATCCGCCAGCTCGGTTTCCATCGGCTTGATCAGCAGGTTCTCCGAATCCTCAGCGGAAATGCCGGGAAACTGGACCGAGACGAACAGGGCCGGGATTTCGATATCCGGTTCACCTTCCTTGGGCAGGCTGACATAGGCAAACCCGCCGACAACCAGCGAGATTGCGATGAAGGCCAGAACCATGCGGGCCCTGTCGGCGGCCCATCCTACTAAACCTGTCATTGTGCAGCTTCCCGATAGGTGGGCTTGACGGTGACGCCCTGTGTCACGAACTCCTGCCCGACAACGATGACATCTGCGGTTTCCGGCAGCCCGTCGACCCAGACGCCCTCGGCGGTGTCGCGCAGCAGGCGGATAGGCATGAAACCGACGACGTTTTCAGCGCCTACGGTGCGGACGCCAACCTGACCTTCGTTGTTCAGCGTCAGGGCAGATTGCGGCAGAATATGCGCTTTTGCCCCTTCGGCGGAAATGCGGATGTCGGCGGTCTGACCGTCACGGATGGTAAGGTCCGGATTCGGGACGGTGATCTCAACCTCGAATGTGCGGGTCGTTTCATCCGCGGACCGGCTTAGGAACGTGACACGGCCAGCGACCTGAAGGCCGGTAACCAGCCGCGCCGAGGCTTCCGAGCCAACAAGGATTTTGTTCACATCGACCTCGGGCACGAAACCGACCAGTTTGATCGGGTTTAACTGAATGACCGTTCCACAGAGCGAACCGGGTTGCATCAGGCTGCCCAGCTCTGCGGTGTCGCTTTCCAGCAGCCCTTTGAACGGGGCTTCGATGGTCTGACGGTCGATCTCGCGCTGGGCGGCCCCGACCTCGGCGGTGGCGGCTTCGATGCCGGCGCGTGTGGCTTCCAGACCGGCCTCGGCAGTCTTTACACCGGCTTCGGCCGAGCGCATCGCGGCCTCGCTGGAAATCCGGCGGGTCTCCGACCCAAACCCGGTTTCCGACAGTTTCTGAGCCGCCGTCAAATTGATCTGCGCCTCGGCGACCAAGGCATGGGCCTCTTCCAGGCGGGCCTCGGCCTCGGGGACTCGGCTTTCCGCCTCAAGTCGGGCAGCTTCAGCCTCGGCCAGGCTGGCGGGGCGGGTGCCGGGGTCCAGCTCGCACAGTAGGTCGCCCGCTTCGACAAAGGTTCCCTTGCGCTTGGGTTCCGAAATCACCGTCGAGGTCGTTTCGGCCAGAACTTCAACCTGGCGGTTGGCCTTGGTTTGCCCGCGCAATAGCACGGCGCTGTCAATTTCGCGTGCTGCTGACCGCAGGACAACAACACCAATGGCGTTTTGATCTGACGTCGCGTCGTTTGTAGTTTCCGTATTGGATGCAGTGTCCGCCTCAGAGTCGCCGCGACCGGCGAAGGCAAACAGCGTGTCCCGTTCAAAGACCAGAAAGAACAGTGCTGCGATTACCAAAATTGCATTCACGAATGAAATCAAACGCATACAGAGACGCTCCCAGAATTCGTCGCCGATTGTCCTACGGCGTGTATGCCTGAAAATGGGGTCAGGCACGTACCATTTCTACACTAAACTGGATAGTTCGGATTATTTTTTTGCGCAAGCGCGGCGTGTCGCGGTGAAAATGTGCGAATTCCGGCCCTTGGCTTGGCAAAGACGGCGGGGTATGACATGGCGCCATATGAACTGGTTACAGCCCGGGGAGCAGGATGAGCGACACCGACAGTTTTATTGATGAGGTGACCGAAGAGGTCCGCCGCGACCGCCTGTTCCTGCTGCTGCGCCGGTGGGGTTGGGTCGGCGTTCTGGCCGTGATCCTGATCGTAGGCGGTGCCGCCTTCAATGAGATCCGCAAGGCCCGGACCACCGGTCAGGCGGAAAAGCTGGGCGATGAGATTCTGGGCGCGTTGACGCAGAATGACTCGGCTGAACGTGCGGCCAGCTTGGCCAGCATCGATGCGGCCACGCCCGGTGGCGACGCCGTCCTGAACTTCCTGTTGTCCTCGTCGCAAATCGAGGCTGGATCACGCGAAGACGCAGTGAACAGCCTGAACGCAGTCGCGGTGCAGGGCGACCTGCCGGAGATTTACCGCGCCATTGCTGCCTTTAAGGCGCTGCTGTTGCAAAGCGACACCCTGCCGGTGGCCGACCGACGCCAGCAGTTCGAAGCACTTGCTGCTCCGGGGGCACCTTTACGGTTGCTGGCCGAGGAGCAGCTGGCTCTGATTGACATTTCCGAGGGTAACGCCGATGCGGCGATCGAGCGGCTGCAGGCGATGCGTCAGGACGCAGAGATCGGCGTCGACCTTCAGCAGCGAGCTGCACAGTTGATTGTCGCGCTTGGCGGCGAACCGGAACCGCTGGTGGCCCAACAGGGCTGATGCGGCGGCAATAATGAATGACAGGCGAGTTCGGAGCATCATGGTGACAAGTCTTTTCTCCCGCATTGGATTGTCGGTTGCGGCATTATCGCTGACGGCGCTTGCTGCCTGTGAAGAACCCGAGGTCATACTGCCCGGTCCGCGTGAGGATATCCGCCCAACGTCGGATTCCGAAACCACCGCAACCCAAGGCTCGAAGCCGATCAGCCTGCCGGCGCAAAAGGCGAACGCGAACTGGTCGCAAAGCGCCGGAACGCCTGCCTATCGCACCACCAATGCCGCCCTGCGTGCCACGCCACAGCGCGTTTGGTCCACCTCGATTGGTGACGGAGATTCGCGCAAACGGCGGATCACCGCTGAACCCGTCGTTGCTGGTGGTCTGATCTATACGCTGGATTCCGGCGCAACCGTATCCGCAGTGACACCGCAAGGTCAGGTGGCGTGGAGCAAGAACCTGATCCCGCCAACCGACGGTGATTCCGATGCGACAGGTGGTGGGCTGGCTTATGCCAATGGTGTACTCTACGTGTCGTCCGGGTTTGGACGCTTGACCGCTCTGGATGCGAAGTCCGGCGCGATCAAATGGCAAAAACGCCTGAACGCTACTGGCAGCGGCGCGCCGCTGGTCAATGAAGGCCTGCTGTATCTGGTTGCGGGCGACGAAACTGGCTGGGCCGTGAACACCAAGGATGGCCGCATCGCCTGGCAAATTCAGGGTACGCCGAGCGTCGGCAATGTGCTTGGCGCCCCGGCTCCGGTCATTGCGTCTGAGTTTGCGGTCTTTGCCTTTGGCTCGGGTGACGTGGCCGCGACCTTCCGCAAGGGCGGTATCCGTCGCTGGAACGCCTCGGTTGCGGGTGGACGCCGGGGGCGTGCTGCGGCGCAAATCGTGGATGTGACCGGTGGACCTATGGTCGTTGGCGACAAGATCTATATCGGTAACCACTCGGGCCGGACCGTGGCGTTCGACACGAGCTCGGGCGAGCGGGTCTGGACTGCGGATGAAGGCGCGGTTGATACGGTCTGGCCGGCGGGCAACAGTCTGTTTCTGATCAGTGATCGCAGCCAGCTGGTTCGGCTGAACATCGCAGACGGTTCCATCATCTGGGCGCAGGACCTGCCGGGTTTCGTCAAGGATAAGCGGGGACGGCGTGGCCCGATCGTTGCCCACTACGGCCCGATTTTGGCCGGTGGGCGGATTGTCATCGCCTCGAATGACGGGTTCCTGAGGTTCTACAACCCGGTCGACGGGACGCTGCTCAACAGTGTAGAGGTGCCCGGCGGTGCCACCACAGCCCCCGTTGTGGCCGGGCAGACACTTTATGTCGTGTCGTCCAAAGGTGATCTACACGCTTTCCGTTGACCGCAAGATGCGTTAAAGGGCGCGTCTGAGTCTTGAAAGTTGAGTATCATGTCGCTGACCCTCGCCATCGTGGGGCGCCCGAATGTGGGCAAATCCACCCTGTTCAACCGCCTTGTGGGCAAACGACTGGCCTTGGTCGACGACCAGCCCGGCGTAACGCGTGACCTGCGCGAAGGCGAAGGGCGTCTGGGCGACCTGCGTTTTACCGTGATCGACACGGCGGGTCTTGAGGACGCGACCGATGACAGCCTGCAGGGCAGGATGCGCCGTCTGACCGAGCGCGCGGTGGACATGGCCGATGTTTGCCTGTTCATGATCGACGCCCGCGTGGGTCTGACCCCCACAGATGAGATGTTCGCCGAGATCCTGCGCAAACGGTCCAAGCACGTGATCCTTGCCGCCAACAAGGCCGAGGGAAACGCGGCGGATGCCGGTGTGCTTGAGGCCTATAACCTTGGCCTAGGCGAACCCGTTCGCTTGTCGGGGGAACATGGCGAGGGGATGACCGATCTCTATGCGCAGTTGATGCCTCTGGCCGATGCAGCGGCGGAGAAGGCCGAGGATGACGCTCCGGAAACAGATATCGAACTGGATGAGGATGGAGAGGGTGAAACCCCTCTGATCACTGCGGCCAAACCACTGCAGGTGGCGGTCGTGGGGCGTCCGAACGCCGGAAAATCGACCCTGATCAACAAGATCGTTGGCGAAGATCGTCTGCTGACCGGCCCCGAGGCCGGGATCACGCGCGACGCTATCAGCCTGCGGCTCGACTGGGCCGACCCGGATGGTGACAGCACCCCGATGCGGATTTTCGACACCGCCGGGATGCGCAAAAAGGCCAAGGTGCAGGAAAAGCTGGAAAAACTCTCGGTGTCCGATGGATTGCGTGCCGTGAAATTTGCCGAAGTTGTGGTGGTGCTGTTGGACGCGGCCATTCCCTTTGAGCAACAAGACCTGCGCATCGCTGATCTGGCCGAGCGTGAAGGGCGCGCGGTGGTCGTGGCGGTCAACAAATGGGATATCGAAGACGACAAGCAGGAAAAGCTGCGCGATCTGAAAGAGTCCTTCGAACGCCTGCTGCCGCAGCTGCGCGGCGCGCCACTGATCACCGTGTCGGCCAAGACCGGCCGCGGGCTGGAGCGTCTGCGCGCCGCTATCCTGCGTGCTCATGACGTCTGGAATCGCCGTGTCCCCACCGCGGCACTGAACCGTTGGCTGACGGCCATGCTCGAGCAACACCCGCCGCCAGCCCCACAAGGCCGCCGAATCAAGCTGCGCTATATGACACAGGCCAAGACCCGTCCCCCCGGGTTTGTGGTCATGTGCTCGCATCCCGACAAGATGCCCGCCAGCTATACCCGGTATCTGGTCAACGGTCTGCGCGAGGATTTCGACATGCCGGGAACGCCGATCCGCCTGACGTTGCGCGGGCAGGGAGACAAGAACCCATATAAGGGGCGGCGAAAGAAAAACGCGGGCGCGTTGGCCAAACATCTCAAGGGTCGCGCGTAACTGCGCCAATTTTCAGCATTTTTGGTTGAAGGGCGTGACAGTCCCGTTGACGCAGGCTAGCATTCGCCTGTGTGCATGTGTTTCTGTGCGCGTGACTTGAATTCGAGGAAGACGCAAATAGTTTCGATGTGAATTTAACTTGGCCAATCGTGGGGACAGGCTGAATGAACTTGCGGGAATATACACGACAATATGCGGTGCAGGATAACCGGCTGGCCGCCCTTAGCTATTTTGGAACATACGCGGTTTATTTCTCGTCGCTGGCGATGGCCATCGCGTATGTCGACCGCTGGTATGTCATGATCCCCGCCGGGGTTGTGTTCGCCTTTTCCGCTGTGCGCCTCTATGTGCTGCAGCACGACTGCGGTCACCATTCTCTGTTTGAAACTCGTGAACAGAACGAATGGGCCGGGCATGGGCTGTCTCCGTTCACCTTCGCGCCTTTCGAGGTAATGAAGCAGAACCACAACCTGCACCATGCGGGCATCGGCAATCTGGAACACCGTGAAACCGGTGAGATTCACACCATGACACTGCGCGAATGGAATAAGGCGGACTGGAAAACCCGATTGTTCTATCGGCTTTACCGAAACCCGTTCATCCTGGTTCCGGTCGGCGCGCTGTTCACCTATTTCATCCGCTATCGCTGGCCCAAGAACACGATGCAGTTTGGGGTCAAGGGCGTGGTGCTTCACAATCTGTCCATCGTAGTTTTCCTAGGCCTGCTTTATCTGATCGCAGGTACGACGGGTATTCTGGTCTGGCTGGTGTTTTCTTTGCTTGGCGGGATGCTTGGCGTGTTCCTAGTCTATCTGCAGCATAATTTCGAGGACACCTATTGGGACCGTCGCCCGGATCTTGATCCGCAACTGGCCGCGTTGCAGGGCTCGTCCGCGTTGGATTTTGGCTGGTGGTTCGACAACGCGGTGGCGTGCATTACCTTACACGACATCCATCACTTCAACGCGCGCATTCCGTCTTACCGGTTGCGGGCGTGTCACTATAACCTGCCGCCCGAATATACGCCGCGCCGCATCAAATTCCCTGAGGCTGTGGCGGCGTTGAATTTGAAACTCTGGGACGAGGATGCCAAACGCCTCGTGCCATTTCCGAAAAAGGACACAACTGGTACGCTGGCGCACAGCAGTTGATACTTTGCGGCGGCTTTGATCGCCCATCGGCTTGCTGTTGTGTATATACGGTGTATATATGGGTGTTCACAGGGAGAAAGAAAGGATAAAGAATGACCGCAGTGACAGCAGTTAAGGGTGTGGGGGAGGCGATGGCGCAGGCGCTGAGCGCCAATGGTATTAAAACCGCCGAAGCCATAGCCAAAGCCAGCCCAGCTGACCTTACGAAAGTTCCCCGTATTGGGGCGGCGCGGGCTCCGCTTCTGATTGCTGCTGCGAAAGAAGCGATTGCGGCCAAACCAGCTGCAGCCAAAACTCCGGCCAGAAAACCTGCGGCGGCTAAACCTGCTGCCGCCAAAAATGCCGCCAGAAAGCCCGCAGCGGTCAAAACAGCTGCAGCCAAAACTACAGCCAGAAAACCTGCAGCGACAAAACAAGCCGCTGCAAAAACTACCACTCGCCGCAAACCGGCCACGCGCCGCGCTGCGCCGCGCAAAACTGTAGCAGCTGCAGCCGCTGAAAAACGCGCAGAAGAGGCCGCGCGCAAAGCTGCAGAAGACGCCGCGCGTAAGGCCGCAGAAGAAAAAGCCGCTGCCGAGGCCGCCGAAGCAAAAGCCCGCAAGAAGGCCAAGGCAAAAGCCAAGGCCGAAAAGGCCGCCAAAAAGCTGCAAGAGATGGAAGCTGTGTTCTCGAAGGCCAAGGACAAGGTGAAAGCCAAGTCGAAAAAGGACAAAAAGTCCAAAAAGGACGGCAAGAAAAAAGATCAGAAGAAAAAAGACGACAAGAAGAAAGATAAAAACAAAAACAAGAAGAAGGATAAAAAAAAGGCGAAGAAGTAAGCCTTCTCCGCCCTTTGGATTATCGAACCGGTGCTGCCTTCGGCGCCGGTTTTTCTATGCCAGCGAGCCATCCAGTTTCAGCGTCAGTTTACCACCCAGATAGGGAGCCAGAACCTCGGGTAGGTTCACAGTTCCGTCGGCGTTCTGACCATTCTCCAGCACAGCAATCAGGCAGCGCCCGACGGCCAGACCCGAGCCGTTCAGGGTGTGGACATATTCCGGCTTGCCGCCGCCCTCGGGGCGGAAGCGCGCATTCATGCGTCGTGCTTGGAAATCACCGCAAGTCGAGACCGAGCTGATCTCGCGATAGGTGTCCTGACCGGGCAGCCAAGCCTCAATGTCATAGGTGCGGCGCGCGCCAAAGCCCATATCGCCTGTGCATAGGATCACGGTCCGGTAGGGGATGCCCAGTTTTTCCAGGATGCCCTCGGCGCAGCGCAGCATACGCTTTTGTTCGTCATCCGATTTGTCAGGATGCGTGACCGATACCATTTCGACTTTTTCGAACTGGTGCTGACGAAGCATGCCGCGGGTGTCCTTGCCCGCCGACCCGGCCTCGGAGCGGAAGCACAGCGAATGCGCGGTGTAGCGGCGGGGCAGGTAGCTTTCCTCGATCATCGTGTCGTTGACGATGTTGGTCAGCGAAACCTCGGAGGTCGGGATCAACCACCAGCCTTCACGGGTCTGATAGCTGTCCTCGCCGAATTTGGGCAGTTGGCCGGTGCCCTGCATCATCTCGGACAGAACCAGAACCGGGCCGTTGACCTCGGTCAGTTCGTTTTCGTTGATATGCGTGTCCAGCATGAACTGCGCCAGCGCACGGTGAATGCGGGCAACGCCGCCGGACAGCAGTACAAAGCGCGAGCCAGAGAGTTTCGCGGCGGTCTCAAAGTCCATGCCGTTCTGGACGGCTTCGATCTCGAAATGTTCCTTTGGGGCAAAATCCAGCTCGCGCGGAGTGCCCCAGCGGCTAATCTCGACATTGTCGTTCTCATCCGCGCCTGCGGGAACGTCTTCGGCGGGTAGGTTGGCAATGCGGATCAGTTGGTCAGTCAGCAGAGCGTCCAGGTCCTTGGCCTCGGTTTGCATCCGGGCGATCTCGGCCTTTTTCTCGGCTACCAGAGCGCGCAACCGTTCGAACTCGGCCTCATCGCCGCGTCCTTTGGCAGCTCCAACCTCTTTGCTTGCCTTGTTCTGTTCGGCCTGCGCCGTTTCAGCGGCAAGAATCTTGGCGCGGCGACTTTCGTCCAACCTTAGCAAATCTGACGACACCGGCGCGTCCCCACGGCGCGCAAGTGCGGCGTCGAAGGCGGCTGGGTTTTCGCGAATGGCGCGGATGTCGTGCATGGTTCAGATCCTTAAATGCGTGAATCACTGAACCCGCTTATGCACCATCTGAAAGGCAGGGTGTAGCGCCGGTTACGACTTATCGGCATGCTCGTGTGTTTCATGCGCCAGATGGCCATCCCAGTGCTCGGCTGGGATCTTCGGTTCGGGCGGATCGGCCATGTAAGAGGGCGTCATGATCTGCACACCGTTTTCATTAAACACGGCCACGATGTTGCGGTGCAGGTCCGACCGGATTTTCGGGATGATACTACCGCGAGTCGTGTAGCCGTTGATCTGGTAGTTGATCGCGTAATCCGCCAGGGCGGTCCACAAAACAAAGGGTTCCGGTTTTACCTTGATCCCTTTGGTGCGATGGGCGGCCTCGATCAGCATGGCCTCGACCTTTTCCGGGGGCTCTTCATAACCGATGCCGACAGTGGTGTGCAGCAGTAACCCGCTACCATCGGTCTTCTTTGAGAAGTTCACCACATCCGAGTTCATCAGTTGCGCGTTGGGGATTGAGATCAACTCGTTCTTTATGGATTTCAGATGCGTCTCCATCAGCTTGATCTGAACCACATCGCCGATGTGATCCCCGATCTGGATGCGGTCTCCGATCGAGGTCGAGCGGCGATAGATCACGAACAACCCAGCCAGCATGTTGGAAACGACAGAATTCGCCCCCAGCGACAGCATCGCACCAACCAGAATGGTCAGACCTTGAAAGGCGGCCGAATCCGAGCCGGGGATGTAGGGGACGGCAAAGACCAACGCGATCAGGATGACAACGACGCGGGCGATGTTGAAAGTAGGGCTGACCCAATGTTTCTCGAAATCACCCAGATCGAACGAGCCTGCCTCGACCGCATCAAAGAATACGCGCATGCCCCTGATGATATATATTGTGACCCACGCGATCAGGCCCAGCATGATCAGGTTGGGAAAATAGCTGATGATCCCCCTGAAAATCAGCAGGACCGGCTCGGTCAGATAGGTCAGCAGCAATTGGGCAAAATAGCGAGTTTCTGCAAAAGCCAGCAGGACGAAGGACAGGTAGTAGTAAAAGCCCAGAAAGAAGATCACCAGCAGGATGAAGTTCAGCCCATACCGGACCAAGGCAGCAATCGCCTCGGCCTGAACGCTTTTGGCGGTGGCGGTTTCCACGTCTTTCAGGTGGCGTTTAACGAATTTTAGCGTGCGCCGTCTGATCCTGCGATGCAGCCAAAGGATCGTTATGACAAAGACGGCAAATCCGACCGTCCAGGCCGCGGCCTCGATAGCGCCTGATACCCGCGCTTGTTCACTTCGGTTTGCGCGATAGGAGATGATGGCCGTTTCAATGGCACGCCCATGCAGAAAACTGAGGACATCCAGTTCCATCTGTTCCAAATCCGCGTCGGCGGTGGTGACTACCGAAACCGAAACACCGTCGACAAGAATATGCGTGCCGAGTTCCGTATCCTCATACGTCACAACGACGTCGGAGCTTTCTGAGGATTCGGCGACCTCTATGATGTTGTTCTGAACGGTTACCGCGCGTTCCGAAGCGGGAAGTGCGCTGGAGCCGCGAAGAAAGAACAGCGTGTCTCCGTCGACGATTACAGGCGCCTTGAAAACCTCGGTGTCGCTTATTTCGGTGTCCTGTGGTTCAGCCGGTGCGTTTTGCGCCGCGATTGGAGCGGACAGAAGGACAATGACAACGGTCGAAAGCAACAGATGCATCAACAACTGGAAGGGTTTGATGTTTCTAGTCATTCGGCCTCCTTGCCTCTGACTATATCCATGTCGACGGGCGTTCCTAGGACATATCTGCAACGCTTTAGTACATCCTTGAGGTCTGCTGCACAGAACCGATACGTTCCGGCACGGCCTTTGCTTGCAAACGGCGGGTTCAAAGCATAGGTTCTCGCCAAATTCGCGGAGCCCCTCCGCATCTCCAAACCAAAAGGAATATCCCATGGAAGGTGGCGCAATCGCCCAGTTTCTCCCGCTGATCCTGATCTTTGCGATCATGTATTTCCTGCTGATCCGTCCGCAGCAGAAGAAGATGAAGCAACATCAGGCCATGGTCGAAGCCGTGCGTCGAGGCGATCAGGTAGTCACCCAGGGTGGCCTGATCGGCAAGGTGTCGAAGGTCAAGGAAGGCGAGAACGAGATCGAGGTCGAACTGGCCGAGAACGTCAAGGTTCGTGTGGTCAAGTCGACCATCGCTCAGGTTCTGAATAAGACCGAACCGGCGAAGTAATTTCGCGCGACAATCCCTTGAAAAGGCAGGGTAATGCTGCAAATTGATACCTGGAAGCGGGTTCTGATCTGGCTGGTCTGTTTAACCGGCTTGCTGATGGCCCTGCCGAATGCGTTCTACACGCGCGTCGAGCAATCCAACGATGCCAAGGCCGCGATTGAGCTTGGCATCGACACCCCTGAAATGCAGGCGCAGGCGGCGCAGTGGCCGAACTGGCTGCCGTCGTCGTTGGTCAATCTTGGCCTCGACCTGCGCGGCGGGGCGCATCTGTTGGCCGAAGTAAAGGTCGAAGATGTCTACGAATCCCGGATGGAGGCGATGTGGCCCGAAGTGCGCGACGCCCTGCGGGATGAGCGCGCAACAGTAGGCACGATCCGCAAACAGGAATCGGCCCCCGATGAGATTCGCGTTCGCATCAGTCAGCCCGAGGGCATGGCCCGCGGGCTGGAGGTTGTGCGTGGTCTGGCCCGTCAGGTGCAGACGCTGACCGGCGTCGGCGCCACCGATATCGAAGTTCGCGCCGAGGGCGACACCATCATCGTGCAACTGTCCGAGGCCGAGAAGCTGGCTTCGGATGACCGTACCGTACGTCAGGCGCTTGAAATCATTCGTCGCCGGATCGACGAGGTCGGTACCCGTGAGCCCACCATTCAACGCCAGGGCGCCGACCGTATTCTGATCCAGGTTCCGGGCATTGGCAGCGCGGGTGAATTGAAGGGGATCATCGGAACCACGGCGCAGCTGACCTTCAACCCGGTTGTCGGGCGTGGCACCGACCCGGATGCAGTTCCGGGCATCGGGCAGGAAGTGGTTCCGTCGATCGATGAAAATGGCGTGTTCTACATCATCGAATCCGCTCCGGTTGTGACCGGTGAGGAACTGGTGGATGCACAGCCTTCGTTCGACCAGAACGGTCGCCCTGCGGTCAGCTTCCGCTTTAACACGTCAGGCGCACGGAAGTTCGGCGACTACACCCGTGACAATATCGGCGCGCCCTTCGCCATCGTGCTGGATGACGAGGTAATCTCGGCCCCTGTAATCCAGGCACATATTGCCGGTGGGTCGGGGATCATCACCGGCAACTTCACCGTCGAGGAAAGCACCAATCTGGCCGTCCTTCTGCGCGCCGGTGCTTTGCCTGCCGGGCTGGAGTTCCTTGAAGAACGCACCATCGGCCCCGAGCTGGGGCAGGACAGTATCGACGCGGGCAAGACCGCAACGATCGTGGCCTTTGTCGCGGTTCTGAGCTTTATGGCACTCAGCTATGGTTTGTTCGGCCTGTTCGCCAATGTTGCTCTGATCATCAACGTCGGGCTGATCTTTGGCCTGCTGTCGCTGATCGGGGCCACGCTGACCTTGCCGGGGATCGCAGGCATCGTTCTAACGGTGGGTATGGCGGTGGACGCCAATGTGCTGATCTTTGAACGTATTCGCGAGGAACTGAAATCCGCCCGAGGTCCGGCGCGGGCCATCGAGCTGGGTTATGAAAAGGCGCTGTCGGCCATTGTCGACGCCAACGTGACGACGTTCATCACCGCCGTAATCCTGTTTGCAATGGGCAGCGGACCGGTGCGCGGTTTCGCGATTACGCTGGGATTGGGTATCCTGACCTCGGCCTTCACCGCGATCTTCGTGACCCGTCTGATTGTCGTGATGTGGTTTGAACGCCGCCGTCCGAAAACGATCGAGGTTTGACATGAGACTGAAACTCGTACCCCAGAACACCTCGTTCGATTTCTTCAGCCGCTGGAAAGTCTGGTTAGGCATCTCGGCCCTGATGATGGTTGTGGCGTTTACGTCCTTCATGCTGCAGGGGCTGAACTTTGGCATCGACTTCCGGGGCGGGACCACGATCCGGACCCAGTCCACGCAAGAGATCGACATCGGCGCCTATCGTGACGCCATCGCGCCATTGGAACTGGGCGATGTCTCGATAACAGAAATCTTCGATCCGACCTTCGGGGCGGACGAAAACGTCGCCATGATCCGTATTCAGGCACAGGCTGATGCCGAGGCGGTCTCGGCCGCCACGGTCACCGCCGTGGAAGAGGCGCTGAAGGTTGCCGTGCCAGATATAGAATTTGTCTCGGTCGAATCCGTGGGTCCCAAGGTCTCGGGTGAGTTGATCCAGACCGCCGTGATCGCGGTGATGCTCGCCATCGGGGCGGTGCTGGTCTACATCTGGCTGCGCTTTGAATGGCAGTTTGCGCTGGGGGCAGTGGCCGCACTGGTGCATGACGTGATCCTGACCATCGGGATATTCTCAGAGCTGCAGATCCGCTTCGATCTTGCCATCATCGCAGCGCTTCTGACCATCGTGGGCTATTCGCTGAACGACACCGTGGTCGTGTTTGACCGGGTGCGAGAGAACCTGCGGAAGTACAAGAAGAAAGACCTCAAAGAGGTTCTCAACATCTCGATCAACGAAACCCTCAGCCGGACGGTCATGACCTCGGTTACCACTCTGCTGGCGCTGATCTCGCTCTATGTGCTGGGCGGGGATGTTATCCGCGGTTTTGTCTTCGCTATGATCTGGGGCGTGATCGTGGGAACCTATTCCTCGGTCTTCGTGGCCTCGACCATCCTGTTGTGGCTGGGGGTCAAACGCGACTGGTCCAAGCCTTCCAGTACGGCGGGCAATCAATTTGCCAACATCGACGCCTGAGCTTTTCGGCCAGTCCCCAACGGGGCTGGCCATAATTCTATGCGCCGCCTTCCTCAGCGGGGTCGTGCGCGGATTCTCGGGCTTTGGCACCGCGCTTATCTTCCTACCTGTTGCTACACCTTTCCTTGGTCCATTTGGCGCCCTGATCGGCTTGACCATCATGGATATTTTTGGCCCGTTGCCGAACCTGCACAGAGCATGGAAAACCGTACATCGCATGGATCTGGTGAGATTGTTGGCGGGGTGCGCACTTACGCTTCCTGTGGGGTTATGGCTGTTGACCAAGGTCGAGCCCGAAGTGTTTCGATATGCCGTTAGTCTGTTGGCGCTTTTCATGCTGGCTGTGTTGATTCTTGGATTGCGGTACCACGGCCATGTCGGTCGGGGCATGGTCACGGGCATCGGAGCAGCGGCCGGATTTCTGGGCGGCGTGGCGGGCTTGCCCGGTCCGGCAGTGATCCTATTCTACATGTCGCGCCCCGTACCCGTTGAGGTGATCCGCGCCACGATCCTATTGTTCCTGTTTGGGTTCGACTTTCTTATACTTGGTTTTCTGACCGGGATGGAGCGCGTGACCTGGGCGGCTGTTGCACTGGGGCTTGTGTTGGCTGTGCCGAATCTGTTCGGCAATTGGCTGGGCGGTTGGTTGTTCCGACCCGCCTATGAAAAACTCTATCGCGCTGCGGCCTATTTGGCGATCGCGGTTGCGGCCTTGTCGGGGCTGCCGCTTTGGGGCTAGAAGGTGCCCATGCGCCTGAATGAGATCACCTATAACAACGCTGTTCCGGTTGATGGCTATGGCCCCGGCTTTTTCCGCATTGGCGGGCAGGTTCATCATGGGTCTGTTTTTACCGGCCCGGCCGGCACCGCAGACTGGGGCGGATACACCGATGTTGCGCAGCTGCTGGCGCTGTCAGAGGCGGTGGACGTTCTGTTCATCGGCACTGGAGAGGCGCTGACGCAGATCCCACCCAGCTTGCGTGCGGCGCTTGAGGACGCAGGAATGGGGGTAGAGATCATGAACTCCCCGGCCGCGTGCCGCACTTACAATGTGCTGCTGTCCGAAGGCCGACGTGTTGCTTTGGCGTTGTTGCCGGTCTGACCCCGTCGCAGAGCCTGCGGCAAATCTCGCCTTTTGCGTCCGTCAGCAATCAGATAAGCGGAACCCATGACACTGACTGTGACCGACCTGGCCATCGCCCGCGGTGGCGTTCCTGTCCTTGAGGGGCTGAGCTTTGCGCTGCAACCGGGCAAGGCGCTGATTCTGCGCGGGCCGAACGGGATCGGCAAGACAACGTTGCTGCGCACACTGGCCGGGTTGCAGCCGCCCCTGGCCGGGCAGATTGACGGGGCCGAGGATCAGATCGCCTATGCGTCGCATTCCGACGGGCTGAAGCCGACCCTGACGGTGGTGGAGAATCTGACCTTCTGGGCCTCGGTTTTTGGTACCCCTGAGATTCAACCCGCGCTGGACGCCTTTGCGCTGAACGAACTGTCGGATCGCCACGCGGGCAACCTGTCGGCAGGGCAGAAACGGCGGTTGGGGCTGGCGCGGATGCTGGTCACCGGGCGACCGATTTGGATGCTGGATGAACCTACCGTATCGCTGGATCGTAACGCTGTTCAGATGTTTGCCGACGCCGTGCGCGGGCATCTGGGGCAGGGAGGCTCGGCTCTGATCGCCACCCATATCGACCTCGGACTGGATGGAGAGGTTCTGGACGTGGGGCCCAACAAGGCGAAACCCAAACCCATCGAGGATTTCGACGGAGGCTTCCTGTGATCGCCCTATTGCTGCGTGACCTGAAACTGGCCTTCCGCGCGGGCGGAGGGTTCGGCCTTGGCCTGGCCTTCTTCCTGATCGTGACCGTGCTGGTGCCGTTCTCGGTCGGTCCGCAATCATCGCTGCTGTCGACCATCGCTCCTGGCGTTCTGTGGCTGGGCGCTCTGCTGGCCTGCTTGCTGTCGCTGGACCGTCTGCTGGCGCTGGATTGGGAAGACGGCTCGCTCGACCTGCTGGCCACCGCGCCGCTGCCGCTGGAATCGGTGGTGACGATCAAAGCGCTGGCCCATTGGCTGACCACCGGCCTGCCGCTGGTTCTGGCAGCGCCCTTCCTTGGCGTGCTGCTGAACCTGCCTGTGCCGGGGTTTTCGTGGTTGGTGATCTCGCTGCTGATCGGCACCCCGGCCATGAGCGTCATAGGTACCTTCGGCGCTGCCCTGACCGTGGGGCTTAAACGCGGCGGCTTGCTGCTGTCGTTGCTGGTGCTGCCACTTTATGTACCGACTCTGATCTTTGGTGCCGAGGTCGCGCGCCGCGGCGCAACAGGGATGGAGACACAAACGCCGCTATTGATGCTGGCGGGGATCACGGCGGCCACGATTGCGTTGCTGCCCTTTGCCAGCGCAGCAGTTCTGCGTATCAACCTTCGGTGACGCGTTCAAACTTTGACCAATGTCAATTGAGAACGCACCCGACTCGGACTAGATAAGGCCCATGTCTATCGCAGCCAAAGCCAACGCCCTCTGGGAATACGCCAACCCGCGCAAGTTCCTTGCCACCAGTGAACGGGTGATGCCGTTTTTCTGGGTGACCTCGCTTGTGTGCATCGTGGTCGGATTGGTGTGGGGGTTCTTCTTTACACCGGACGATTACAAACAGGGATCAACCGTCAAGATCATCTACTTGCATGTGCCCGCGGCGCTGATGGCGATCAATTGCTGGCTGATGATGCTGGCGACCTCGCTGGTATGGCTGGTGCGCCGTCACCATGTAAGCGCGCTGGCGGCTCGGGCGGCGGCACCCATTGGCATTGTCATGACGTTGATTGCGCTGGCGACCGGTGCAATCTGGGGCCAACCGATGTGGGGCACCTGGTGGGCTTGGGATCCACGCCTGACATCGTTCCTAATCCTGTTCCTGTTTTACCTGGGCTACGTTGCGCTGTGGGAAGCCATCGAAGACCCCGATACGGCGGCTGATCTGACCTCGGTCCTTTGTCTTGTCGGCTCGGTGTTTGCGCTCCTCAGCCGCTATGCGGTGAATTTCTGGAATCAGGGCTTGCATCAGGGTGCATCAGTGATGCGCGCTGCGGCTGTAACCGGGGCGGATACCGAAGAGAAGGTCAGCAACATCTATTTCTACCCGCTGCTGCTGTGCATCATCGGGTTCGTGCTGTTGTTCATTGCGCTGGTCCTGTATCGCACTGGCACGGAAATTCGGGCGCGCCGGATCAAGGCGCTGTTGGCGCGGGAGAGGGTAAACGGATGATCCCTGATCTTGGAAAATATGCTGATACGGTTCTGTGGTCCTATGCGGCGTCGATCGTGCTGCTGGCGCTTCTGATCGTGTTCAGCGTTGTGCGCGGCCGCAAGGTCCGGGCCGAGATGGAAAAGGTTGAACAAAGGATGACGCGCAATGGCTAAGGTTTCGCCTCTGATGATTGCGCCTCCGGTGATTTTCGGCGTGTTTGCCGTCGCGGCATTGGTGCAATTGCAAGATGGGTCAGATGATACTCTGCCATCAGCCCGTCAGGGTCAGCCTGCGCCGCCGGTCGTTCTGACCGAGTTTCCGGGCAAGACTATGTTCGACGATGCGACCCTGCGCGACGGAGAGGTCAAGCTGGTCAATTATTGGGCCAGCTGGTGCGCGCCGTGCCGTGCCGAACACCCAAACCTTGAGGCGCTGTCCGAGGAGGGCATCCCCGTCTACGGCATCAACTATAAAGACAAGCTGGACAACGCCGATGCGTTCCTGACCGATCTGGGCGACCCGTACAAGGCCATCGGACGGGATGAACAGGGACGCATGGCGCTGGACTGGGGCCTGTATGGTGTGCCTGAAACCTATGTGATCGATGGCGAAGGCACGATCATCCTGCGGTTTGCCGGGCCTATCACCCAGCGCGTCATCGAAAGCACCATCCGGCCCGCTCTGGAAGAGGCAGCGGGCCGCTAGGTTTTTCCCACTCTTTGGTCACCGCCAAAATCCTGCCTTTCAGGGCTTGCCTCTGGGGGCGGGCAATTCAGATTGCCGAACGGTGAACAACCGTTTTGACCAACGTCAATCAACGCGTGGCGCGGTCAGATAGACATTCAGGACCATCATCTGACAAATGGAAGCGACATGACTGAACAAGCAAGCCTTTATAGCCGGCTGGGTGGCTATGATGCCATTGCGACATTTGCCGATACTCTGATGCCTAAAATGATGGCAGATGAAGTTTTGGGCCGTTTCTGGGCCCATCGCGGTGCAGACGGGATCGCCCGCGAGCATCAGTTGCTGGTCAACTATCTTGTCGCCAAAACCGGCGGCGCGCTGCGCTATACTGGGCGCGACATGAAGATTACCCATTTAGGAATGAAGATCAGCGAGGATGACTGGAACCGATTTTTGGGGCACGCGGTGGATAGCATGAACGCTTTGTCGATCCCGGTCGACATGCAGGGAGAGATTGCGGAATTTGTCGCCAGCCTGAAAGACGATATCGTCGAAGTTTGAACGGTCGCTTCAGCCCAATTGAAAAAGGCCACCAGCAAAGCTGGTGGCCTTCGTTTTGTTTTCAAACAGGCTATTCGCCCGCTTTCGCCAGGTGTCTCAGCACGTATTGCAGCACGCCGCCGTTCTCGATGTATTCGATCTCGGGCGCTGTATCGATGCGGCACTTGAGGAGGATGGTTCTCTCGGCACCGTCAGCATAGGTGATGGTGCAAGGTACCTCTTGCAGCGGTTGGACCGCGTCCAATCCGTGGATCGAGACGGTCTCATCACCCTTCAACCCCAGCGATTTGCGATTGTCGCCGCCAGTGAATTCGAACGGGATCACCCCCATGCCGACCAGGTTCGAGCGATGGATACGCTCAAAGCTTTCGGCGATCACGGCCTTCACGCCCAGCAACGCGGTGCCCTTGGCGGCCCAGTCACGGGACGAGCCCGCGCCGTATTGCTCGCCGCCAAACACCACCAGCGGCGTGCCCTGCGCCTGATATGCCATCGACGCGTCATAGATCGAGGTCTGTTCGCCATCCGGCCCCTTGGTATAGCCACCTTCGACGCCGTCCAGCATCTCGTTCTTGATACGGATATTGGCAAAGGTGCCGCGCATCATGACTTCGTGGTTGCCGCGGCGTGAGCCGTACGAGTTGAACTCACGCGGTTGCACCTGACGGTCCATCAGGTACTTGCCCGCAGGTGTGGTGGTTGCGAAGGACCCGGCGGGCGAGATGTGGTCGGTGGTCACCATATCGCCCAGAATGACCAGAACCTTGGCGCCTTCGATGTTCGAGATCGTGCCCGGCTCAGGCCCCATTCCCTGAAAATAGGGCGGGTTCTGGATGTAGGTCGAGGTGGGCGGCCAGTCATAAGTTTCCTGTTGCGGAACCTCGACCTCTCGCCATTTCTCGTCGCCCTTGAAGACGTCGGCATATTTCGACTGAAAGGCGTCGCGGGTGACGGTCTGTTCAACCAGTTCCGCAATCTCGCTTTGGGTCGGCCAGATGTCCTTCATGTAGACGTTATTGCCGTCCTTGTCCTGACCGATCGGTTCCGAGGTCAGGTCGATGTCCATGGTGCCCGCCAGTGCGTAGACGACCACCAGTGGCGGTGATGCCAGGTAGTTGGCACGGACGTCCGGGGAAATACGGCCTTCGAAGTTGCGGTTGCCCGACAGGACAGATGTCGCGACCAGATCGCCCTCGGCAATCGCTTCACTGATTTCTTTCTGAAGCGGGCCCGAATTGCCGATGCAGGTGGTGCAACCATAGCCGACAAGGTTGAACCCGATGGCATCCAGATGTTGCTGCAGGCCAGCTGCCTCTAGGTACTCCGACACGACCTGCGAACCAGGGGCCAGCGATGTTTTGACCCACGGCTGACGGTTCAGGCCCAGCTCATGAGCTTTTTTCGCCACCAGACCGGCGCCGATCATCACGTAAGGGTTCGAGGTGTTGGTGCAGGAAGTGATCGAAGCGATCACGACCTTTCCCGACTCCATGCCGTATTCTTCACCTTTGACTTCGATCTGCTTACCCATCGGGCGTTTGAAGGTTTTCTCCATCTCGTTCAGGAATGCAGCCTTTGCGTCGGTCAGGGCAACATAGTCCTGCGGGCGTTTCGGACCCGAGATCGCGGGCACGATGGTGCCCATGTCCAGCGACAATGTGTCGGTGTAGATGGGCGCATAGTTCTCATCGCGCCAAAAGCCGTTTTCCTTGGCATAGGCTTCAACTAGTGCCAGTCGGTCCTCGTCACGCCCGGTGTTACGCATGTAGCGCAGGGTTTCGCCGTCGATCGGGAAGAAGCCGCATGTCGCGCCGTATTCGGGGGCCATGTTGGCGATGGTCGCGCGGTCGGCGAGTGGCAGGCGGTCCAGACCTTCACCGTAAAACTCGACGAACTTTCCAACTACACCCTTTTCGCGCAGCATCTCGACCACCTTAAGCACCAGATCAGTTCCGGTGGTGCCTTCGACCATAGAGCCGGTCAGCTCAAAGCCCACGACCTCGGGGATAAGCATCGAGATCGGCTGACCCAGCATTGCGGCTTCGGCCTCGATCCCGCCGACGCCCCAACCCAGAACGGCCATGCCGTTGACCATGGTGGTATGACTGTCGGTGCCAACCAGCGTGTCGGGGTAGGCGACCTCTTCGCCGCTCTGATCGGTGTCGGTCCAAACGGTTTGGGCCAGGTACTCCAGGTTTACCTGATGGCAGATGCCGGTGCCGGGGGGGACAACACGGAAGTTGTTGAATGCCGACTGACCCCATTTCAGGAACTGGTACCGCTCCATGTTCCGCTCATATTCCCGGTCCACATTCATCTGAAAGGCGCGCGGGTTGCCGAACTCGTCGATCATCACCGAATGGTCGATGACCAGATCCACCGGGTTCAGCGGATTAATCTTCTGCGCGTCACCACCCAAGCCCTTGATCCCATCCCGCATCGCAGCCAGATCGACCACTGCGGGAACGCCGGTAAAGTCCTGCATCAGCACGCGTGCCGGGCGATAGGCGATCTCGCGCGGATGCTTGCCACCATTGACTGCCCATTCGCCGAACGCCTTGATGTCATCGACCGAGACGGAAAAGCCGTCGTCCTCGAACCGGAGCATATTCTCCAGCACTACTTTCAACGCGGCAGGGAGTTTCGAAAAATCGCCCAATCCGGCTTCTTGCGCGGCGGGGATCGAATAGTAAGAAATGGACTTGCCATTCACGTTCAGGTCGCGGCGTGTCTTGGCGGTATCCTGTCCGACTGTAATGGGCATGTGTTGGCTCCCTCTCAAATGACTTGGGTAACGGGGTTCGCTAACAGCAATCTTTATTACCTTTCGCCCCGGTTCAAGGACCAAGACGCGCAAATGCAGTTTGGTTGCACGGCTTCACGCACCGTTGAGGGGAGAGGTGCTTTCAAGAAACCTTGATTGGAGGGTGAGGTCCAAAGAGTTTAAACCATTCAGGTATCTTATCGGTCGCAGACAGAAAAGCTATCAGCCCGAGGTAAAACATGCTTAGATCCGCCGTCATTGCCACCGCGCTTTTTCTTGCTCTTGCTGCGCCAGCGGCGGCTGACAAAGATCCCGTGGTGGTCGAGCTGTTTACCTCGCAGGGCTGTTCGTCCTGTCCTCCTGCCGACCGGTTGATGCATGACCTGGCCAAACGCGATGATGTGATCGGTCTGGCCTTGCATGTGGATTATTGGGATTACATCGGCTGGGAGGATGAATACGCAAACCCCAGCCACACCCTACGCCAGCGAGCTTATGCGCGTCAGGGCGGGCGGTCGATGATCTATACGCCGCAGATGGTGATAAATGGCCAGCATGACGTGGTCGGCGCGCAATCGCGCGAGCTGGAGCGCCTGATCAACGCGCATCTGACGGCCGCACCCGAGGCAGAGGTTGTGGCAACCCGGTCGGGCGATGAGGTGATCGTCAATGTCACCCCGGTCGAGTTGCCCGAAGGTGAGGCCTTTGATGTTCGGGTAGTGCAATACTCCCCGATGCGCCACGCTTCGATCCGGCGGGGAGAGCTGGCCGGGCATGAGTTGGACTATGCCAATGTCGTGGATTCGTGGCAGGTGGCCGGACAGTGGGACGGGATCGCGCCACAACAGTTTTCCGCTGAGCTGACCTCGGATCTTCCAGCGGTTGTTCTGGTGCAGAGGATCGGACACGGCCCGATCGTTGCAGCCGCCAGGGTCAAATGATCAGGGCATGTCCTCGGGCTGCACGCCCAGTCCGTTCCAGGCTTTCCAGCGCCGGTGAATCCAGAACCACTGACCCATATGCTGCCGGACCACGGCCTCCAGGTCATCATTGGTGAACTGGGTCATGGTTTTCGGATCGGTATGCGGAACGGGATCGTGCAGCACGATCTCAAAATCAATGCCATTGGGCTGGCGAATAGCGTAGCAGGGGATCAGCTCGGCCTTGTATTTCATTGCCAGTTCAGCGTTCAGAACCGAAGTGACTGCGGGTTTTCCGAAAAATGTCAGTTCCTCTCCGCCATGGGCGTGAAGGTCAGAAACGATGGCGATGATTCCGCTTTTCTTGAGCGAACGCACCATTTCAACCATGCCGCGACGGCCCTGTTCGAACATGGGTTCGCCGGTTTTATAGAACGCGTCCACGTAAGCGTCGTTGAAATACGGGTTTGCCATACGGCGATACAAGCACCCGATCGGCTTGCCGCTTCGGGCCTGAAGGGCAATTCGGGCGGCCAGGTAGTGGCCGAAATGAGCCGTGATCATCATCACCGGGCGTCCCTCGGCCACGGCCGCGTCAAAGGCGGCAACGCCAGGGCCGGAGATTTTCGCGGTGCTCTGACGCTCAGTGAATCCTTCGGGCGAGAAATGCTCCATGATCGCGCGGCCCGCATTGTCGGGAACGGCGCGGCAGATGCGCTTTACCTCGGCGTCGGACAGGTCTGGGCAGGTCAGTTTAAGGTTCCTGCGCACGCGCTCGGTAAATCCCACCAGCGGGGCAAGGCCGCGCACGATAGCCCCCATCGTTGCGATGCGCCGTTCATAGGGCAGCAAGCGCATCGCCCCGATCACGCCTTTCAGAAACAGACCGGTAACATAATACTTTCGAAGTGCCCCGCGGCTTAGTTCCGACTTTTCGACGGGCATAATCTGGTCTCACCGGCTGTTGCGAATTGCCGGGTCAGACATACAAGGCACATTCCCTGACCACAAGCGTTCCAATGGCTTGAGCCGTTCACCTAGTCTTCACTTTCTTCTTCGATCAGCGTAATCGCCCCTTCCTCTACAAGGGCACGGATGGCGCCCACGATCTGGGTCATCGCCTCTTCGGCGTCGGATTGCTTTACCCTTCCGCGTTCCGAGACCTCTTCACGCAGGTTATCTGCCATCCGCGTGGACATGTTGGACAACATGAATTCGGCCGCGGTTTTGTCGTCATCCACCGCAGCGCCTGCCAGTGCGGTGACCAGATCGGCCTGATCCACTCCGCGCAGAATCGCGGGGACGTCGCGGGGTAGGATTCGGGACGGAATATGCGCAAAGGTAAAGATCGAACGGCGCACGACGCTGGCGAAATCTGAATCCTCCTCGTCCAGCGCGGTCAGCAGACCGTCCCGGGTGGATGCCGCCGACTGGTTCAGGATCGCACCCACCCGTACACCGGGACCATCGGCAAAGGCCTGAGAGGGCCGCTGATCCAATTGGGCCGCCAACGACCAGCCAATCCGCTCGACCGCCTCGGGGGTGACATTACCGGTTTTCGAGATTGCATAGGTGATCCGTCGCGCGACCGGGCCGGGCAGGTGACCCAATAGTTGTGCAGCCTTCGCGGTCTCCAGCTTGGACAGCATCACGGCGGCAATCTCGGTGCTTTCCGCCTGCGCCATTACCGCGAGATCCTCGGTGGGGATTTCACGCAGGCGCTGCCACGGGTCACCGATTTGGCGCACCCCGGCGACTTTACGCAGCCGCGCCGCCGTGGCCGAACCAATCTTACCATCCATCGCGTCCAAAGCACCTGCCAGCCCATGCGGGAAAGACAGGCCGACGCTGTCCAATGCCTCGGCAAATTCCTGTGCCACGGCATCCAGCGTGATGCGATCGACAAGACCCATCTGGCCCAGTTGGTGAGTCAGTCTCTCCTGCAGATTATCGGGAAGCTCTTCCAGCGGGATGTCAGCACCTTCATTCAGCAAAAGTCTCACAACGATGGCGGCCTTCTGCCGGTTGCTGAGGGCGCGGGGAACGACACGCGGTGCTCCGTCCTTCTGATCTGCTACCGAAGCCGCCCCCGGTGCCACCTGTACCAAAGTGTTCGTATCCTGCATCTGCCTGCGGTGCCAAAGTTGCGTTCCACAGGCAGAGTACGGAGAGTCGGGTAAAGAAAGGCTGAAGCTTAGTAGTTGTAAGTCAGCCCGGTGCGGATTGCCTCGCGCAGGGATGCCTCGGCCCAGGTGCCTTCACCGCCACGTGCCTTGATCTCACGCCACTGCTCGATGGCCAGATCTGTCTTCCCTTCGGTCACAAATCCCTGACCCATATAGCTGCGGGCAAGGATGTTGTCGGGGTTAGCCTCGATAGCGTTGGTGTAGAAGACATTGGCCAGCTCAAGCTCGCCCATCTTGCGGTAGGTGAAACCCCAATAGGTCAGTACACGATCGTCGTCCTGATCCATGATACGCAGAATGTCCTGCGCATTCTCGAACTGTCCATCATAGGCCAGTTCGCGTACCGCGTCGTACAGCTCATCCTGGCTGAAGTTGGTCTTGTTCGGTTTGACGCAGCGCCCGGCATCTTTGTCATAGACGCGGCCGAACAGGCATTTCTTTGTCGTGTTGGTCGGTTTTGGCGGGGTTGTGGCACCGCCACCACCGGCCGCATACAGGGCCGGTGCGAAGGCAAAGGTCTGAAGGGCAATAGCTGAAACTAATACGAGGCGCATTTTCCTACTCCGTTCTTAAAGCTGCTCTGATCAAGCATAGCGCGATCTGATAAAAAGCTAACAATCGGCTGCTCGCTTTTATTCACAGGTAGGAAAGAATTTCTCAGCTGTTGACGATTTCTTTGCAGTTCTGAGAGTCTGCGTCCCAATAGGTGCCCGGTGCGCAGGATTGAGTTTGTTTGGAATGGCCACTGCAGGCCAGAGCGACGGATGCGGAACATCCAAGGGCCAAAGCGCAGATAAGCGTACGGATCATGTTGTTTCTCCTGTTCGGAAATACCCTCGCACCGTAGCCGATTTTGTCCGTTTTGGCAAAAGACAAAGGCCCGGATCGCATCGTGCAACCCGGGCCCTTTTGAACCGCTTGATCGGTCAGGAATTATTCACCGAAGACGCGGGCGAAGATCGTGTCGACGTGCTTGGTGTGATAGCCGAGGTCGAATTTCTCTTCGATCTCTTCCGGGCTCAGCGCAGCGGTGACGTCGGTGTCCGCCAGCAGTTCCTCTTTGAAGTCGGTGCGGTGTTCCCAAACCTTCAACGCGTTGCGCTGAACCATGGCATAGGCGTCTTCACGGCTGACCCCTGCCTGTGTCAGCGCCAGAAGAACCCGCTGGCTCATCACCAGACCGGGGAACTTGTTCATGTTCTCGATCATATTCTCAGGGAAGATCAGCATCTTGTCGACCACGCCTGTCAGTCGGGCCAGTGCAAAGTCCAGCGTGATCGTGGCGTCCGGACCAATCATGCGTTCGACCGAGGAGTGCGAGATATCGCGCTCGTGCCAAAGCGCTACATTCTCCATCGCCGGGATTACAGCCGCGCGCACCATACGCGCCAGCCCGGTCAGGTTCTCGGTCAGGACCGGGTTTTTCTTGTGCGGCATGGCTGAGGAGCCTTTCTGGCCCATCGAGAAGAATTCGGCCCCCTCCAGCACCTCGGTCCGCTGCATGTGGCGGATTTCGATAGCGATGTTCTCGATGCTGCTGGCGATCACGCCCAAGGTCGCAAAGAATGCCGCGTGACGGTCGCGTGGGATGACCTGTGTGCTGATCGGTTCGGGCACCAGACCCAGTTGATCGCAGACATGTTCCTCGACGCGTGGGTCGATATTGGCGAAGGTGCCGACCGCGCCACTGATCGCGCCTGTTGCTATTTCAGCACGGGCATCGCGCATACGGGAAAGGTTGCGGTCCATCTCGGCGTAGAACCGGGCGAAGGTCAGGCCCATGGTGGTCGGCTCGGCGTGGATACCGTGGCTGCGACCGATGCGGACGGTGTCCTTGTGTTCAATCGCGCGGCGTTTCAGAGCGGCCAGCAGACCTTCGAGATCAGCGATCAGCAGGTCGGCGGCACGGGTGAGTTGCACGTTGAAGCAGGTGTCCAATACGTCCGAGCTAGTCATGCCCTGGTGGACAAAACGGGCCTCTTCACTGCCGACATGTTCAGCCAAATGGGTCAGGAAGGCGATGACGTCGTGTTTGGTCACGGCCTCGATCTCATCGATGCGGGCCACGTCGAATTCCACGTCCTTGGCTTTCCACACGGCCTCGGCATTTTCACGCGGGATCACGCCCATATCGGCCATGGCGTCACAGGCGTGGGCCTCGATCTCGTACCAGATGCGGAATTTGGATTCGGGCGACCAGATGGCGACCATATCAGGGCGGGAATAACGTGGGATCATTGGCGGCTGCACCTTATCGTAATTTGGCAGGAGGCGATGTCGCGGGGTTTAAACGCACCCGCACAAGGGAACAAGACACGAGTGCGCAGATGAGACGGTTTGCCCTGATTTTGGCTCCTTCAACCGAGCTTTTGGCGGTCGAGGTGAACGTCAACTGACCAAAGTTTGAATTCCAGAGGGCGGATGGAAAAAATGTACCAAGGCAGGGCGTTTTGCGCGGCTGCGTGTGGCAGGTGATTTTCTGCCCTCTGTCCGAGACACCGAGGGATTCATATCCGCGTATGAGAGGCTGGACAAGCCCGGCCATAAGCGGGCAATCTGACGCCAAAGAAATCATCAGGTTATTGAGATATGCGTATTTTTTCTGGCTCTTCCCTGGCTGCATGCGCCGCCCTTTGGCTTGGGGTTACAGTACCGGCCGCGGCGGACACCCCGATCACCTATACCGATGCAGGGCGCGCACTGTTCAGTTTTGCAGTGCCCGACTTCTGGGCCGTGCGCACTGGCGGTCCGCGCGAAATTGAGGACACCGAACTGGGCGACCCGCGTGCCGTTGCGCGCGTTATGGGTTTGCGACCGATGACCGATGACAATGTCTGGATGGGGTTCGTCTCTCCGGTGGGGGTCGCTTCGATTGACGGCGGTTTGCGGTATCTGGAGGATATCGACAAGTTTCTGGTCAAGGAGCCGACTGTCTCAAGCACCACCGACACCCGGATCGGCGGGTTGCCTGCGCGTGTAATCCGCGGCACCGGCACCCGGGACGGGCGCGGCATCAACTTCACGGCCACTGTGATCGACCTGCCAAAGGGGCGCATAGCCGTTGTCGTGGCGATCCTGCGCGACGGTGCTGATCCAGCCTATGTCGAAGTTCTGAACGATGTTTTCGCGTCGTTCCGTGCACTGCAGTAAGGAGAGGCGCTGATGACCACCAAACCGATCAAACGTCTGTTTCTTGCGCTGGGCCTTGGAGTCGCGAGTTTTTCCCTGTCGGCCTGTGATGGTGTCACGGTTGGGGTCGGGTATGGCTATGACCCGTTCTATGACTCGATGCTGTGGAACGATTATTACCACGATGTCGATGTGGACGTTGGTATTGACAGACCGGTACGACCGAACCCGCCAGCGAGTAAGCCACCGGTGCGGCCTACACCGCCGGTTGCCAAACCTCCGGCCCGTCCGCGCCCCCCTGTGGCGCGTCCACCGGTTGCGCGCCCGCCCGTGGCCCGGCCGCCCATTCATCGCCCGTCGCCGCGTCGATAGCGTGTTCGGGTCAGGCCAGCAATTCCGTCGTGATGTGGGCTGACCCTTCCAGCGTTCTGTGAACAGGGCATTTGTCCGCGATTTCCAGCAGCCTCGCGCGCTGTTCCTGATCCAGTGGGCCTTCAAGCCGGATCTTGCGGCGAAACTGGTCGATCTTTCCGTCTCCGGCCAATCCGGCATCTTGCCCGTGCACCTTGTTGTGGCAGACATCGACGGTGATGCCGGTCAGCGGCCACCGCTTGCGCCGTGCATACATGCGGATCGTCATCGACGTACAAGCCCCCAATCCCGAAGATACGAACCCGTAAGGCGACATTCCTTTGTCGGTGCCGCCATACGAGGCAGGCTCATCCGCAACCGAGTGATGTCGGGGACCGGACTGGATGTCCTGCAGGAACCCCGAAGGATCAACCTCGGTCACGCGCACCACGCCCTCGGGCGCGCCGGGGGGCGGCGCGGGCGGGCTGAGGGGAATATACCGTGTCACCCATGCTGCAATCACGTCGGCCGCGTATTCAGCGTCCGAGGTGCGGGTGATCAGGTGATCGGCATCGTCCAGGGTGACAAAGCTCTTGGGGTGTTTGGCGGCCAGAAAGATGGTGCTGGCATTTTCGATGCTGACGGTTTCGTCACGCGGTGCATGCAGGATCAGCAGCGCCGCTTTCAGATTGGCAATCGCGTGGGTCAGAGCGGATTCTGAAATGTCGTCGACAAAGGCCTTGCCGATGCGGAAGGGGCGGCCCCCCAGCATGACCTCGGCCGATCCATCCTGTTCGATCTGTGGCAGGGCACCCTCGAAATGATGGGCGACATGGCCGGGATCGGCAGGCGCGCCGAGTGTGACCACCGCCTTGACGCTGGGGATACCGGCCCGCGCGCGCAGAACCGCAGCGCCACCCAGAGAATGGCCGATCAGCAGAGCCGGGGCCATGTCGCGCCCGGCCAAGTAATGCGCGGCGGAAATCAGGTCTTCGACATTCGAGGTAAAGGTCGTGTTGGCGAATTCTCCGCCCGAATGGCCCAGCCCGGTGAAATCAAAGCGTAAAACGGCAATACCCATCGCGGCCAGCCGGGCGGCGATGCGACGAGCGGCCGGGATGTCCTTGGAACAGGTAAAGCAATGCGCAAACAACGCGGTTGCCAGCACCGGCCCATCGGGCAGATCAAGGCGAGCAGCCAACTGGTTGCCGTCGTGACCGGCAAAGGTAATGCGTTCGGTGGGCATGGTAATTCCTTACGTGTCGGGATGAACCCAATACTGTGTACTTCGATCTGGCGGCTCAACCCCAATGTAAGACGCGTCACGGGAAGGTGAGTGAGGAGTATATGAATTAGTGGATTTGACACTTCGCCAAGACAGTTCAATATTTGTGATTAAAGATCTGTCAAATATTCGTTTTAACTATTCTTCATGAACCCGCATGTATTAGCCATCGCAAGTTTTCAGCCAAGGAGGCTAACATGGCACATACCGCATCCGCCCCGCGTGGCGTAGTTTTTCGCCCCGACATTTTGATCGTTATCGCCCTGACCGGAGTTTTGGGCTTCACGCTGGGTCAGACCTGGCCGACGGCATCGACCACAGCCGAAGCCACCATCCCGTCCGAGGACTGGCACGGAAACGTTCGCCGCTCAACCTGGCCGGATTGAACCGTTACGCCTGGTCCATCAACTGCGGATCGAACGGATAGGTCGAAAGGTTTTCGAACCCGTCCTCGGTGATCAGAACCTGATCCTCGAGCTTGATCGAGAAGTCGCCGCCAACCTCTCCGACGGCGGCTTCGACACACAGAACCATGCCGGGCTCGAGCGGATAGTCGTAAGAGCCCGCCACTGCCTTGTCCGGATATGCAACCAGCGGCCATTCATCACACAGGCCGACCCCGTGCATCAGGCAGCCATATTTCTGGGCCTGAAACTTGTCGTCCAGTTTATGCGCGTTGGCGGTCAGTTCGGGGATCATCACGCCGGGTTTCAGCATTTCCATGTTGGTCATGATGTGTTCATGGGCGTGCTGCATGGCATAGATCATGTCGGGGCGGGGTTTCTGATCCCCGATCCACCATGTGCGTGAGATGTCGATGCAGATGCCATACGAACCAATCAGATCGGTGTCGAAGGCAATGATCTCATTCTGTTGCGTGATCCGCGGACCGCATTCCTGAAACCACGGATTGGTGCGCTGCCCCGAGGCCAGCAACCGGGTTTCGATCCATTCTCCGCCACGGCGGATGTTCTCGGCATGCAGAACTGCCCAAATATCATCTTCCGAGGTCTTGCCGTCGCCCACTTTGGCGCGGGCAAACTTCTCCATCTCGGCCACGGCGGTTTCGCAGGCGTGATTGGCGCAGCGCATCGCCAGAATCTCATCCGGGCCTTTGATGGCGCGGGTCTTTTCGGTGACCTCTTCGCCCTCCATGATCTCGAATCCCTGCGCCTCCAATGCGCGCAAGCCGTGTAGCATGATCTTGTCGACGGCCAGACGTTTGTTGTCGCCGCCATGTTCCTCGATCAGCAGCCGCACTTCGTTCGAGAACACATCGGCCGCCACATCCACCTTGTCGCCCCTGTCGAAGTAAAACAGATCCGCGCCCGAGCGCTGTTCACGCACCAGCGGGTTGAATTTCGACAGGAAGGGCGAGTTCTTATAGTCCCAGATGACCATGTAGCCATCAGCACACAGCAGAACAGCGCGGAAGGGGTTATGGGTGTTCCACAGCTGCATGTTTGTGCTGTCGGTGGCGTAACGGATGTTGAGCGGGTCAAACATCAACAACCCGCCATACCCCCGGTTAACGATGGCCTTGGTCAGGCGCTTCCACCGGTATTCCCGCATCCGGGTCAGGTCGGGCAGAGCCAGCCCGGCGGCCTCCCATTCCGCAAAGGCCAACTGTGTCGGACCGATCTCGATCCGGTCATTGTCGTTTGGGGTCCCATCGCCCAGTGTTGTGCCCTTGGTCGGGTCGATTTTGCGGTTGTCGCGGTAATGCCGGTTCATGGTGGGTCTCCCTGCCTGAGTTTTAGCGTGAAGAATCATTTTCCAAGCGTCTTGAAGGTTTGCGACGGCGCACCCGTCGCTTTTGGGCCGACAACCAGGTGAACAGGTGTTAGGTCGATGTCATGACGATCCTACAGACCTCAATCCCTTATGACCCGTTGACGCCGCGCCCGTTGCCGGGAATCCAACCGGCAAGCATGGATGACTGGCTGCATTGCGATGATGCGTTTGCCGGGCAGATGCAGCGGCGCGAGGCGCTTTTGAAGAAGCGGCGACCGGATGTTCTTGCGCTGGACCCCGGAGCTGAACCTGCGGCGCGAGAACTATTGGACCTGGTTCTGGAGCACGCCTATCCTGGCAGTACAGATCAGGTTATCCGTCCGGACGGGCAGGTCGTCGAAATCGACCACACACGCCCGCTGGATACGCTTTGTTGCTTGGTGCAGGAGGATTTCTGCATCCTGCAAAAGCACGGCGATGAACACGTCCTGACCGGTGCCATCATGTGTTTTCCCGCCAGTTGGTGCTTGTCGGAAAAGTTCATGCGACCATTGATCGACATTCACATCCCGGTGTCCACCTACGACACCGGTATCGCGCGGCGGGTGCAGCGCCTGTTTGACGGGATACAGCCGGGGCGGCCGCTCTGGCGGTTCAATGCTTTGTGGTATGATGATGCCGAATTGCACCAACCCCGCAGTGCCAATGACCGGCGCGAGGTTGGCGATCCGGGGGTTGCTCGGTTCCTGCGCAGCGAACGTCAGACATTATTGCGCCTACCGGAAACGCGGGCGGTGGTCTTTGCGATCCATACCTACGTGTTGGAGACGCAACGCCTGCACAAAATGGAAAACCCCGCCTGATGGCGGGGCCTCCTTGGAGGGTAATGAAGTTTAGTGCTACATGCCCAACGCGTTGGCGACACCGGCGAATGCACCGCTTGTGCTGAGAGCGGAGATTGCGACGGTGTAGGCAAGAACCTGAGTGTTCAGGCGAAAATCTTCGCCCCTGATCAGGTTCACCGCGGCCACAGAGACCGCAATGGGTACTGACACGCTGGCCACGGCCCCGGTCAATCCCCAACTGGACAGTCGAAGGATATCACTGGGTTTTTCGTGGTCGAGGGGTCGCGTGTCTTTGTCCCCATCATTAGGCTGCTCGTTAGTATCTGTCCGAAAAGCGATGCTGAGCAACTGCTCATCAGACAGCTGGATCGGCCGGGCTGCTGGTGTCAGCGCCTTTTTTTGTGACTCGTCCAGGTCTTCTTCGTCAGGAATGTTCAGCCCCGCGAACGGGCCTGTCACTGCCTCGAAAATCTGTTTTCTGTTTCGTTTTTTTGAAGGCGCCAAAGTGTCGAACGCGCTCATGAATTGTTCAACGGTCAGAATGGTGTTGGGCGAGAGCCACTCGACACGCTGCGTCGCGCAGATATCAACCATCCGATACAGGACGACTACCAGCATAAGCTCGGAGATTTCGCTGTCATCCAATAACGGAGACACAGGCGAAAGCGTGATCGTCAGCCGGTTTTTCGGCAACGTCACGACTGGCCTGTTTATTGTCTTCAGCCCCGCAGCGCGGTCCAGGCGCCCGAACCGGTCTTCCGCGCCGACCACCTGAGAGTCCAACGTCAGGCGAACCAGATATTGGCTGGATACGATGCTGGCCTCGGTTTCACTCAGCATGTTTTTGCGTTCGACCAGGTGGCCATAGTCTCCCAAAGTCGTTGCAACGATGGCTCCGAAACGCTCAATCGCGCCTTCGGTTTCCCCGTTGAACTGAAGACCGCCGTGATAGCTGTGCTTGGAAGTCACCACGCATTCCTTTGTCGTACCTTGTCCTGAGAAACAGGTTAACAACGGATATGGGGCAGATTTTGGCAAAAATGGAAAAAAATGAAAAATCAGAAGGATTGATTACTCTTTGGAAACCTAGACATTTTAGGGGCCATTTAACGTCTGTGGCAATAATGTGGCCGGATTGCGGTGGCTTGGCGTTGGAAAATGGTGCGTCTCACCCGTCGATTCGGGCAGCCATGATTGCGATGGATTGCTGATAGACCGAGGCCGCGTTCCATTCCTGAATCACCTTGAAATTGGGTTGCCCCAGTTGATAGCCGCGCCCCGGTTTCCACCCTTTTTGACGAAGAAAATTCGCGGTTGAGGCTAGTGCATCGGTCATATTGTAGAAATCCACACGGCCGTCGCCGGTGGCATCGACCCCATAGACCAGTGCATTGCCCGGCAAGAATTGAGTGTGCCCCAATTCGCCGTGTTTCGCCCCTTTGGTGGCGGTCGTAATGCTGCCTTGATCGACCAACTTCAGTGCCCCGATAGCATGGGGGATAAAGAACTCGGATCGGCGACAATCATAGGCCAATGTCGTGATTGCGGAAACAACCTGACTGTCGCCCATAAAATTCCCGAACCCGGTTTCCATTCCGTGAATGGCAATCAGCACGCCGCTGGGGACACCGTATTGCCGTTCCAGAGCGGCGTAGAATTGCGGGTTGCGTGCCTTACGCTTGCGCCCCTGTGCCACGATAGTATCGGCACCGCGCACACGCATGAATTTGTCCAGGGAGTATTTGAAGCTTTTTTGATTGCGGTCCGCCGCGATAGTGCGCGTGGCATATTGGGTTTGCGCCAGGGCTTGCAGCCCTTTCTTTTTCACACCAGCCCGCTTTGCCTGCCTCGCGAAATCCTGCTTCCAGGCCTCGAAGCCGCTGCTGGTGTTGCCACAGGGGGCAGCTGTAGCAAGCGTTGGCAGAGACAGGGCGAATATCAAGGCAAATCGAAACATCAGCGAAATCCAGTCAAATAATGGCTGCGATCAAGGGTAAGCTGCATCTTGCGATCCGCAAAGAAGTTAATAAAGGTCCAGCTCTCCGGTATCTTTCAGAGATTCGAACCACTCCTCGGGCGTTTTGTCGATTTTGGCGTGTTTGACCATCATCGCGTTCATATTCGGCAGGTTCGACGAATCCGGCCATTTTTCGGGCTGCCACAGATTCGAACGGACGACGCATTTGGGGCAATGGGCGAACACTGTTTCGACATAGATCAGCAGGGCCAGCTTGGGCGCATGATCGTTCACCGCCATTCCGTTCAACAACTCAGGGTCGGCGCAGATCCGGGCGGTGCCGCGAATGCGCAGTGTTTCCATCTTGCCGGGGACAAAGAAAATCAGGCTGACGCGCGGGTCCAGCAGGACGTTGTGAAAGGTGTCCACGCGCTTGTTGCCTGGCCGGTCCGGGATGGCGATCAGCGTGTCCGAAATGACCTGAACGAAACCTGCCGGGTCTCCGCGCGGCGAAACATCCAGATGACCGCCCGGATTGGCCGAAGCGATCAGGCAAAATGGTGAGGCCGCGATAAAGTCGCGGCACATCTGGTCCAGCGCCGATATTTCCTTGGCGACGATCTGGGGCAGAGGGGCACCGGTTATACGCTCGAGTTCTTCTTCCGAGGTCACGAAGTTCGAGTATTGCGAGAAGGGGTCGTCAGTTGGCATTGAGTCTCTCCTGACCGGAACGGTCACAAGTGTGAAAGATCGCGCCAAACGAAACAAGGGCGCCCGATTGGACGCCCTTGAAGATGTGAACCCAGAACCGGATTAGCAGCTGTAGTACATGCCGTATTCAACCGGGTGCGGGGTGTGCTCGTAGGTTTCGACCTCTTCCATCTTCAGTGCGATGTAGCCGTCGATCTGGTCTTTGGTGAACACGTCGCCCTGCAGCAGGAAGTCGTGATCGGATGCCAGGGCTTCCAGTGCCTCACGCAGCGAGCCGCAGACGGTCGGGATGTCGGCCAGTTCTTCGGCAGGCAGATCGTACAGGTTCTTGTCCATGGCTTCGCCCGGATCGATCTTGTTCTTGATGCCGTCCAGACCGGCCATCAGCAAAGCGGCAAAGGCCAGGTAGGGGTTTGCGGCCGGATCGGGGAAGCGAGCCTCGACGCGCTTGGCTTTCGGGCTTTCGGTCCACGGAATACGGACACAACCCGAACGGTTGCGGGCCGAGTAGGCGCGCAGAACGGGGGCCTCAAAACCGGGGATCAGACGCTTGTAGCTGTTGGTCGCCGGGTTGGTGAAGGCGTTCAGGGTTTTGGCGTGCTTCAGGATGCCGCCGATGAAGTACAGCGCTTCGTCCGACAGGTCAGCATACTTGTCGCCGGCAAACAGAGGCTTGCCGTCTTTCCAGATCGACATGTTGACGTGCATGCCGGTGCCGTTGTCACCAGCGATCGGCTTCGGCATGAAAGTGGCCGATTTGCCGTAGGCGTGCGCAACGTTGTGGATAACGTACTTGTATTTCTGCAACTCATCGGCCTGTTTGGTCAGGCTGTCAAAGATCAGACCCAGCTCGTGCTGACACGAGGCAACCTCATGGTGGTGCTTGTCGACCTTCATGCCCAGACGCTTCATGGTCGACAGCATTTCCGAACGCAGGTCCTGTGCTTCGTCGATGGGGTTGACCGGGAAGTAGCCGCCCTTGACGCCCGGACGGTGGCCCATGTTGCCCATCTCGTACTCGGTGTCGGTGTTCCACGACGCATCGGTTGCATCAACTTCGTAGGATACCTTGTTGATGCTGTTAGAAAAACGTACGTCGTCGAACAGGAAGAACTCAGCTTCGGGGCCCATATAGGCAACGTCGCCGATACCCGATGCTTTCAGATAAGCCTCGGCTTTCTGGGCGGTACCACGCGGGTCACGCTCATAGGCTTCGCCGGTGTCCGGCTCGACAACCGAGCAGTGGACGCAGATGGTTTTCTCGGCGTAGAACGGATCGACATAGGCACTGTCGGTATCGACCATCAGTTTCATGTCCGATGCTTCGATCGACTTCCAGCCCGCGATGGACGAACCATCGAACATGAAGCCTTCTTCCAGAAAATCCTCGTCAACCTGATCTGCCATCAGGGTCACGTGCTGCAGCTTGCCGCGCGGGTCGGTAAAGCGAACATCGACGTATTCGGCGCCTTCGTCTTTGATCAGCTGAAGAACTGCGTCCTTGCTCATACTCTCTATTCCTCTGATTTGAGTGCGTTCGATTACAGGGCTTCCGAACCGGTCTCACCGGTACGGATGCGAATGGCTTGTTCAACGGGCGAAACAAAGATCTTGCCATCGCCGATTTTGTCCGTCTTAGCCGCAGAGACGATGGCGTCGATGGCGGCATCGACCTGATCGTCATCCAAAACGACCTCGACTTTCACCTTGGGCAGAAAGTCCACGACGTATTCCGCGCCACGATAGAGTTCGGTGTGGCCTTTCTGACGGCCAAAACCTTTGACTTCGATCACGCTGAGGCCCTGGACACCCACGTCCTGCAGCGCCTCTTTCACTTCGTCCAGTTTGAACGGCTTGATGATCGCTTCGATCTTCTTCATCCCGGGCTCCCTATAACTCTTGTCAGGATGGCACTGATCACGTCTAAGATCGGTCGGCAATCTGATTGCGAAAATGGCGGCGCGCGCGTGCCGAGAAAACAGGCGGCAGGTGAAATTTTGATCGACTTGCACAAAAAGTAATCAAAATTGAATCGCTGGGGGATTTGAGATGACGGAATTGCTGACTGCTGCGCAAATGCGAGCGATTGAACAAGCCGCAATTGAGTCCGGCAAGGTGACTGGGCTGGAGCTGATGGAGCGGGCCGGGCAGGGCGTTGTCGAGGCTATTTATGAAGAGTGGCCTAAACTGGCGAAATCAGCTGGCCGGGCGGTGGTTTTGTGCGGGCCGGGGAACAATGGCGGCGACGGTTTTGTTGTAGCTCGCCTACTGAACGAACAGGGGTGGAAGGTCTCGGTTTTTCTGTACGGCGACCCCGAGAAATTGCCGCCCGATGCACGTACGAACTATGAACGCTGGCGCGAGTTGGGTGCTGTTGACGATCTTCGAAGCAAGGGTTCACTTTCAAGAAATGAAGAACCGGATCTCATCATTGACGCTGTTTTTGGAACCGGGCTGGTTCGCCGTATTGAAGGAGAGCTTGCGCAAGTTTTGCAGTCATTTGATGCCTTGATCGAAACAAGGGGTATCAAAGTTGTCGCCATCGATGCTCCGTCGGGGCTTTGTTCAGATAGTGGCAAGTCGCTTGGTGTGTTCGCAGTCGCTGATCTGACGGTCGCATTTCACCGAGCTAAGCGGGGTCATTACCTTGACCGCGGACCAACTCAATCGGGTCGGCTATTCGTAAAATCTATTGGATTAAGTGAAGTCTGGAATGAGCAGGCAGACGGGGCGATCTTAGATTTGACTGAGGGCGCAACGAAACGTTTGAGAAAATTACCTCAGACGCACAAGTATTCAAACGGCCACGCCCTTATCCTCTCCGGTGGCGCGGGCAAAACCGGCGCGGCGCGTTTGGCTGCGCGCGGGGCACTGCGGATTGGCGCCGGGTTGGTGACGTTGGGGGTGCCTCCAGCCGCGCAGATGGAGGTCGCGGCGCACGTGACCGCGATCATGTTGCAGCGGGTTGAGGGCGCGGATGGCCTGACAGGCGTGCTGAAGGACGAACGGCTGAATGCTCTGTGTCTCGGTCCGGGATTGGGCATAGAGCGTGCGCGGGAATTGGTGCCAGCTGCCCTAAAGGCTGAACGTGCAACGGTTCTGGATGCCGACGCGCTGACTGCGTTTGCGGATGATCCGGCGGTGCTGTTCTCACAACTGCATGAACACTGTGTACTGACGCCGCATGGGGGAGAATTCTCGCGGCTGTTCCCGGATATTGCTGAGAAGTTGGCGGTAACACCCACCACAGGCCCGGCGTATTCCAAGGTGGATGCCACCCGTGAGGCGGCGAAACGGGTAGGGTGTGTGGTGCTGTTCAAAGGGCCGGACACGGTGATCGCCGCGCCGAACGGTCAATGTTCGATCAATGCGGCTTTCTACGAACGCGCCGCTCCGTGGTTGGCAACCGCAGGATCGGGCGATGTGCTGGCCGGGTTCATTGCGGGATTGCTGGCCCGTGGTTTCAACCCGATGCAGGCGGCGGAAACGGCAGCTTGGCTGCATGTGGAGTGCGCGCGTGCATTTGGCCCGGGTTTGATTGCTGAAGACTTGCCCGAACAACTGCCTAAGATATTTAAAGAACTGAATGCTTGATTGTTTGAGCGGTAATTGGCCGATCTGCCCGGCGATCGGCGGCAACTGGCCGATGGGTTTGTGTTGCGATCAAAGCGAGTGTTTGCCAGTCGCATGGCTGGGCGTCAGAATTCCTTAGGAGTGGATCTCTGGCTGCGGTGTTGTCGCAGATAAATTGTTGATTAAAATAGAAATTACGTCCAGCTTTCGCGATCTGAGTGGCAGGTTTGCAATACTTCGAAAGTATCGGTTTCGACTGCTGGAACGTCAGCGATAACTACGCGATTCAGGGGCAACGGAAGCCGGAATTTTGAAGGTGAATGAAATGACGCAGAAACTAAAACTGTCCTCAATGGCGGCTGTGCTGGCCGCGACAACGGCAATTCCTGCCGCAGCCGAGTTGAAATACGAAAATAACAGCGGCGGCTATGTGCTGTTGTACGGTCAACTCGATCCGGCCATCGTGTCTGTCGATGACGGCGAAGAAACAGAGACTCGTTTGCTGGACAACGACCTTTCCAACAGCCGCGTTGGCCTGCGGCTGATGCAGCCCTACGGAAGCAACGAGTTCATGTTCCGCTTTGAAACTGGGCTGGGTCTTCCAAGCACCGGAACGGCCAACCAGGATGGTACCAATACCAACGGTTGGACCCGTGAAGACATCCGCCACGTCGATTTCTCGTTGAAGGGTGGTTACGGCAAGTTCTCGGCCGGTCAAGGAAGCATGGCCTCGGACGGGGCCGCCGAGGTTGACCTGTCCTATGTCGGAACGGCTTTGTATTCGTTCACTAACGATGAAAACGGTGCCTTCTTCTATCGCGGGACAGACGGTATCCTGAGCGATATCACCGTGGGTGACTCGTCCAGCAACTTTGATGGCGCGCGTCGCGGGCGTATTCGCTATGACACGCCCGATTTCAACGGGTTCTCGGCCGCGATTGCCTATGGTCAGAATATCCTGTCCAGCAGCGATGATGACGACTATTACGATATCGCGATTTCTTATGGCAACACATTCGCCAACGGCGTCGAGTTTGCAGCCAGTGTGGCATATGCGGTCCGCGACTTCGACGATAGTTCGGGTGAGCGGAAGGATACAATCGGGTCCGCTTCGGTTCTGTTGCCCAGCGGGTTCAGCTTTACGGCCGCATTGGGTACGCGTGACGACACGGCGACAGGGGCCAGCGATCCTGACTATTGGTACACCAAGCTGGCCTATGAAGGAGACTGGGTGTCCTGGGGCAAAACCGGTGTCGGTATCGACTATTTCGATGGATCGGACTTCGAAAACTCCGGATCCAGCACCAAATCCTGGGGCATCGCTGTAGTGCAGCGCATCGACAGCATCAATACCGATGCGTACCTGAAATATCGTAATCATGACTTCGACGACACGGTCAACTTTGACAACAACGAAGCATGGGTTTTGGGCGCGCTCTGGAAGTTCTGATCCAGCCCAAATGACAAACAAGCGCCCCGGTTCTGTCCGGGGCGTTTTTTTGTTCAAATCGGCGGTAAAACAAGACCGATTGGGCATTGCCCCCTTGCACGTGGGCGGCTGGGCAAATAGAAGGCGTCAAATTTGCCCGGCGCGCCGTTTTGCGCGCCCCGAATCCTATGGGGACTACCATAATGCAGGTTACCGAGACGCTGAACGAAGGTCTGAAACGCGGTTACAACATCGTCGTATCCGCGGCTGAGCTGGACGACAAAGTGAATGAAAAGCTGGTCGAGGCGCAGCCTGAAGTCGAGATGAAGGGTTTCCGCAAAGGCAAGGTGCCGATGGCACTGCTGAAAAAGCAGTTTGGTCAGCGCCTGCTGGGTGAAGCGATGCAGGAAAGCATCGACGGTGCCATGAACCAGCACTTTGAAGACAGTGGCGAGCGTCCGGCGCTGCAGCCCGAAGTCAAAATGACAAACGAAGATTGGAAAGAAGGCGACGACGTTCACGTCGAAATGTCCTATGAGGCACTGCCCGAGATTCCGGAAGTTGACCTGAAGTCGGTCGAGCTGGAAAAACTGGTCGTCAAAGCCGACGAAGCTGCCATCGAAGAAGCGCTGGGCAGCCTGGCCGAAACCGCTCAGGACTTCAAAGCGCGCCGCAAGGGCTCCAAAGCCAAGGACGGTGATCAGGTCGTGATCGACTTTGTTGGCAAAGTGGACGGCGAAGAGTTCGAAGGTGGTTCGGCTGAAGACTATCCGCTGGTTCTGGGTTCCAACAGCTTCATCCCCGGCTTCGAAGAGCAACTGGTTGGCGTGAAGGCCGAGGAAGAAAAAGACGTCAACGTCAATTTCCCTGAAGAATATGGTGCCGAGCATCTGGCCGGTAAAGACGCTGTCTTCACCTGCACCGTGAAAGAGGTGAAAGAGCCCGTCGCGGCCGAGATCAATGACGAGTTGGCCACCAAGTTTGGCGCCGAGGATCTGGAAGCGCTGAAAGGCCAAATCGCCGAGCGTCTGGAAGCTGAATACGCTGGTGCATCGCGCGCGGTTATGAAGCGCGCGCTGCTGGATATTCTGGACGAGAAGGTTTCTTTCGACTTGCCGCCGTCGCTGGTTGAAGCAGAAGCCAAGCAGATTGCGCATCAGTTGTTCCACGAGGAAAACCCGGACGTGGAAGGCCACGACCACGGTGAGATCGAGCCCACCGACGAACATAACAAGCTGGCTGAGCGCCGCGTGCGTCTGGGCCTGCTGCTGGCCGAACTGGGTCAGAAGGCCGAGGTCGAGGTTACTGATGCTGAAATGACCCAGGCGATCATGAACCAGGCGCGTCAGTACCCTGGCCAGGAACGTCAGTTCTTTGAGTTCGTGCAGCAGAACGCTCAGATGCAGCAGCAACTGCGCGCGCCGATCTTTGAAGACAAGGTTATCGACTACATCGTCGAGCTGGCTCAGGTCGCGGACAAGGAAATCAGCAAAGACGACCTGCAAAAAGCCGTTGAGGCACTGGAAGAGGAGTAATCCTCTTCCGCCCATCTACAACATGGGCACCAATAAAAGCGGAGCCGCCTGACAATCAGACGGCTCCGGTGGATGGCTTTTGTACTATGAGGTGAGGGGGTCAGGCCTCATGAGCAAAAGCACGGGGGGTACTTAGCAGAGCGATTTTCTGCTCTGGCGTGAAACGGTCCGAAAGAGCCTCGATCAATTTCAGCACATCGTTGACCTCTTCTTTCGTCCTTGCCGAATGCATCTGTTCGACAAAGTACTTTTCAAGCTCGGTCAGTGGCTGATGATCTACATTGGCTGGAGATTCGGTCTGGCTGCGGGCGAAAAGTGCAAGGGCCTGTTCCTCTGTCAGAAAGACATCATGTTCGATCCCCGCATAATCGCGAATACCCGTGATGCGCTCGTCCGAACAATCCATCATCGCAGCCATTGCAACCACCTTGCCCATCGGTTTGGCGGTGCCGAGGTAGTCATAGGGTGCGTTGCCCGATCGCTTCAGGACGCGGTTCATGACCGGATCAATCACCGCGATTGAATCCAGCACACCAGCTGTTTTTGCGTATTCGAACGAACCGATCATGACTTCGCTGGTGACATAGGAAACTGAGTTCTTGCCGCGTCCGCGGCCAAGTTTTTTAGTGTCGACGCAAAACCGTGTCGCCTCCCAAACCTGGGAACTGCGCAGCGGCGGTTCGCCGTCCAGAATTGAATGGAACACGTCCGACAACATGTGCGGCCCTGTGGTTTGCAACAGGCGCATGCACCCAACGACGTCCCCCTCGTCGTTGATGCTGACCACGTGTGCAGGATTCAGGTCGTCGAACATGTCCCGTTCACGACCATCCGCGATGTTGACTTCCCAGCCCAAACGATCTCCGAACACGCGTGCCCGCAGTTTGAACATATCGTCCAGGACGTCTTTAAACTTATGTTGGTTAATACCATCAATTACGATGATCATTTCCATCCCCCTACAGTCTGGTTACCGTGACTCAAGAGTTAACCAAGTCGTGAACAGAAACCATTGGGGATTTCCCGTATTTTTGTGGTTTTTTCGCTTACCCAGGCGCAATTAAGCCCAGACCAATGGCCCTGCCTATGGCCTGTGGTGTGGTTAACGCACCCAGTTTTTCGCGACCCGAGCGCATGTGAACCTCGACGGTTCGATGCGAAATCGACAGAATGTCGCCGATATCCTGCTGAGATTTACCCTCGGCCACCCATTGCAGGATTTCTTTTTCGCGCGTGGAAAGAGAAGGCAAGTATAGCGCTTTGGCGAGCACGCCAGACTGCATGGTCGTGTCATGTGCATGTACGGCGGCCATTTGAAGATCGCCCATCACGTGTTTTTTGAGTGATTCCCACTCATGATCTGAGCAATCCCGGGTAACATTGAGCAGTCCACATTCGCCATACGGGCCCCGGACCGGGACCGTTAATCCCCTGGGAGTAATGCCAAAATCATGCGCATCGCGAAAAACAGCATGAAATTTTTCGTCGTGATTAAACCGTCCCCAATCAACCGGAGCGATACTTAGCAAGGATTGATAAATGGTCGGATCAAAATGGTGATAGCCGTGGCTTCCATAGTGAATTTTCCACTCGTCGGGATAGTTTGCATATCCCTGAACGTCCCCTTTGACAGGGTTCATCGTGGCATAGGACGCATAGTCGAAGCCGAGTTCCTCGCAGACAGAGTTTATGATATCTGCGGTCGACTTCTCCTGATGGTCGAGCGCGGCCAAGTCTATGAGTTTCACCTGTCCAACCTTTGTGCGGCACTTCTCATCCCCCAAAGTGCCAAGTCCGTCCGAATTCATGTCCACGTTGCGACAACCAATGCATTAAGTGCAAGGGTAATGTTCGTATCGCACAGGCTTAATGCGTGCTTCGCGCAACAGAAGACAGCGAATCCTCCCAATTTCGGAGGAAATCCACCTAATTTGACGCGAATTCGCGTCGGATGTCCATGATTATTGCCCAAGAGGCACTGGCTGCTATTGAGGCTGTAGTCCGGTTTCGACCAACATGCCCCGCGCTTTGGCTTCTGGATAATACCCTTTGGCATACAGAAATATCGCCCGTTGCTGGTCACCGTCCGACAGCAGCCACGCACCGCGCAGGTATTTGCCCGCAAATTCGAGGTTGGTATCCGCGTCCAGCAGTCCCTGTGAATTTCCGGAATAGCCCATCGAGCGTGCTGTGGCGGGCAGGATCTGCAACAGGCCGTAATAGGGACGGTTCACGGCCCAGGGTCGATGGGTGCTTTCCCGGATCGCCAGCTTGTGCACCAACTCGCGCGGAACCTCGTAGTGATCCGCCCAACGGTTGATTGAAGCACGCAACTCGGGCGTCTCGTTGGGGTATAGCGGGGGATCGAACGCATCCTGTGTCGGCGTGTCCGGCCCGCCGCAGGCAGCGAGGGGAGCTGTCAAGAAAAAGGCCAAGACGCTGCGGCGCAAGAAAGATGTCATCTGTGTACTCCGAAATTCAGGCTGCGATGATAGGAAACACGAAGACGCATGCAAGCGTAAGTCCAATGTCTAGCTGAATTTTGCTCGTTTGGCGTGTGTATAAAAAAAGGCCGCACAATTCGTGCGGCCTTGTCAAAACTCACTTCAGCCGGATTAGGCTTTGGCTTCGTCTTCTTCTGCCGGTGCTTCTTCGGCGACCAGTTCTTCGTCTTCCGAAGCGGCGGAACCGATGTCGTCGAACAGTTCGGCGATCTCGAATTCGGCAGCGGCTTCTTCTTCAGCGGCCAGTTCTTGGATCGATTTGCCCGACGCCTGCAGTTCGGCTTCTTCTTCCGAACGGGCGACGTTCATCTTGATCTCAACTTCGACCTCGGGGTGCAGTTTGACTGCCAGCGAGTGCAGACCCAGTTCCTTGATCGGTGCGATCAGGGCGATCTGTTTCTTGTCGACGGTGAAACCAGCCTCGGTTGCGGCGTCTGCGGCGTCACGCGGGGTGACCGAACCGTACAGAGCGCCGGCATCCGATGCCGAGCGGATCACGATGAACTGCTGACCGTCCAGCTTTTCAGCCAGTGCTTCAGCTTCTTTCTTGGTTTCCAGGTTGCGAGCCTCAAGTTGCGCTTTCTGGGCTTCGAACGACGCGATGTTGGCATTCGATGCGCTCAGTGCTTTACCTTGGGGCAGCAGGAAGTTGCGGGCGTAGCCAGACTTGACGTCAACGACGTCGCCCATCTGACCCAGTTTCGCAACGCGTTCCAGAAGGATAACTTGCATATCAGTCTCTCCTTACTTCACGGCGTAGGGCAGCAGGGCGAGGAAGCGGGCGCGCTTGATAGCACGGGCCAGTTCACGCTGCTTTTTTGCCGAAACGGCGGTGATGCGCGAAGGAACGATCTTGCCACGCTCAGAGATGTAGCGCTGCAGCAGACGGGTGTCTTTGTAATCGATCTTCGGCGCGTTGTCGCCCGAGAACGGGCAGACCTTGCGGCGGCGGAAAAATGGTTTTGCGGCCATGGTTTAAGTCCTTTCGTCAGGCGTTGATCAGCGGCGCTCGCGGCGGCCTTCGCGCTCGTCGCGCTTCTGCATCTGGACCGAGGGGCCCTCGTTGTGCTCGTCGACCTTGATGGTCAGAACGCGCATGACGTCTTCATGCAGGCGCATCAGGCGCTCCATTTCCTGAACGGCGCCAGCGGGGGCGTCGGTCTTCAGGAAGGAATAGTGACCCTTGCGGTTTTTGTTGATCTTGTAGGCCATCGTCTTTACGCCCCAATACTCGCTGTCGACGACGTTGCCGCCGTTGTCCGCCAGTACGGTGCCGAAATGTTCGACGAGGCTTTCTGCCTGCGCGTTGGACAGGTCCTGACGCGCGATCATTACATGCTCATACAGTGGCATGTGCACTCCTGTTTTTATCAAGGCGCATTTCATAGGCTGGGCCATTTGTCCTTCGCGACCCTGCCACGAGAGGCTGCGCGATTCATGTGATTTGCGAAGGATGGCCCCATATACACGTTTCAGCCTGAGGGGCAAGCCCTGCCACAGGTGCCTTGTAGAAGTCGTGCTATTTCCATTGCGCTGCCCAAATCCTGACGTTTTTCGGCTCAAAGTTGTTTTCATACCGGGGATTAACCGGAGAAACCGGACCCAGGACGGCAACCTGAAAACAGGGTGAAAGATATGACCGCGATGAATACGAATACATTCGAAGAGTCCGCAAACGCCGCGAACTATGAGAAATCTGTGCCAGTGCTGATCGGGTTCGAGCCGAACTGGAAGGTCCGAATGGTTCTGGCGCGCGTTGCAGGGGCGTTTCTGATCGTGATGGCGTTTTCAATGTGGCTGATGGAGAGTTCTGCCATGGCGACCGAGGTCTGGCCGATCAAACTGGCCGCGTCGCTGATGTTTCTGCTGGTCGGGGTCAGCCTGTTGACTATTCAAATCCTCGATGCCCGCCCTGATGCCTATTTTGACCCAATCCGCCGCGAGGTCCGGGTGCTGCAAAAGAACGAAAACGGACGACCGCAAACCGTTCTGCGCCGTAGCTATGACACGTTGGGTGGCGCGCGCTTTGCCGACGAACAGGTCGAGCTGTTCGATGTTGATGGCAGCCTTCTGATGAAGCTGCCGTTGCAATCGGCGGATGTCAGCCGAGCGCTTAAGGGACAACTGAGCGGAAGTGTAACAATCTTCGCCTAAGATTTATTCTGTTCACTAAAGAACAGAAACTGTGAGAGAATGATACTTGTGTGCTGCCTTTAGGCAGCACATTTTTGTTACCGAGCAACCAAACAGGTTTGCATTCACAAAATTGCGGAGATTGTCATGAAATCCACCCTTCTTGCTGCTGCACTGGCCGTTTCGGCGACCTCGGCGTTTGCGAGCGCCGAGAAATACACTCTGGACCCCAGCCACAGCCAGGTTGTCTTCAGCTATAACCACCTCGGTTTCTCGACCACAACCGGCATGTTCTCGGGCTTTGAAGGCGAGATCATGTTCGATCAGGAAGACCCTGCCTCATCCAGCGTTTCCGTTTCGATGCCCGTGGTCGAGATTTTCACCGGTTGGAAACCGCGCGAAGATCACTTCATGACCGAGGATTTCTTCGGTGTGGCCGAAGGTGACATGATCACCTTTACCTCGACCGGTATCGAAGTTACCGGCGAAGGCACCGCCAACATTACTGGCGACCTGACCATGAACGGTGTGACCAAATCGGTCGTACTAGATGCCAAACTTAACCAAGTGGCTGAGCACCCGATGGCGAACAAGCCCTGGGCGGGCTTCGATGCGACCACCACGCTGGTACGCAGCGATTTCGAACTGGGCCAATTCGCGCCGTTCGTCAGCGATGAAGTCGAAGTCCGGATTTCGATCGAGGCACAGAAAGCTGAATAAGCCGGTTTTGATTCTCTGAAATGAAGCCGCCGGGGTGTTGCCCCGGCGGTTTTTATTTTAGCTCTGTCGTTCGGCAGTCAGGTTGATTGAGACCACGACCCCAAAGCCCAGCGATTCTTCGGTTGGTTGAGAGGTGCCAACGTCAAAATCCAGACGGTTCAACTCCAGTTCTCCGACCATGGCGGCGGTGTTCTCCTGCAGGTCGAGAGTAAACGGTAGCGCGACGCCCACCGATTTGTCGCGGATTGTCAGGGGGCCACGTGCCTCATACCCGGTGTCCGTCTTGTAGATGTCAGCTCTGAATTGGGCGGTCGGGAACTGAGCGCTGTCAAAGAAATCGGCGGCCATGGCCTGATCTGTCACCGTTCCCAAAGTCAGTGACGTTATTGAGATTGTGACGTCCACGGTACCAGCCAGCCCCGGTTCCGCCGGATCTTCAAACGCGATCGCGGCCGTCCAGTCGGCGAAACGGCCGGTCACGGGGCTGCCCAATTGGGTGATAGTGATGGACAGGTCACCGTCCTGCACCTGCCAGTCCGACTGCACTTCGATCAGTTCGGCCGTGTCGGTCGCCGCGGCGGAGTGGTCCGAGAAGATGCCGATTGACCAACCACCGGTCAAAACCGCCACCCAAACCGCCAGTGCCGCGACAGCCGGGATCATTGAGTGGTGCTGAACGGGCGGCTCAGGCGCATCCGATTGGCCGGGCAACATGCGGCGCAAGGTGCTGTCCTTGTCGACCACATGGTGCTTGAGAGCCCCGGCAATATGCAGGACCAGGGACCCAACCAGAACCCAGATGAACAGCCAGTGTAGGCCGGACGTCACCTCGGAAACAAAGGGCGACTTGGGCACGAAAGGCAGGTTTTGCCCAAAGGGCCACAGGATCGGCGCGAACCCTTCTGAAGCGGCGTGATGCAGCCAACCCGTCAGCGGCACCAGAACCAGCGAGGCATAGAGCATCCAGTGAACGGTCTCGGCGGCGAAGGCCTCGGGTTTATTCTCGGCATTCAGCAGTCCTGGTTTGGTTTGCGTTACAGCCCACAGGATGCGGGCAAGAGCGACAAAGAAAACGGTGATACCCACGGTCTTGTGCAAGGAGAACAGGCGGGTCGCCCGGGCAATATCGTCCTCGGTGGTCGGAATCGAGGGGTCATAGATCGCGTGGGCCAGATCATTGGCGATCCATCCCAGCGGTAACGCCGTAAAGATCAGCAGGGCGGTCAGCCAGTGGAACGTCTTGGTCACGCTGCCATAGCTGGAAAAGGTATTGGTTGAGGGCATTTGTTGCTCCTGGCTGGGGTAGCTGGGTTCAACCTAAAGCCATGGGATCAGGACTCAATAGCGGGATGCGCACATAAAAAGTGCCACAGTGCAGAGGTCATGCAATGCTTGTGCCGCGTCCGCGCTCGGTTTACACCCCCCGGCAACCTAACGTCATCCAAGAGGTCGCAATGACACGCGCATTCGTTTTTCCCGGGCAGGGCGCCCAAACCATCGGGATGGGCAAGGCTCTGGCCGAGGCCTACCCGGCAGCTCAGGCTGTGTTCGACGAGGTCGACGAGGCGCTGGGTGAAAAGCTGAGCAGCCTGATCTGGGAAGGTGACATCGCGGACCTGACGCTGACGCAAAATGCGCAGCCGGCGCTGATGGCAACCTCGATCGCCGCCATGCGCGCGCTGGCCGCCGAGGGCGTTTCGGTGACCGATGCGGCCTTTGTCGCGGGGCACTCGCTGGGCGAATATTCGGCGCTGGCCGCTGCCGGTGCGCTGTCCGTTGCCGATACGGCCCGTCTGCTGCGCACCCGTGGTCAGGCAATGCAAAGCGCCGTGCCAGTAGGCGAGGGCGCAATGGCAGCCATTCTCGGCCTTGATCTGGACGCCGTGCGCGCAGTTGCCGAAGAGGCGGCGCAGGGAGAGGTCTGTCAGGCTGCAAATGACAACGACCCGACGCAGGTTGTGGTCTCGGGCTCCAAAGCCGCCGTCGAGCGTGCGGCAGAGATCGCCAAGGAAAAGGGTGCCAAGCGCGCTGTGATGCTGCCGGTGAGCGCTCCGTTCCATTGCGCGCTGATGCAACCTGCCGCTGATGTGATGGCCGAAGCTCTGGCCACCGTTGAAATCAAGGCGCCCGCCGTGCCGCTGGTTGCGAACGTGCGTGCTGCAGCCGTTACTGACCCAGACCTGATCCGTCAGTTGCTGGTCGAGCAGGTCACAGGCTCGGTCCGCTGGCGCGAAAGCGTGCAGTACATGGCCGCGCAGGGCGTGACTGAGGCGTGGGAGATCGGCGCGGGTAAAGCGTTGTCGGGCATGATCCGCAAAATCGACCGCGACATCGCAGGCAAGGCCGTTGGCACGCCGGAAGACGTGCAAAAGGTCACCCGGGCCGAATTGTAAGTTGAAAACGTCTCGTTGGGACGCACCAAGAGGGAAACCGAATGTTTGATTTGACAGGTAAGAACGCGCTGATCACCGGCGCTTCGGGTGGTATCGGGGGCGATATCGCGCGCGCACTGCACGCGGCGGGGGCCACTGTCGGGCTGTCTGGTACACGGATCGAGCCTCTGCAGGCGCTGGCGGACGAGTTGGGCGAGCGCGCCCATGTCCTGCCCTGTAACCTGAGCGACCCCGAAGCCGTCGCAGCGCTGCCGAAACAGGCGGCGGATGCGATGGGATCGGTCGACATTCTGGTCAACAACGCTGGCATCACGCGGGACAACCTGTTCATGCGGATGTCGGACGAGGAATGGCAGAGCGTGATCGACGTGAACCTGACCGCCACCGCCAAGCTGTGCAAAGGCGTGCTGCGCGGCATGATGAAGGCGCGCTGGGGGCGGATCGTGAATATCTCGTCCGTTGTGGGGGCAACCGGCAACCCGGGTCAGGTCAACTATGCCGCGTCCAAGGCGGGCATGGTCGGCATGACCAAGTCGCTGGCCTATGAGGTCGCAAGCCGCGGAATCACGGCCAATGCGGTGGCTCCGGGGTTCATCACTACGGCCATGACCGACAAGCTGACCGACGATCAGAAATCCGGCATCCTGACGCAGGTTCCGGCTGGCCGCATGGGCGAGCCATCGGAAATTGCTGCGGCAGTACTGTACCTTGCCAGTCCCGAAGCGGGGTATGTCACAGGAACAACCTTGCATGTGAATGGCGGTATGGCCATGTTGTGAGCGCAGACCGAGACAGGCGCGAAAGCGTTTGCCTCGGGCGTTGTCTGTGCTATAGGCGGCGCATGAATGCAGGGGTCGGCCAAACGGTCGGCCTTCTACTTTCCCGGTAATCGGGGACCCAAACCGCCCGGACCGGGCAAATCAAAGCCAGCCTGAGCGGGCAAGGGCTGAACCGGGCTTTAAGCCCTGAAAATGGAATGAGGAATAGACATGAGCGACGTCGCAGATCGCGTTAAAAAGATCGTTGTTGAGCACCTGGGTGTTGAAGAAGACAAAGTAGCCGAGAACGCTTCGTTCATCGACGATCTGGGTGCAGACAGCTTGGACACCGTTGAACTGGTCATGGCCTTCGAAGAAGAGTTCGGCATCGAAATCCCGGATGATGCAGCCGAAACCATCCAGACCTTTGGCGACGCCGTCAAATTCATCTCTGAAGCGTCCTAATTGCTTCGAAATCGTTAAAAACGGCGCTTCCGGGCAACGGAGGCGCCGTTTTTTTGTGCCTGACTGGATTTCGGACTTGTCAGGGTAAGGCTGCGTTCGCCACGATCACTCTGAGGCATAAAAACTTAGAGCGGGCAGGGCATGATACGATCCACCCCGACGATAAACACATCGCGCCTGATGCTTTGCGGCATGCGGCCCGAGGATTTCAACCGGTTCGCTGAGATATGGCGTAACCCTTGCATCGTGCGCCATATCGGCGGCAAGCCACGTTCGCGCGGTGAGGCGTGGGATTCGTTTCTGCGCAACGCGGGGCATTGGCAGATGGCCGGGTTCGGGCAATGGGCCGTGTTGCAGCAATCGAATCGGCAGATGATCGGTCAGGCGGGATTTTTCTATGGCAACCGTGCGCTAGGCGAAGATTTCGACAGTTTTCCCGAAGCCGGATGGATTCTTGTGCCCGAGGCGCAGGGTCAGGGGTTGGGGTTTGAGGCTGCCCAAGCCGCACATGACTGGTTTGACCGCATCATGCCTGGACCATTGGTAGCAATGGTAAATTCTGCGAATGCAATCTCGCAGAAGCTGGCCCAAAAGCTGGGTTACACAGTGATGCGTGAATGCGAATACAACGGCACTCCGGTTGTGTTGCTACGCCGGAACGGACCACCCGCTCGCATGTAGTCTCAACTTGGGTGCAATGCCGCAAAATGTCCTCAGTTTGCCGAAACTGGCGGCGTTGGAGATTATTCAATTCTGTATGATATACTGAATTGCAATGCGAATGAGCGGAGGAGCGTGCTCATGAGGATTTATCCAACTATGGAACTGCAGAACGGTCGGTGTGTGACACTGGAAAAAGGCCGTCTGGACGAAGCTATGATTTGGCACGTGGACCCTGTCGAAACTGCGCGTGGCTGGTCGGCCTCTGGTGCGGATTGGATGCAGTTGACAGACTTTGACGCGATCGAAGGCCGGGATACCAACGCCGAACTGATTGAAGAGATCATCCGTTCGTCTGAGATGTCGGTGCAACTGGCGGGCGGCATGCGTACCCGCGAGCAAGTCGAACATTGGATTGACAAAGGTGCAGGGCGTATCGTCCTGGGTACGCTTGCAGCTTGGGATCCGATCCTGGTCAAGGAACTTGCCAAGCTTTACCCGGATCAGATCGTTCTGGCCGTGGATGTGTGGCAAGGGCAGGTGATGACCGAAGGCTGGCGCAGCCAAAGTGCGTTTACCCCGGAAGCTTATATCGAGGCGTTCGCCGACACTCCGTTTGCCGCTATTCTGGTAACGGACATTGACAGTGACATGGAAGACGTCGAGGCGCAATTGGGCCTGATCTCTGGGCTGGCAGAGAAGTCCCGTACGCCGGTTATCGCCAGCGGTGTGGTACGTACTGCTGACGATATCTCTCGCTTGGCGTATATTCCCAACATTTCGGGTGCAATTGTCGGACGTGCACTATTCCGTAAATCGATTGATCTGGCCGAGGCACTGGAAACGGCGCAGGGCGCACACGAGCCAGTCGCTCAATTCCAGTAACGCGCTGACAAGAAGGAAACCGCCTGTCGTCCACTGCGGCGGCAGGCGGTTTTTGCATTCAGAACCGTTCTCGTGGTGGCGAGCGGCGTTTCATTCTGTTTCGGCAGGTTGATGCCGGAAGGGAATATACCGTTGCTCTTGCCCCCGGACCCCGGGCCGGGGTATGAGCGGTTCTCAAACAGGAAGCAGGCAAGAGGCATTTCATGCGCAGAGTCGTTGTAACCGGTCTGGGATTGGTCACTCCGTTGGCTAGCGGGGTCGAGGAAACCTGGTCGCGGCTGCTGGACGGAGAATCCGGTGCGGGCCCGATCACTCAGTTCGACGCTGAGGCAAGCGGGGTCACCACGACCTATGCCTGCGAAGTGCCGCGCGGAGACGGTACGAACGGAACGTTCAACCCCGACGACTGGCTGCCGCCGAAAGAGCAGCGCAAGATCGAAGACTTTATCCTTTATTCGATTGCCGCGGCTGAGATGGCCTGCAAGGACGCCGATTGGCTGCCCGAGGACGAAGATGCGCGTCTGCGCACCGGTGTTCTGATCGGTTCTGGCATTGGTGGTCTGGGGTCAATCGCAGACACGGCGAACCTGATCCGCGACAAAGGTCCGCGTCGAGTGTCGCCCTTCTTTATCCCCGGCGCACTCATCAATCTGGCCTCGGGTCAGGTCTCGATCCGTCACGGGTTCAAAGGACCAAACCACTCGGTCGTAACTGCGTGTTCGACCGGTGCGCACGCGATTGGCGACGCCAGCCGTATTATCCGTGCAGGTGACGCGGACGTGATGGTTGCAGGTGGTGGCGAGGGCTGCATTTGCGAGATTGGCATCGCAGGATTTAATGCTTGCAAGGCGCTGTCGACCAAGTACGCCGACGATCCGAAGAAAGCCAGCCGCCCCTATGACGTCGACCGTGACGGGTTCGTCATGGGCGAGGGCGCGGGCATAGTCGTGCTGGAAGACTACGAACACGCCAAGGCGCGCGGCGCAAAGATTTACGCCGAGGTTCTGGGCTATGGCATGTCCGGCGATGCCTATCACATCACCGCGCCGTCCGAGGATGGAGACGGTGCCGAGCGTTCGATGAAAGCCGCGCTGCGCAGTGCCGGGCTGGAGCCGAAAAATTTGGACTATATCAACGCGCATGGCACCTCGACCATGGCCGACACGATTGAACTGGGCGCGGTGGAGCGCCTGCTGGGCGACCATGCCAGCAACGCGACTATGACCTCGACCAAATCGGCCACCGGTCACTTGCTGGGTGCGGCTGGCGCGATTGAGGCAATCTTCTCGATCCTCGCGATCCGCGATCAGGTGGCTCCGCCGACGATCAATCTGGACAACCCGGCGATTGAAACTCCGATTGATCTGGCCCCGAATGCAAAGCGTGAGCGAGAGATCAATGTTGCCCTGTCGAATTCGTTCGGCTTTGGCGGCACCAACGCGAGCGTGATTTTCGGAAAGGTTAGCTAAATGTGGCGGGCTTTGGCATCGAACGCGCTGACCATCCTGGTGGTCGGCCTGTTCCTGATCGGCGGTCTGATCCTTTGGGGGCAGTCGCAGTACAAGTCCGAAGGCCCGCTGGAAACCGCGATGTGTCTGCAGGTTAAGCGCGGTTCGAACATGGATGAGGTGAGCCAGCAGCTTGAAGAGAGTGGCGCGATCAGCAACAGCATGATCTTCAGGATGGGAGCTGATTACACCGAAAAGTCCGCGCGCCTGAAGGCGGGCAGCTTTCTTGTCCGTGAAGGTGCGTCGATGGAGCATATCGTCGACGAAATCACCAAAAGCGGAGCGAGCACATGCGGGTCCGAGATTGAATACCGCATCGGAGTGACACGCGTTCAGACCCGTGTGCGCGAATTGGACCCGGCCACGCTGGAGTTCATCGAGATTGCCAATTTCGACGCCGGTGAAGACGAGGTGCCTGCTGAATTTGGTGAAAAGCGACAGGACCCTGACACTCGTTATCGGGTCTCAGTCGCCGAAGGCGTGACGTCGTGGCAAGTGGCCGAGGCGCTGAAGGGCATCGATGCGCTGACCGGTGAAGTGGCCGAGGTTCCGTCCGAAGGTACGCTGGCCCCGGACAGCTACGATGTGGTGCCTGGTGCTGACCGGACTGCCGTTTTGCAAGCGATGCAGGACAAGCAACAACTGCGGATCAACGCTGTCTGGGAAAGCCGTCAGGACGGTTTGCCGATCAGCAGCCCCGAAGAGATGCTGATCCTGGCCTCAATCATCGAGAAGGAGACTGGTGTTCCGCATGAGCGCGGGCAAGTGGCCAGTGTCTTTGTGAACCGGCTTGAGAAAGGTATGAAGCTGCAGACGGACCCGACGGTGATCTATGGTGTCACCAAAGGTCAGGGCGTTCTGGGTCGCGGTCTGCGCAGGAGCGAGCTTCGTCGGGCAACGCCATGGAATACTTATGTAATCGATGGTCTGCCGCCGACGCCAATTGCCAATCCGGGGCTTTCAAGCCTTGAGGCCGCCGTGGCGCCTGAAGATACCGACTACGTCTTCTTTGTTGCTGATGGAACAGGTGGGCATGCCTTTGCGGAAACTCTGGACGAGCACAACCGCAACGTTGCCAAATGGCGAGAGATCGAGGCGGAGCGAAATAGTTCGAGCAATTGAGATAAGGGCCGCGTCTAAGAACGCGGCCCTTTCTTTTTTACGCGGCGGGGCGTCGACGTGGACGGCGACGTTTGGACGGCGAGGGCTTTGACGCCTCGTTTGCCCCTTTTGGTCTGCGTCCACGGAATCCACCAGGCTTGCGCGATTTCTTGGGTTCAGAGAACTCGGGCATAGTGCCACTGGCGACCGGAATTTCGATCTTCATCAGTTTTTGAATCTGGAGCAGTTGATCCAGTTCATCGGGTGCGCAGAAAGCGATGCCTTCACCCTCACGTCCAGCACGGGCAGTACGGCCGATCCGGTGGACATAGTTGTCGGGTACCTCGGGCAGGTCATAGTTGATCACGTAGGAGACACCCGGAATGTCGATGCCGCGCGCGGCGACATCGGTAGCGACCAGCACGTTAACTTCTCTGGCGCGGAACGCCTTGATCGCGCGGTCGCGTTGACCCTGGCTCTTGTTTCCATGGATCGAAGCGGCATTGAACCCATCCGCCACAAGGCCTTTCATCAGTTTTTCGGCCCCGTGTTTTGTGCGGGCAAAGACCAGTGTAAGTGCATCCATGTCCGCCGACAGAATCTCGCGCAGCTTCCGTGGCTTTTCGGCCCGGTCGAGGAAATGGACAGACTGCGTGATCTTGTCTGCGGCCTTGCCCGGGGGCGAGACTTGCACCCGCTGGGGGTTTGTCAGATAGGACCGGCTGAGTTCCTCCATTAGCTTCGGCATCGTCGCCGAAAACAGCATGGTCTGGCGCGGCGTGCCCAAGGCGGGCTCGATTTTCCGCAGAGCGTGGATAAAGCCCATATCCAGCATTTGGTCAGCCTCATCCAGCACCAAATGACGGACCGAGCTGAGGTCGACGGCGCCACGCTCCATCAGGTCGATCAAGCGACCCGGCGTGGCGACCAGAATGTCGGTGCCACGCGACAGGAACGAAATCTGCTTGCCGATGGATTGGCCGCCAACCACGGTGGCCACGCGCAGTTTTGTTTTCTTGGTCAGGTTGCGCAGGCTTTCGGCGATCTGGTTCACCAATTCGCGGGTCGGCGCCAGGATCAGGGCCTTTACCATTTTCGGCGCAGGTTTGACCGGCTGAGCTAACAGATGGTCAATCAGCGGCAGTCCGAACGCAAGTGTTTTGCCAGTACCGGTTTGGGCCAGCCCGAGGATATCGTTGCCTTTCAGGGCCAGCGGTATTGCCTGATTCTGAATCGGCGTGGGTTGGGTAAAGTTTGCGCGTTGCAGCGCGTCATTCAGGGCCGGGGCAAGGCCCAGCATGTCGAAATCGAACAAGTATTATTCCTTTTTGATCCGGAACGGCTTTCCGCACAGGACACGAGTGTAAGGCCACGCCAACAGCGCGACCGGCAGGGTATATGCGAAGCCTCGGGGCATACGGGCGAGTCCCGTACGTCCGGCCGTCGCATCAAGAACCCTGCGTGAAGGGGAACTAGGGGATGTGTAGTGCGCTGTGGGGGGGCATTGCGGCCCAGAAACTCACGCGTCAGCGCTTGGTCTGCCGCACATGAGGCCTACGATTGGATTTGTCAAGCCTTGATGTAGGTCACTGACTGGTCGGGCCCAACTTGTCGAGTGCTTCGAGGAACTTAGCAAGTTCGCCCTCATGTATACCGAAATCGGTTTCCAGGTACGGGAAGCTGCGCGCGGTGACCTCGCTGTGGAACTTGGACAGTGCGTCGGCTCTTTCGTCGTGAATTTGCATGTGTAGTGTGCCGACAGTGCTGAAGGCACAGGCGTGTTTCGGCGTTTTTTTCTTCGCTGGCTTCACCGCAAAAATCTGAAACAAAGGAAAAGACCGCACCCGAGGCTTGATCGGAGTCCAGTGAGAAGGTGATTACATTGGTTTTGGTGTTCGCCGCTGCGAGAACCTCTTCCGCGAGGCATTCGACTTCGAAGGCAAAAGCACCTACGTCCGCCATCCATTTGCGGTTTCATAGTCTTTCATCGCCTCATCCGTCGTCCGTCCCCAGGCGCGCAGCCCGCCGCAATGGTTGCTGAAGGTGGGCATCAGACTGATGTGGCTTTGAACCGGAATGCCGTTCTTTGCCATTCGATCCATGGCGTCCAAGGAGCGCTACGTGTACTTCATGTCTGCCCCGTTCCGCATCGTCTCTTAAGCGTACGCCACGATTTCATCATCGGACCCGAATTGAGCCCAGGTCGAGCCTGCTCCGGTGAAATGGGTGGGCGCAATGCGGCGCACATCCGCCATGGACAATGTGCAGCCCGATCCCGCGAGCGCCTTCAAGTTAGCAACAGTGTAGTTGCGTTTGACCGGACTGCGGCGGCAGTCATAGATGCGTTTCATTTGGTCGCGTTCCTGATGGTTCCCTGTGTCTAAAACAGCGACCTGAAAGGCAGGCAATCCAGACGACTAGCGCGAAGTTGCTCAGGATTTCTTAACTTGGTGCGTACGTTGAGTGTTGCGCCCCCGTTGCGCAAATCATTGACTTTGCGCGCTTATTCCCGTATAAGTTGTGTCATGCTAGAAGAAGTGGGCAACGGCCCCGGGCCGACCCGGTGGCCGTTTTTCGTTTCTCTCGTGCGGAAAAACTCACGCATGAGGTCAAAAGCAAACATGACTTTGATTACCCCGGAAGAGCGGATGTCGCGGACGGCAGAACTTTTGCAGTCGCTCGAGGCATCCATTCGCGGTCTGCGACAAGCGGCGGAAGACCTGCGCAAGCAGATCGGAACCGGGGAGGATGCAGATCTTGCTGGTTCAGCCAGGCAGCTTGGTCAGCTGGAGGGGTTGATCCGAAGTTGCCAGAAAGTGGAGACAAGCCTTGTCGAACAACATCACAGACAAATCGGGATCGCCCAGGGGGGCTATGCACTCGACCTTGAACGCGCCCGGTCTGAGATCGGGTGCAGGCTGGCTCGCCTCCGCCGATGCTGCGGTGCGGGACAGATTTCTGAGTGAGATCGGGGAGGGGGGGCTGTGTGCCCTCCCTTTCCTGTTCGAATTCTGGGCGCTGCCGCACCAGTTGCCACCCGAGGGGGATTGGCGGGCTTGGGTGATCATGGGCGGGCGCGGTGCGGGAAAGACACGCGCCGGAGCCGAGTGGGTGCGGTCGATGGTCGAGGGGTCATTGCCGCTGGACAAGGGCGCGGCCTGTCGGGTGGCGCTGGTGGGCGAGACTTTCGATCAGGTGCGTGACGTGATGATCTTTGGCGACAGCGGGATATTGCAATGTTCGCCGCCGGATCGGCGGCCCGTGTGGAAGGCATCAGAACGGAAACTGGTCTGGCCTAACGGGGCCGAGGCGCAGGCGTTTTCGGCACATGATCCCGATGGGTTGCGCGGCCCTCAATTCGATGCTGCCTGGGTGGATGAGCTCGCGAAGTGGAAGAAAGCGGGTGAGACCTGGGACATGCTACAATTTGCGCTGCGGCTGGGGGAGCAACCTCGGGTCTGTGTGACAACGACGCCGCGAAATGTGAAGGTTCTGAAAGAGTTGCTGGGATCTCCGTCCACCGTGCAGACCCATGCGCCGACCGATGCGAACCGGGCCAATCTGGCGGACTCGTTTCTGGACGAGGTGCGTGCGCGATACGCAGGCACACGGCTGGGGCGGCAGGAGTTGGATGGTGTTCTGCTGTCGGATGCCGAAGGCGCTTTTTGGACAGGTTCGATGCTTGAGAATGCGCGCTGCGCGCAGGTACCTGAGCTGGACCGCATCGTGGTGGCACTGGACCCGGCGGTGACAGCGGGGTCGGATGCGGATGCCTGCGGGATCGTGGTTGTGGGTGCTCAGGTGCAGGGGCCGCCCGAGGAGTGGCGCGCCTATGTGCTGGCCGACCGGACGGTACAGGGCGTTGGCCCGGCGGGCTGGGCGCAGGCGGCGATTGACGCGATGGATGAGTTTAGGGGTGAACGGCTCGTGGCTGAGGTCAATCAGGGCGGGCAACTGGTGGAAGAGGTCGTGCGGCAGGTGGACCCTCTGGTGCCTTATCGGGCTGTACGGGCCTCACGCGGAAAGGTGGCCCGGGCCGAGCCTGTGGCGGCCTTGTACGAGCAGGGGCGCGTGGCCCATGTGGCCGGGCTGGACGCGTTGGAGGAGCAGATGTGCCAAATGACCGTGCGGGGGTTTCAGGGGCAGGGCTCACCCGACCGGGTCGATGCGCTGGTCTGGGCATTGCATGAGTTGGTTGTGGGGCCTGCGGGGGCGTATCGGCGGCCTAGGGTGCGGAGCCTTTAGTTATTGCTCACCAGTATTCTCGAATTTGGCAAACGCTTCAGCGTAATCGGGGTGCCAGCGAGAGAGTGGAGGGCGGTTTTTGGTGATGTCCTGAATAGCCCACTGTGCCCGGCGTCGGTCGCGTGTCTCGTCGACATCATTGTCCGGGCAAAGTATATAGAAATCACCATTGGCCATTCGACTGAATAAGTGATCAACCGTTTGTTCACTGGTCCACGCCGCGGGCGGTTTTTCCGGGAGGAAAGACGCAATCATACCAGTGTATGTAAAACCCGGCACAAACAAGTGAACAGAAATTGGTACCCCTGCTTCACGCAACTCATGAGCTAATTGTTCGCTGAGAACTTTGACCGCGGCCTTGGTGACATTGTAGCCGGGGTTACCCGGTGGTGTTGTAATACCCTGTTTCGAGCCGGTATTAATGACTACAGCAGGGCGGTTAGCTTCGATCATGCGAGGCATAAAGGCCTGCACGCCTCGCAGAACCCCGAAAAAATTCACCTGCAAAAGCCGCTGCCAGTTTTCCATTTCTGACCAAGCGGTTGTCGGCAGACTAATCCCCGCGTTGTTCATCAAAGCAGCAATTGGACCTATTTCATATGCGCGATCGGCAAGTTTGTTTATCTCTTCATCTGATGTCACATCAGTCGGTATGCCTTCAATAGGTGCGTCAGCGGACGCCAATTGGCGTGCTTCTTGAACTGTTGCTTCAAGTTGTGCTCCGGGTAGGTCTGCCAGAACGACACCCAGACCCGCCTGCGCAAACCGTAGTGCTGCAGCACGCCCGACCCCACTTGCCGCCCCGGTAACAACCGCGACGCCACCATTATTTACTGCGTCGTTGAACATACTGCTTTCCTTCCCGATCCATGAACCTGCGCAAATTGGAAATGGTCATCCAAAAATAACAAAGATTGCCTCAATAGAGTATCAGGCTCATCACTAATTCTGTCTACTATTCAGACCACAGATGATTTTGGGGTCGTGTGTTGCCCACCCTCCGCACGCCCCATTCCCAAGCCCTAAACTTCTTTCCGTCATAACTCCTTTCAACAAGCCGGGCAGAGCGGCGGCAGAAAGGAGCACAGATGGTATTCGATTTCTTGCGTCGTGGATCGGCTGGTGAGGCGCCCGAGGCGAAGGCAAGCGCGGCGGGGCCTGTGGTGGCGTGGCAGACGGGCGGGCGCGTGGCGTGGAGCCCTCGGGATGCGGTGTCGCTGACGCGGACGGGGTTTTCAGGGAATCCGGTGGGGTTTCGATCCGTAAAGTTGATTGCCGAGGCGGCTGCAGCTTTGCCTCTGGTCCTGCAGGACCGTGAACAACGCTATGACGTACACCCAATTCTGACGTTGATGCGCCGCCCCAACGCAGCGCAGGGGCGGGCCGAGTTGATGGAGGCTGTTTTCGCTCAGCTTCTGCTGTCGGGCAATGCCTATATTGAGGCGGTTCAGGCCGAAGACGGATTGCTTGTGGAGCTGCACGTTCTACGCTCGGACCGGATGAGCGTCGTGCCGGGTGCCGACGGATGGCCCAAGGCGTATGATTACGCGGTAGGGGGTAAAACCCATCGTTTTGCCGCCGATGCCATCTGCCACATCAAGTCCTTCCATCCGCAGGACGACCATTATGGGTTTTCGCCGATGCAGGCGGCCGCAATGGCGATCGACGTGCATAACAGCGCGTCTCGCTGGTCGAAATCGCTGCTGGACAATGCCGCGCGACCTTCGGGAGCGTTGGTCTGGAAGGGTGGCGACGGCCATGGAGTAATGGCCGAGGATCAGTTCCGCCGTCTTTCCGATGAGATCGAGCAGAATTATCGGGGCGCGCGCAATGCCGGGCGACCAATGGTTCTGGAAGGGGGGCTGGATTGGAAGCCGATGGGCTTTTCGCCCTCGGACATGGAGTTCCAGAAGACCAAGGAAGCCGCCGCCCGCGAGATCGCGCTGGCCTTTGGGGTCCCGCCGATGCTGCTGGGACTTCAGGGCGACGCGACCTATTCGAACTATCAGGAAGCCAACCGGGCGTTCTATCGCTTGACGGTTCTGCCCCTGGTGACGCGGGTGGTGGCGGCGGTGTCGGAATGGCTCTCGGGCCATACCGGTGAAGACCTGATGTTGAAACCTGATTTGGATCAGGTACCCGCACTGGCCGCCGAGCGGGATGCACAATGGGCGCGGGTCAGTCGGGCCGAGTTTCTGACGGATGGGGAAAAGCGGTCTCTGCTGGGCCTGCCGGCGCTGGCGGAGGGTACGGATGACTGAGGGATATCCGCCATTTGATTGTGCGCCGGGCCTGCGCCTGGCCGCGCATGAGCGGGTGGCCGAGATTCAGCACGCGCATCTGTGCCGTCGGCTGGATCAGATCGAAGAGATGATGGAGCGGTTGGAAAAGCGGTTGTGGCTGACGGTCTACGGTGTCGCGGCGGTGATCCTCGCGCAGGTTTTCCAATCGTTCCTTGCAGCCACGCCGTGAAATCAGAATCTTACGAGGAGGTGTTCATGGATTTGGAGCACAAGTTTGCACAGTTCGGAGACGGGCTCTCGGTATCCGAGGATGCGGTGATAGAAGGGTATGCCAGCCTGTTCGGGCAGGTCGATCACGGCAGCGACGTGGTGCAGAAAGGCGCCTATCGCAGCTCACTGGCCGGGCTGGAAAATGCGGGTCAACGGGTCAAGATGCTCTGGCAGCACGACCCGGTACAACCCATCGGTGTCTGGGATGAAGTGCGCGAAGACGACAAGGGTCTTTGGGTAAAGGGACGCCTGCTGGAAAGTACGCAGAAAGGCCGTGAGGCGGCGGAACTGATCCGAGCGGGTGCGATGGATGGCCTGTCGATCGGCTATCGCACCAAGCGGGCCGTGAAGAATGACAAGGGCCAGCGGCTCTTGACCGAACTGGAACTGTGGGAGGTGTCGCTGGTGACGTTCCCGATGTTGCCCAGTGCGCGGGTGGCGGCAAAGGGTTTTGAGCCCGACACCGACGAGACCCTGCGCAGTATTGCCGAGGTGTTCAAAACCGCCCGGCAAGAGCTGGCGCGGAACTAGCGCGCCTCAACCACCACCCAAGAAATGGAAGTGCTGATGAGCAAGACCGAAATGCCGGCCTTGACCGGAGAGGGTGCGCCCCTGGTTCAGGAGGTGAAGCGGGCGATGGCTGGCTTCGTACATGAATTCAAGGGCCTGAAGGCTGAAGTTAAAACCAAAATGCAACAGACAGAAGAGCGACTGACCATGCTGGATCGTAAATCAACCATCGCGGCGCGTCCGCGCCTTGCGGCCTCGATCGAGGACGGCGCACCACATCAGAAAGCCTTCGACGCCTATTTGCGTTCGGGCGAGGATGACGGCCTGCGCGGGCTCGAGATGGAGTCCAAATCGCTGTCCAGCGCGGTCAATAGCGATGGTGGCTATCTGGTCGATCCACAGACCGCTGAGATCATCAAGTCGGTGCTGAAATCCACCGCCTCGATCCGCTCGATTGCGTCGGTGGTGAATGTCGAGGCGAACTCCTTCGACGTACTGATCGACCACACCGATGTGGGCGCAGGCTGGGCCGATGAGAACGCCGCCGCGACCGAGACGGCGACCCCGTCCATCGACCGTGTTTCGATCTCGCTGCATGAACTGAGCGCACTGCCCAAAGCTTCGCAGCGCCTGCTGGACGACAGCGCGTTTGATGTCGAGGGCTGGCTGGCCGGTCGCATTGCCGACAAGTTCGCCCGCGCCGAGGCGTCGGCCTTTATCAACGGCGACGGTGCAGACAAGCCGAAGGGTATTCTGGATCACACCAAGGTCGACAACGACGTCTGGGCCTGGGGCAATATCGGTTACGTGCCGACCGGTATCGAGGGTGGCGTTGAAGCTGATGCGATTGTCGATGTGGTCTATGCGCTGGGCGCCCAGTACCGCGTGAACGGCACCTTCGTTATGAATTCGAAAACCGCAGGTCTGATCCGCAAGCTTAAAGACAGCGATGGCCGTTTCCTGTGGTCGGATGGTCTGGCCGCTGGTGAGCCTGCGCGTCTGATGGGCTATCCGGTTCTGATCGCCGAGGACATGCCGGATGCGGGCACCGACAGCTTCTCGATCGCTTTTGGCGACTTCCAGGCCGGTTACACAATTGCCGAGCGCCCCGATCTGCGCGTCCTGCGCGACCCGTTCAGCGCCAAACCGCATGTCCTTTTCTACGCGACCAAGCGTGTTGGCGGCGACGTGAGCGACTTTGCCGCGATCAAGCTGGTGAAATTCGGCACCGCATAAAGCGGGCTGAATCCTCGGGGGCTTCGGTTCCCCGGGGCGGCGGGCGCGGGTCGGGGTGAGATCCTCTGCGTTGTCTAGCTGCTCCCCTCCGTCCGAGCAACGTGGGGCGGCGCGTGCCCGTCAATTCCTGAAGTTACGGCCCCGGAGGGGTCCGAGATTGCGGAGTGAATGGATGATGTTGATCGAAGAAACCGCCATCGCGGATGCGGCGTTGCCGGTGGATCAGTTCAAGGCATATCTGCGGCTGGGAACGGGTTTCACCGAGGACAGCGTGCAGGATGAAGTGCTGAAAGGTTTTCTGCGGGCAGCGATTGCGGCGATTGAGGCGCGCACTGGCAAAGTGCTGATCGAGCGGGACTTCTCGTGGGGGCTGAATGGCTGGCGCGACACTGCGGGTGAGGTGTTGCCGGTGGCTCCGGTTACGGCGATCAGCGCGGTGACTGTGGCCGACGCCGCGGGTGCCGAAAAGGTTGTGGACAGTGGCCAGTATCGACTGGCCGAAGACAGCCAGCGCCCGCGTTTGCGTCCGGCGGGTCTGACCCTGCCGACCATTCCGACGGGTGGGTCGGTGAAGGTCGCCTTTACCGCCGGGATGGCTGCAGACTGGGGAGGACTGCCCGCGGATCTGGGGCAGGCAGTTCTGCTGCTGGCGGCGCACTACTACGAATACCGCGATGAGACTGCGCTGGGTGCAGGGTGTATGCCCTTTGGTGTGACCAGTCTGATCCAGCGGTACCGGGTCATTCGGTTCGGCTCCGGGGTGGCGCAATGAGGACGCCTCGGTTGAACAGAAAACTGGTGCTTGAGGCGCCGGTGCGAAGCGAGGACGGGGCGGGTGGCTACACTGAGACCTGGGCAGCCCTGGGTTCGGTCTGGGCCGAGGTCACCGCGCGCAGCGGTTCGGAACGGCAGATTGCGGGCGTTTCGGTCTCGAGGGTCGGTTACCGCATCGTGGTGCGCGGTGCGCCCGAGGGGTCTTCGATGCGCCCCTCCCCGGATCAGCGGTTCACCGAAGGCGCGCGCCGTTTCGTGATCCGTGCGGTCGCAGAGCGTGACCCGCGCGGTCAGTACCTGACCTGTTTTGCAGACGAAGAGGTGGCGGCATGAGTTACGGCGTTTCAGCCGCGTTGCAAGCGGCTGTGTTCCAGCGGCTTACGGGGGATTTGCAGGTCAGCACGTTGTCGGGTGGCGCAATCTATGACGCGGTTCCCGCAGGGTCGGTGCCGCAGACCTTTTTGACGCTGGGCCCGGAGGAGGTGCGTGATGCCTCGGACCAGTCGGGTGCGGGCGCAGTGCATCGTTTCACGGTGTCCGTCGTGTCCGAGGCTGCCGGGTTTGGCGCGGCCAAAACGCTGGCGGGCGCGGTGTGTGACGCACTTGAAGACGCGGCGCTGGCGCTGGACCGGGGTCGGTTGGTGGGGCTGTGGTTCGAACGCGCCTCGGCCCGGCGCACGGGAACGGGCGGCACGATCCGCCAGATCGACCTGAGATTCCGCGCCCGCGTGGAAGACGACTAAGCAATCAACGGAGAGAGCACATGGCTGCCCAGAACGGAAAAGACCTGTTGGTCAAAGTGGATATGAACGGCTCGGGCCTGTTCGAGACCATAGCGGGGCTGCGGGCCACGCGGGTCAGTTTTAACGCGGAAAGCGTGGATGTCACCAGCCTTGAAAGCCAGGGTGGCTGGCGCGAGTTGCTGTCGGGGGCAGGGGTTAAATCCGCTGCGATCTCGGGTTCGGGCGTGTTCAAGGATGCGGATACCGATGAACGCGCGCGACAGCTGTTCTTTGATGGTGAAACACCAAATTTTCAGGTGATCATTCCCGATTTCGGCATCGTCGAAGGCGCGTTTCAGGTGACGGGCATCGAGTATGCGGGCTCGCACAATGGTGAGGCGACCTATGAAATGAGCCTAGCCAGTGCTGGCGCTCTGGCCTTTACGGCGCTGTAAGCCGATGGCCAATCCGTGGACGGGCGAGGTGGCTTTGACCATCGATGGGGAGCGACGGGTGCTCAAGCTGACGCTGGGCGCTTTGGCGGAGTTGGAACAGGAACTTGGCACGGGTTCTTTGGTGGAGCTGGTGCGGCGGTTTGAATGTGGCGCCTATTCCAGCGGCGACGTGCTGGCGCTGATCGTGGCGGGGCTGCGGGGCGGTGGGGCTGATGTGGCCCGGGCCGACCTGCTGAGCGCCGAGATAGAGGGCGGCCCGATGGCGGGCGCGCGCGCAGCGGCCGAGCTGCTGGCGCGGGCCTTCATGATGCCGGAGCAGACATGAGTGGGTTTGACTGGTCCGCACTGATGCGGGCCGGGTTTACCGGCCTGAGCCTGACACCGGATCAGTTCTGGCGTCTGACCCCGGCCGAGCTACGGCTGATGCTGGGGCAGGGCGTGGGGATGCCGACAATGAACCGGGCGGGTCTGGACGCCTTGCTGGCGGCCTACCCGGACAAGACACAAGGAGAGCGTGATGACGGATCGTGACGGTTTGGACGACCTGCAGGAACAGGGCGAGGCGCTGGGCTACTCGCTGGGGGATGCGGCGTCGATGGCGGCGGCTTTCGACAACCAGATGAAACGGATCAGCGCGGCCTTTGAAGAGACCGGCAAGGATGTGGCCACGTTGGAACGCGGCATGTCCGGCGGGTTGCGCAAGGCTTTTGACGGTGTGGTGTTGGATGGGATGAACCTGTCGGATGCGTTGGATGTTTTGAAAAACTCGATGATTCGGACGGCTTATTCGGCCGCGATTCGACCAGTGACGGATCATTTTGGTGGAATGCTGGCCAACACGGTCGGAGGTCTGGTGCAGGGTATTCTGCCCTTTGCCGATGGCGGCAGCTTTTCTCAGGGACGGGTTATGCCTTTCGCCAATGGTGGCGTAATCAGCGGGCCGACCACGTTTCCGATGCGTGGTGGCACAGGGCTGATGGGTGAGGCCGGTCCCGAGGCCATCATGCCCTTGGCGCGCGGTTCGGATGGCAAGCTGGGCGTGCGCACCTCGGGCGGCGGACGCGGGGTGAACGTGGTGATGAACATCAAAACCCCCGACGTTCAGGGGTTCCGGCGCAGCCAGGGCCAGATTGCCGCTCAAATGAGTCGCGCCTTGGGCCGCGGCAATCGCAACAGGTAACACGAGGGAGTAGGTGATGAATTTCCACGAAGTCAGATTTCCCGCCAGCCTGAGTTTTGGCTCGGTTGGCGGCCCTGAACGGCGCACCGATATCGTGACGCTGGCCAACGGGTTCGAAGAGCGCAACACGCCCTGGGCGCATTCCCGGCGGCGCTATGATGCCGGGCTGGGGATGCGATCGTTAGACGATATCGAAACGCTGGTGTCTTTTTTCGAGGCGCGTCAGGGACAAATGTTCGGATTTCGTTGGAAAGACTGGTCCGATTACAAGTCCGGGGCCGCTACGGCAGACGTATGCCAGGACGATCAGGTCATTGCGCGCGGCGATGGCACGACAAGCGAGTTTCAATTGGTAAAGACCTACAGTTCCGGCGGCTTCGGCTACGTCCGTCCGATCGTCAAACCCGTACTCGGCACGATCAAGATCGGCCTCGAGCAGGACCAGATGCGCGAAGGAGTAGATTTCGAAGTAGATCTGGTCACTGGCAGGATCGTGTTTTCCGCCCCGCCGCCCGAGCAGGTGGAAATCACTGCCGGGTTCGAGTTCGACGTTCCGGTCCGTTTCGATACCGACAGGATTCAGACCAGCGTGGCCAGCTTTCAGGCTGGCGACGTGCCCAATGTTCCTGTTGTCGAGGTACGTGTTTGATGAGTGGCGATAAGCAAGGACTGCAGACCCATCTGCAAAGCGGTCTGACCACGACCTGCCGGTGTTGGTCTATCCGGCGTCCGGACGGGCAAGAATACGGCTTTACCGACCACGACATGGAGTTGTGCTTTGACAGCATGACGTTCAAGGCCAGCACCGGCCTGACAGCCACGGCAATCGAGCAGGCGACAGGGTTGTCCATCGACAATTCCGAAGCCATGGGCGCTTTGTCCGATGCCGCCGTCACTGAAGAGGATATTGAATCTGGCCGGTTCGACGGGGCCGAGGTGCGTGCTTGGCTGGTCAATTGGGCTGCGCCCGAGCAGCGAACGCTGCAGTTCAGGGGCTCGATCGGAGAGATGCGTCGTGCGGGGGGAGCGTTTCACGCCGAATTGCGGGGCCTCACGGATTTGCTCAACCAACCCATGGGCAGGATCTACCAGAAACCTTGCACGGCAGTTCTTGGCGACAACGCCTGCAGATTCAACCTCGGCATTTCGGGTTTCCGGGCCGAGGCCGAAATTGTGAGTGTAACCGCTGGCTGTGCCGTGCTGCTGAAAGGTGCAGGCGGATGGGACACAGGTTGGTTCAAACGTGGCAGATTGGATGTAGTGTCGGGACGGGCGGCCGGTCTCTGGGACTCGATCAAGCAGGATGAGCAGACCACAGGCGGGCGCAATGTCTCGTTGTGGTCCGGGATCATCGGAGGCCTGGCTGTCGGAGACCGGGTTCGGCTGACGGCCGGATGCGACAAAAGCATGAATACCTGCCGCCTTAAATTCAATAATGTGCTGAACTTTCAGGGTTTTCCAGATCTTCCCGGTGAGGATTGGATGATGGCCGTACCAAAGCAAGGCAACCCGAATACCGGGGGAAGCAGACGATGAGCACGCACAGGCACGACATTGTGGATGAGGCGCGCAGTTGGCTGGGGACTCCGTATGTGCATCAGGCGTCGGTCAAGGGAGCGGGCGCGGATTGTCTGGGTTTGCTGCGGGGCGTGTGGCGCTCGCTGCATGGGCATGAGCCGGAAGCAGTTCCAACCTACAGCATGGACTGGTCCGAACCTCAGGGAAAGGAACGCATGTGGTCCGCAGCCCGCCGCCACCTGATCGAAAAGTTCCCAGGCGATACGGTCGCGGGTGACGTCCTGTTGTTCCGGATGCGTGATGGATGCGTGGCCAAACACGTTGGCATCGTCAGCGCGACAGGGGCCGTGCCGCGGTTCATTCACGCTTATTCCGGATATGGCGTCGTCGAAAATACGCTGAGCGACCCATGGCGTCGCCGGGTCGTCGCCTGTTTTGAATTCCCGCTGGAGGTAAAGTGAATGGCTACAATAGTTCTGTCCGCAGCAGGAGCCGCGATCGGCGGAGCGGTTGGCGGCACCGTTGCGGGGCTTTCAACGGCTGTTATCGGCCGAGCAGTGGGGGCAACGCTTGGGCGGGTCATCGATCAAAGGCTGATGAGCCAATCGGTCATGGGTGGCGGCAGTGAAGTTGTAGAAACCGGGCGTCTAGATCGGTTTCGCCTGACAGAAACCGGAGAAGGCGCTCCGGTCGCCACGATTTTCGGACGTATGCGTGTGGGCGGTCAAGTCATTTGGGCGTCGGATTTTCTGGAAACCAGAAGCACAAGTACAACTACGCAATCCGGTGGCGGTGGCGGCAAAGGCTCACCCAAAGCGCCCGAGGTCACGACGACTACGCACAGCTACAGCTATTCGATTTCTTTGGCCATCGCGGTTGGCGCTGGTTGGATTTCAGATGTTGCGCGCATTTGGGCAGACGGCGAAGAACTTGAGCGCGCAAGTCTGAACATGCGCATCTACCACGGGGGCGAACATCAATTGCCTGACCCCCTAATCGAGGCCATCGAAGGCGCGGGCAATGTTCCGGCTTACCGTGGTACGGCATACGTGGTGATTGAAGACTTGCAGCTGGCGTCCTTCGGTAACCGGGTGCCGCAGTTTTCTTTCGAAGTTGTGCGGCAGGAACAACCGGGATTGCCGGACACACCGGATGCAATATCGAAGACGATCCGGGGTGTTGCGCTGATGCCTGGCACCGGTGAATACGCTTTGGCCAGCGAACAGGTCAACTATACCAAGGGCAGGGGGCAAAGCTGGGCCGCGAATGTGAATTCTGCCTCGGGCGTGTCGGATCTTGTAACCGCCACCCGATCCCTGCAAACAGAGCTGCGTTCCTGCGATGCGGCTTCGTTGATAGTGTCCTGGTTTGGGAACGATCTGCGGTGTGGAACCTGTCAATTGCAGCCGAAGGTTCTGCATAAGGACATTGAAGGCGAGAATATGCCTTGGCACGTGGCTGGCGTGGATCGCAACGTCGCACAGCAGGTCCGACACAAGGATGGCCTGCCGGTCTATGGCGCAACACCCGCCGATCTGTCGGTGGTTCAAGCGATCCGGCATCTGAAAGGCATTGGCAAGCGTGTCATGTTCTATCCGTTCATTCTGATGGACCAGCTTGTAGACAACAGCCTGCCAGATCCATGGTCTGACGCAGGCCACCAGCCACATCTGCCGTGGCGCGGCCGGATCACGTTGAGCGAAGCTCCGGGGCGTGCTGGGTCGCCGAATCAGACAGCCGCGGCAGACGCGCAAGTGGCCGCGTTCTTTGGATACGCGCAGGCCGATAACTTTGTCGTCGGTGACGGTGTCGTGTCCTATACCGGACCGCAGGAATGGGGCTTGCGACGGTTCATTCTGCACTACGCGGCCCTGTGCAAGGCCGCCGGTGGCGTGGACTCATTCTGCATCTCGTCCGAGATGCGCGGCCTGACGCAGATCCGAGGGTTTTCCGGTTTTCCGGCCGTGGTGCAATTGCGTGCGTTAGCCGCAGAGGTCCGTGCGATCTTGGGGCCGGAAACCAAAATCGGTTACGCGGCGGATTGGAGCGAGTATTTCGGCTATCAACCCAATGATGGATCGGGGGACCGCTACTTTCATCTGGACCCGCTGTGGGCCGACGACAACATCGATTTCGTTGGTATCGATAACTATATGCCGCTGTCTGACTGGCGTGACGGCGTGGACCATCTGGATGCTCAGGCCGGGGCCGATGCGATCTATGACCTCGACTACCTTCGCGGCAATATCGAAGGCGGCGAGGGCTATGACTGGTACTACGCCTCACCGGAAGAGGCCGAAGCCCAGATCCGGGCACCAATCACAGATGAGGATCATGATGAGCCGTGGATCTGGCGGTACAAGGACCTGCGCAACTGGTGGTCAAACCGGCATCACGAGCGGATCGGAGGTGCTCGGCAAACGAACCCGACGGACTGGGTGCCCGGATCCAAGCCGATCTGGTTCACCGAACTTGGTTGCGCGGCCATTGACAAAGGGACCAACCAACCGAACAAGTTTCTTGATCCCAAATCCTCGGAATCCAGCCTGCCGAAATACTCCAATGGTCTGCGTGACGACTTCATGCAGGTGCAATACCTGAAGGCGATGTTGGGCTATTGGTCCGATCCGGCGATCAATCCGATTTCCGACGATTACGGTGGCCCGATGGTGGACATGGCAAACGCTTATGTTTGGGCCTGGGACGCACGCCCCTTTCCCACCTTTCCAAACCTGCGGAGCCAGTGGAGTGACGGGGTGAATTACCCCCGTGGTCACTGGCTAAACGGGCGGTCGGGAACGCGGACGCTGGCTTCGGTCGTCACGGAAATCTGTTACGGGGCAGGAGTGACGCATATTGATGTATCGCGCCTGTATGGTGTGGTTCGGGGATACGCGATTGAGGATGTGACAAGTGCACGAGCAGCGCTGCAGCCGCTGATGCTGCGCTATGGTTTCGACGCGATCGAACGGGACGGTGTGTTGCTGTTTGAAATGCGCGATGGTCGCAGAGCGATTGAATTGGACAGTGGTCTGCTAGCCGACAGCGCGGACATTGAAGGTCGTATCGAGTACCGCCGTGAGGCCGAGGCCGAATTGACGGGCCGTGTACGATTGCGGTTCGTACAATCGGATGCGGACCATGACGTCGTGTCAGAAGAGGCCGTTCTGCCGGATTCCAACACTCATTCGGTGTCGGTGAACGAGGTGCCTCTGTCGCTGACACGCGCCGAAGGCCGCCAGACCGCCGAACGCTGGTTGAGCGAAGCGCGCATCTCGCGCGAGACGGCCCGGTTTGCGTTACCGCCGTCATTGCTGCATCTGGGTGCGGGTGACGTCGTCACTCTGACCAAAGATGGACAGGGTGCGCGGTACCGCATCGACCGTCTGGAGCAAGCCGACCTGCAACTGGCAGAGGCGGTGCGGATTAAACCCGGTGTTTACGCGCCGTCTGACCTGCCGGATGACGAGGTATCCGCAAAGCCCTTTATCGCGCCGGTTCCTGTTTTGCCCGTATTTATGGACTTGCCTCTGATCTCGGGATCGGAAGCACCGCACGCCCCGTATCTGGCCGCTTCGGCAAACCCCTGGCCTGGCAGCGTTGCCGTCTACTCGGCGGCCAGTGACGAAGACTACGGATTGCAAGAGGTCATCTCAGGGCAGGCGGTCATCGGGTTCACCGAAACGCCGCTCAGGCGGGCAAGTGCCGGCATCTGGGACGAAGGTGCGCCACTGCGTGTCAATCTGGTCGATGGCTTGCTGGAATCGCGCCCGCGTGACGCTCTGTTGAGCGGTGCCAATCTGGCTGCAATCGGCGATGGCACATCAGGCAACTGGGAGGTTTTCCAGTTCGCTGACGCCGCCTTGCAGGAGGCAGGCATCTATACCTTGTCCGGGCGATTACGCGGCCAGTTGGGAACAGATGCAGCCATGCCCGATACCTGGCCCGTAGGATCGATATTCGTCTTGCTGGATCAACGGGTCTATCAGACCAGCCTGCTGCGGTCCGAGCGACGGGTGTCAAAGCACTATCGAATCGGCCCGGCGACGCGAGGGTATGACGACCCGTCCTTTGTGCATATTGTCGAGGCCTTCGATGGCAACGGGTTGCGCCCCTATGCACCGGCGCATCTCAGGGCGGTTCGCTCAGGCATAGGTGACCAGGTGTCATGGATACGCCGCACCCGGCTGGACGGGGACGATTGGGCAGGTCTGGACGTGCCGCTGGCAGAAGAAAGCGAATCCTACCTTGTTCAAATTCGCGTCAACGGCACGCTTATGCGGGAAAAGGTTGTGAGCGAACCTTCGTGGTTCTACTCGATCGCAGCTCAAGCGGCGGATGGAGTCAGCGGGGCCTATGAGGTCCAGGTGGCTCAGGTCTCGGCCAGCTATGGTCCGGGCCTGATCACCAACCTGACAGTCAGGTGATCCACGCCATGCGCCCTGTCTTGCACGGAGATGTCAGCGCTGCAGCGCGTGTCCTGCTGGCCGCGCCGCCGCCTGACCGTAATCGTCTCTGCACCCGCATGATCCACGAAGCGGAGCTGGCCGACAAACATGTCGGCCAGACCGGGCGGCTTCATCCAGTGTTCGGCAATGGCTCGTTGATGGCAGCGGCACGCAGCAGGCGATTGGCGGACGAGCCGGGTTTTGACGACCTGCAATATTGTCTGTGTTTTGAGACGGTTCTGCACCATCTGATCCGGTTTCGGATCACCCGGACGCACAGCTGACGCATTTGGTCGCGGCGAGATCGAGGTTCAGCCGACCTTTGGGAATCTCGTCGCCGCAATCCTCGCAATACCCAAATTCCCCTTCTTGAATGCGGATCAGTGCGGCCTGCAAACGCCACGTTTCGATATCCCGATTGGCCTGCTGCGCCTTGGCCATCGCCTGATTCTGCAGCGCGTCCATTCTGCTGAGGCGCCCGACAGCCTGCTGGTCCAGTTCAACAATGGCCTGCGCGTCTTTTTCCGCTGCCGAATGATCTGCAATCTCGGCCAATCGCGCCTGTATCCTGGCCGTAAAGCTTGCCAATTCAGTTTCATTCATTTTCGTTGCCCTGCAGATCACGGGTTTGCGTTTGGTGTTTTTACCACTAAATGGCATTCTAGGCGCAGCAAAGGATCAAAAACTATGTTGGAAAAGCGCAGTCACGTGAGACCGGTTGATCCGGTCTGGAACCGTATCACGACCGAAGCTCAGGCAGCCGTCGAGAATGAGCCGTTGATGGGCGGTTTGGTACACGCCTGTATCCTGCACCACCGCAGCCTCGAGCGGGCCCTGTCCTATCGGGTGTCGGCCAAGCTGTGCTCGAACGAAATGTCGATGATGGTGCTACGCGAAATCGTGGACGAGGCCTATGCAGATGACCCGTCGCTGATCGAAGCCGCGCGTGCCGACCTGATGGCAGTCTACGAACGCGACCCGGCGTGCCACCGTTTATTGCAGCCAATCCTTTACTTCAAAGGGTATCAGGCGATGCAGGCCTATCGTGTGGCGCATTGGCTGTGGAACAAAGGTCGGCATGATCTGGCATATTTCTTCCAGATGCGCTCGTCCGAGATTTTCGGGATCGACATTCATCCCGCTGCGCGTATCGGCAAGGGTATCATGATCGACCATGCCCACTCTATCGTGATCGGTGAAACGGCCGTGGTGGGGGATAACGTCTCGATGCTGCATTCGGTCACGCTGGGCGGAACCGGCAAGGAAGAAGAGCAGCGCCATCCCACGATCGGCGACGGTGTCCTGATCGGGGCCGGGGCCAAAGTTCTGGGCAATATCGAAGTGGGCCATTGCAGCCGCATTGCTGCGGGTTCTGTGGTTCTGCAAGAGGTGCCCGCCTGCACGACAGTTGCCGGTATACCGGCCAAGATCGTGGGCGAGGCCGGGTGCGATCAGCCATCGATCTCGATGGATCACATGCTGGGCAAAGACAAGTAATCCGAACCCCGTGGATAGAAAAAGCCGCCTCGGGTTTGAGGCGGCTTTTTTTTCGTTTTAGCGATGGATCAGGCCAGCATGACCATCGGGTTTTCCAGATTGTCGACGATGGCCTGCAGCAGCTCTGCACCAAGCGCGCCGTCAATCACCCTGTGATCGACCGACATGGTAACCGACATGACGGTGGCAACTGTCAGCTCTCCGTCATCGCCCACAACCGGTTTCTTGATCCCGGAGCCCACGGCCAGAATACCGGCATGGGGCGGGTTCACGATGGCGTCGAAATTGTCGATGCCGAACATACCGAGGTTCGAGATCGCAAAGGTGCCGCCCTGATACTCATGCGGCGCCAGCTTGCGCTCGCGGGCGCGAGAGGCGAGGTCTTTCATTTCGGTCGACAGCGCGGACAGCGATTTGGTGTCGGCATCCTGCAGGACAGGCGTGAACAGGCCGCCCTCGATCGCAACGGCGACCGCCACATCCGACGGTTTCAGTTGCAGAACGCGATCCCCAGCCCAAACCGCGTTGCAGGCCGGAACCTGTTGCAAAGCGTTTGCGACAGCCTTGATGATGAAGTCGTTGACGCTTAACTTCACGCCACGGCTTTCCAGCTGCTTGTTCAACTGGCCCCGGAATTTCAGTAGTGCGTCCAACTTAATGTCGCGGCGCAGGTAGAAATGCGGGATAGTTTGCTTGGCTTCGCTGAGGCGCGCGGCAATGGTCTTGCGCATACCGTCGAGCTTGATTTCCTCGTATTCCCGACCTTCATACATCTTGGCCACTGCGTCCGCCGATGGACCTGACGGAGCGGCTGCGGGTGCAGGTGCTGCAGCCGCCGAGGCAGGTGCTGCAGCTGGTGCAGTCGCAGTCGCGCCTTCAACATCCGCTTTGACGATACGGCCATGCGGACCGGTTCCGGTTATCTGCGACAGATCAAGGCCTTTTTGCGCCGCGATCCGACGGGCCAGGGGCGAGGCAAAGATCCGACCGCCGTCTGCCTTGACCGGAGCTGCCGGGGCGGGCGCCTCGGACGCCGCTGGCGCGGCAGCCTCGTTGCCCGCGGCGGCTGCGGGGGCAGCCGCGGGAGCAGCGGCCGGTGCGGCCGCGATATCATCGGCGCTTTCGCCATCTTCCAGCAGAACCGCAATGGCAGTGTTGACCTTGACCCCTTCAGAGCCTTCGGGGATCAGGATCTTGCCGATGGTGCCTTCGTCAACGGCCTCGAACTCCATCGTGGCCTTGTCGGTTTCGATCTCGGCCAGCAGATCGCCGGAAGAGACGGTGTCGCCTTCCTTGACCAGCCATTTGGCAAGCGTGCCTTCCTCCATCGTCGGTGAAAGGGCGGGCATCAGAATTTCGGTGGGCATCTGTCTGTCGCTCCTTACCGGTAGGTCACTTGTTTGACAGCGGCGATCACCTCATCCGTGGTGATCAGCGCCAGCTTTTCGAGGTTCGCGGCGTAGGGCATCGGAACATCCTTGCCGGTGCAGTTGATGACCGGCGCATCGAGGTAGTCGAACGCCTCTTGCATCACTACGGACGAGATGTAGCTACCGACCGAGCCTTGCGGCCAGCCTTCTTCCACGGTGACCAGACGGTTGGTTTTCATCACCGAATTGATGATCGCGCCGGTGTCCATCGGGCGGATGGTGCGCAGGTCGATCACTTCGGCACTGATGCCCTCTTCGGCCAGCTTGTCTGCGGCTTCCAGCGCGTATTGCATGCCGATGCCGAAACTGACGATGGTCACGTCCGATCCTTCGCGCCAGATACGGGCCTTGCCCAACGGGATGGTCAGGTCATCCACCTGCGGTACTTCGAAGGATCGACCATAGAGGATTTCATTTTCCAGGAATACAACCGGGTTGGGATCGCGGATAGCCGATTTCAGCAGACCTTTGGCATCGGCTGCCGAGTAGGGCATGACGACTTTAAGGCCCGGAACCTGCATGTACCATGCGGCGTAATCCTGAGAGTGCTGCGCAGCCACACGGGCAGCGGCACCGTTGGGGCCACGGAACACAATCGGGCAACCCATCTGACCGCCGGACATATAGAGCGTCTTGGCGGCCGAGTTGATGATCTGGTCAATCGCCTGCATGGCGAAGTTGAACGTCATGAACTCGACAATCGGCTTCAGACCGCCAAAGGCCGAACCGACGGCGATACCGGCAAAACCGTGCTCGGTGATCGGGGTGTCGATCACCCTTTTAGGGCCAAATTCGTCCAGAAGGCCTTGCGAGATTTTGTAGGCGCCCTGATATTCGGCGACTTCTTCACCCATCAGGTAGACATCTTCGTCGCCACGCATCTCTTCGGCCATCGCGTCGCGCAGAGCTTCGCGTACGGTTTCGGATTTCATCTCGGCATCTGAGGGCCAATCGGGCGACAGATCAACGACCGGAGCAGCGGGAGCTGCGGCAGGGGCTGGGGCCTCAACCGCCACCGGGGCAGCCTCGGCCACCGCAGCAGTTGCGGGGGTAGCTGCGGGCAGGGCGGAGGCGTCTTCACCGTCTTCGACCATCACCGCGATGGGGGTGTTGACCTTGACCCCTTCGGTGCCCTCGACGATCAGGATCTTGCCGACGATACCTTCATCGACCGCTTCGAATTCCATCGTTGCCTTGTCGGTCTCGATCTCGGCCAGGATATCGCCCGAGGATACGGTGTCGCCTTCTTTAACCAGCCACTTGGCCAGCGTGCCTTCTTCCATCGTGGGCGAAAGGGCGGGCATGAGAATTTCGGTTGCCATGTCTTAATCGTCCTCTCAGGCGTAAATGTCGGTCCAGAGCTCTTCGACGGAAGGCTCGGGGCTTTCTTTCGAGAATTCGGCGGCCTGGTTGACGATCTCTTTGATCTCTTTGTCGATCGCCTTCAGGTCATCCTCGGTGGCGTGTTTGCCGGACAACAGCAGCTCGCGCACATGTTCGATCGGATCGCTTTGTTCGCGGACCTTCTGAACCTCTTCACGGGTGCGGTACTTGGCTGGGTCGGACATCGAGTGGCCGCGATAGCGGTAAGTCTTGATTTCCAGAATGTAGGGACCTTTGCCCGCTCGGCAGTGGGCGACGGCTTTCTCACCAGCTTCTTTCACCGCCAGCACGTCCATGCCGTTGACGATCTCGCCAGGGATGCCGAAGGCCTCGCCGCGATGGTAGATGTCCTTGGTCGAGGTCGAGCGCGCCTGCGAGGTACCCATTGCATATTGGTTGTTCTCGATCACGAATACCACAGGCAGGTCCCAGATGGCCGCCATGTTGAAGGTCTCGTACACCTGACCCTGGTTGGCAGCGCCATCACCGAAATAGGTGAAGGTGACACCCCCGTTTTCCTTGTACTTGTCAGCAAAGGCCAAGCCCGCACCCAGTGGCACCTGAGCACCAACGATGCCGTGACCACCGTAGAAATGCTTCTCTTTCGAGAACATGTGCATCGAGCCGCCTTTGCCCTTCGAAAGACCGCCGATGCGCCCGGTCAATTCGGCCATAACGCCGCCCGGCTCCATCCCGCAGGCCAGCATGTGACCGTGGTCGCGATATGAGGTAATACGCTTGTCGCCTTCTTTGGCTGCAGCCTCGAGGCCGACAACAACGGCTTCCTGCCCGATGTAAAGGTGACAGAACCCACCGATCAGACCCATGCCATAAAGCTGACCCGCTTTTTCCTCGAATCGGCGGATCAAAAGCATTTCGCGGTAGTAGGTTTTAAGCTCTTCCGCAGAAACATTTGGTTTCTTTGTGGTTTTTCGCGCAGCCATCGTGGCGATCTCCCCCTTTCGGACAGATAGTTTAGCGTTAAACTATCTCTTAAAGCATTTCCTGCTTTCTGGCGAGGGTAAATGTGACGCAGCGTCGGGCAACCATTGAAATGAGCAGCCTTTAGCAGGTAATTGTTATGTAGCCGACTTCTGGAAGTGTAGACCGAGATGATCATTCTGCGTGAATCTAAGCTTGTGTTTGTTAAAACAAGAAAGACAGGAGGCACGTCGATTGAGATCGCTTTAGGACAGAGTCTTCAGAAAGGGGATTTTGCATCGCCTTTGACGCCGGACGAAGAGGCGCAACGGCCGGGGAAACGATCGATAGTACGACAATCGGTCAAGCTGTTGAGAGAGCGGTCGAAAGGTGCCGTTCACGCGCGATATCCGCATCAAAGCATGCGAACTGTCGACGACTACCTTTCCGATATCGCTGAAGGCTGCACCAGTTTTTGCGTAGAGCGCAATCCGTGGGACAAAGCGGTATCTGCTTTCTACTTTTGGATGCATCGGCGGGGTAAGAAAATTAACGAACCAGAGCAGATGTTCGCGCACTTCTGTTCCACGAGACTTCAGTATTTCTCTGATTTTCACCTCTACACGAAGAATGGGGATTTGCGCGTTGACCGCGTGTTGCGATTTGAGAATTTGCGCCATGAGTTTGAACATTTTCTGGCGGAGCGTGGTGTCAAAGGCATCTCTCTGGAACACGTGAAGGCCAAGTCCGGTATTCGTAAATCAGACCGGTTTGAATTGTTCTATGGGGCTGCTTGGGACAACAGAAATGTTGAAATTGTAGCCGACATCTTTGCTGCAGAAATTGAGATGTTTGGCTATCAGGTGCCCAAATCAATTGAGCAGCCCAGTGCCGAACCGACTAACTAACCTTTTTAACGAATGACGATTTCGTCTGAACGGATCATACCCAAGACCGAGCGCGCCTGCTGATCCAGCAGATCGAGGTCCAGATAGGTATCCGACAAGCGGCGGGTCAGGTTTTCCATTTCTGAGATCTCTGCCTCGAGCGTGGCCAGATCGCGTGACAGGGCGTCCCGTTCCGCCGCAATCTCGACCCGTCTGAACAGGCCATAGTCGCCCTGCACTGCGGCAAAGGTGAAATAAACACCCAGCATAAATGCCACCATGAAGAAAACGACTGTGCCCAAACTGGGCCGATGGGAACGGGACACTCTGTTTACCGCCGTATGAATTGCCTCAATAACGTGCCCTTTGCGAGCATCTGAATGCACTATGTCACAGGTGATTCGGGTTGTGAATCCCTTGGCTCGTACTTTTTTGGAAATGTTGGGCTGCCTTTCTCAACGCAATGCCTCAAGGGCTTGATTGCGTGTCAGGGTCTGCTCTTCCATGCAGGCCCAATAGAACATCGGCGCTGCACTGCCGTCGCTTTTCAACTCTGGCTCGCAGGTGGCATCGCGGGTCTTCAGCCAGGCGCGTTGCTCGTTCAGCAAGGTTTGCCCGTCTCCCCGCGCATCTGCCAGAGGCTTTACCTCCTTCCAGATACGGTTGAGTTCTCGGTCCGCGATTTCCCATTTTTCCTTTGCGCAAAAGTTCGCATCAAGCTGGGTTTGCCCGCCGCAGCTGGATTGGGCAGCAGCGGGCAGGGAATACAGGGCAACGATCAGGCACGCAAAAACTCTCATGGCAATAATCTCCACCTTAAAGCGGAAAGTTTACCACGAGTTCCGACAAGCGGCGAATTTGAGCAAGGTTTAACCTTCCAGCGCGGCGACGCCGGGCAGGGTTTTGCCTTCCATCCATTCAAGGAAAGCGCCACCGGCGGTCGAGATGTACGAAAAGTCCTTGGCCGCACCCGAGGCGTTCAGCGCGGCGACCGTATCACCGCCACCCGCAACCGACACCAACTGCCCTGAGCGCGTCAGCGCGGCGGCCTTCAGCGCGGCGGCATTGGTTGCGGCGTCGAAGGGCTCGATCTCGAACGCGCCCAGCGGACCGTTCCAGATCAGGGTTTGGCTTTTAGCGAAGATGTCGGTGATGGCCGCGACGCTTTCCGGGCCGGCGTCCAGGATCATGCCGTCATCAGAGCATTGATCGGCGGACAGCACCTGATGCGGAGTGTTGGCTTCGAACTTTTCCGCGATGACCACGTCCGAGGGCAAGACGATCGTACAGCCCGAGTTTTCCGCATTGGCCAGGATATCAGCCGCAGTGCCTTTCATCGCTGTTTCGGCCAGCGATTTGCCGACGTTTAACCCCTTGGCGACCAGAAAGGTGTTTGCCATGCCACCGCCGATCACCAGATAATCCACCTTGGTGATCAGGTTGCCCAGCAGTTCCAGCTTGGTCGAAACCTTCGCGCCACCAACAACGGCGGTCACAGGACGCTTGGGCGCACCCAGAGCACCTTCCAGTGCTTCCAACTCGGCTTGCATCAGACGGCCAGCGCACGAAGGCAGCAGGCGGGCGATGGCCTCGGTCGAGCTGTGCGCGCGGTGGGCGGCCGAGAATGCATCGTTGCAATAGACCTCTCCAAGCTTGGCCATACCCGCGGCCAGATCGATGTCATTCTTGGTTTCGGCCGCGTGGAAACGGGTGTTTTCAAGTAGCAGAACCTGACCGGGTTGCAGTGCTTCGGCGGCCAGTTCGGCCTCGGTGCCGACGCAATCGGCCGCGAACAGAACGGTGGTGCCAAAGGCATCCTGCAGCGTGGGGATAAGTTGTTTCAGCGACAGGTTCTCGCGTCGCTCACCACCCGGGCGCCCGAAATGTGCCAGCAGGATGGGCTTGCCGCCCGCCGCAAGGATATCGCGGACCGTTGGCACGATGCGCTGAACGCGGGTTGCGTCGGTCACGACCCCATCTACCACAGGAACGTTGATATCGACGCGTACAAGCACGCGTTTGCCGTTCAGGTCTATGTCGTCGAGAGTTTTCCAGCCCATCGTGCAATCCTCGGAAATGTGAAACAGGTTTAGGCGGTTCTTTTCCTGCATTTTGCCCTCAGGTCAATGCGTCACTTGGCATTCATGTGCATGGCGAATAGTTATTTGCGCAAGACCAAACGACAGGAGGGCCTCATGGCCGAAATCAAGGATCCCGAAAACACAATCATCGTCGAACTCAAAGGCGGCAATGTCGTCATTGAGCTGCTGCCTGACGTGGCACCGCAGCACAGCGCCCGCATGAAGGAACTGGCGCGCAATGGCGAATATGACAACGTGGCCTTCCACCGTGTGATCGACGGGTTCATGGCGCAAACCGGCGACGTGCAACATGGCGACATGGAAGATGGGTTCAACCTGCGCATGGCGGGCACAGGCGGGTCGTCTCTGCCGAACGTTCCAGCCGAGTTTTCGAAACTGCCCCATGATCGTGGCACTTTGGGTGCGGCCCGCTCGCAGAACCCGGATTCGGCCAACTCGCAGTTCTTCATCAACTTCAAGGACAACCATTTCTTGAATGGCCAGTATACCGTTTACGGCCGCGTCATCGACGGCATGGAGCATGTCGACGCAATCGTACGTGGCGAGCCGCCTGCGAACCCGGATCGCATGATCAGCGTCAAGGTGGCAGCCGATGCATAAGCTGGCCGCAGTTTTCGCCCTTTTGGCCAGCCCTGCGCTGGCCACCGGGCTTCAGATCGAGATCGAGGGTGAGGGCGCCAATGGCGTCGTCAACGTCGACCTGTTCGAAGACCTGGCTCCCAAACATGTCGAACAGATCAGTGCTTTGGCCGCTGAAGGTAAATATGATGGCGTGGTGTTTCACCGCGTGATTGACGGCTTCATGGCTCAGACCGGCGACGTTGAATTCGGTCGTATCGGCGGCGATATGCGTCGTGCCGGTACCGGCGGGTCCGACCGTCCTGATCTGCCTGCCGAGTTCTCGGATTACAACTATGACCGTGGTGTCGTGGGTATGGCCCGCGCTCAGGACCCCGACAGCGCGAATTCGCAGTTCTTCATCATGTTCGAGCCAGGCCCCTTCCTGAACGGCCAGTACACGGTTGTTGGTCAGGTGACCGACGGCATGGATGTGGTCGATGGGATCAAGCGGGGCGACGGTCCCAACGGCGCTGTGATCGGTCAGCCCGACATGATGAAAAAAGTCACCGTCACCGAATAAGTTAAAAAGCCCCGACGCTTAGCGTCGGGGCTCTCTCAGGATCAGTCGTCGCCCATCGCCTGCCAGATCAGCGCTCCGATGGCGGCGCCGATCAGTGGGGCGACCCAAAACAGCCAAAGCTGACCAAGGGCCGGCGCATCCGCAAACAGGGCCACACCGGTTGACCGCGCCGGGTTGACCGAGGTGTTGGTCACCGGGATCGAGATCAGGTGGATCAGCGTCAGGCAAAGACCAATGGCGATCGGGGCGAAGCCGTCGGGTGCAAAGTTGGATGTCGCGCCTAGAATGACGATGATGAAGAACGCCGTCATCACGATCTCGATCACCAATGCGGACATCATCGAATAGCCTTCGGGCGATGCTTCGCCATACCCGTTTGAGGCAAAGCCACCGACACCCTCGAATCCCGGAGCGCCGCTGACGATCAGATACAGGACAGCCGCGGCGGCAATTGCGCCGACCACCTGTGCGATCCAATAGGGGATCAAGTCCTTGGCCGGAAACCTGCCGCCTATCATCAGGCCAAGACTGACGGCCGGGTTGAAATGCCCGCCCGAGATATGCCCGACCGCATAAGCCATGGTCAGAACCGTCAGGCCGAAGGCAAAGGAAACGCCCAGCCAGCCGATGCCCACATCCGCAACGCCTGCCGCCAATACGGCGCTGCCGCAGCCGCCCAGCACCAGCCAGAACGTGCCGAAAAACTCGGCCATGAGTTTTGATGACATGAAAATCCCTCCTGAAAACACTGATTTAAGGTTAATTTAAAAATCGCATTTTGTGAAATGGAGGGAAACGGGGAAATTTCAAACTGGCCGTTCAGATATGAACTGGCGATGTTGGCCGTGCGGCTATCCCCAATTGACCGGGTTCAGTCGGAACAGTTTTGACAATTGTTCGTACACCTCAGGTACGGCGGATTTTAACTGCCGTGGCTGTTCGAAGAATACCTCGACCGAGACGGCAAAGAACTCCTCGTGACCCACCGCGCCATAGGGATCAATGACAGTGTGCTGGCCGTGTTCCACAGCACGCACATGGGCGTCGTATGCGGTTAGAAAGACGCGCTCCCACTCGGCAAAGCTTTGCCCGTCACTGAGGATCGGAACGCCGTTGGTACCACCGGAAAGGTCGTCGATCTGATGCGCAAACTCGTGCAGAACGACATTTTGCCCGTCATGGTCATTCGCAGCGCCTTTCCGGCTGTGCGACCACGACAGGATCACCGGCCCGCGATCCCAGCTTTCGCCGGTGCGCACGATTTCCTTCTCGTTGACAACGTAGCCGTCCTGCCTGCGCTGGCGGGACTTGAACGCGCTTGGATAGATCAGGATCGTCGTCAGGTGATCATACCAAAGGTCGCTGTTCACCAGCAGCAGGCTGGCCTGCGCGGCGATGGCCAGTTCCATCTCTTCTGTGACGTCCAGACCGTCGCATCCGTGGAATTGCACCTGATCCAGAAACAGGTTCACCTTGCCGTCCAGCTTTGCCCGCAGATCAGAGGGCAAGCGGCGGATCAATGGCACCTGTTGTTCGATCACTCTGCGTTGGTGATCGGTCAGGGGGGCGGCCAGCAGCTCTTGTCGCGCCTGCGACTTGGACCAGTGGCGGTACAGGAAAAAACCCGCGATCAGCAGGAGGACCGAGAAAAAAACCAACATGTCAGAACCCTATACCGCCCGATCCCATCGGCAAGGGCAAAAGAAAACGCCGCAGGGTTTCCTGCGGCGTATAATCACTGAGATATCGGGTCAGAGTTACTGTTTGACCTCGGCCGCCGGGTTGGCGCCCCCCTTGGCGCTTCGGCCCGGGTTCAACGGGTCGTCCTGACGCTGTACCGAACCTTCGAAATGGGCGCCGCTTTCGATGGCGATGGTCTTGTGGATGATGTCGCCTTCGACACGCGCGGTTGAGGTCAGGCGGACTTTCAAACCACGTACACGGCCCACGATGCGGCCGTTGATCACGACATCATCAGCGGTGACTTCGCCCTTGATCGTGGCGGTTTCGCCGATGGTCAGAAGATGCGCACGGATGTCGCCTTCGACCGTGCCTTCGACCTGAATGTCGCCGGTGGTCTTCAGGTTGCCCGTGATGTGCAGGTCCGAGGACAGTACCGACGCCGGAGGCTTGGGCTTGGGCGCGGTGCTGGCCTTGTTTTCTGCCGGTGCAGGGGTCGCCGGTGTGGCCGGAGCGGCAGGTTTCGCCGCCTCGGGTGCATTGGATCCGGGCTCGTTGATTTTGCTCTTAGAAAACATTTCTCGCAGCCTTGATGTAAGTCATTGGGTTTACAGGTTTTCCGTTTACGCGCACCTCATAGTGCAGATGCGTGCCGGTAGACCGTCCGGTGCTACCCATATCAGCAATATGATCCCCGCGCGAGACCCTTTGACCAACCTTGACGCGGATCTTGGTGTTATGGGCGTAAAGTGTCTCAATTCCGAAGGCGTGACGGATCTTGACCAGCCGCCCGAAACCGGATTGCCAGCCGGCATGTGTGACGACGCCATCTGCGGTGGCGAAGATATCTGTGCCCTGAGCGCCGGCGAAATCGACACCATTATGCATGCGCCGCCCGCCGGTTTTTGGGTCCCGGCGGCTGCCGAATCCGCTGGTAAACCGCACCACGGACTTCACCGGATTGGCGAACGGCGCTTTCTCGGCGGCAAGGCGGTACAGGTTCAACTGATCCATCTGTTGCAGCAAAACATTTGCGCGAATCTCGTCGGGGGTCAGGTCCTCGCCGCGCGTGCTGAAAGAGATAGGGGTCAGGGGTCCGCCCATACCGCTGTAACCGCGGCGGACCTCTTCAATAATACGGTCGGTAGGCATACCGGCCTGACGGAACATCTTGTCCAGTGGTTCTACCGAGATCACCATCGCCTCTTCCAGCTGGCGGAAAATCTCGTCGCTGCGTTCCTGCATCAGCTGGATTTCCAGCTCGAGCTCGTCGCGCTGGTGCAGTGCGTCCTTGGCATCGGCCGCGATCTGGTCGCGCTCCTGCGCGGTTCGGGTCAGTGCCTCGGTCATGAATGTCATCTGTTCGGGGGAGGCCAGGGCGGTTACGTACATTTCGCCGTCATCGGCCTCGACCTGGACGCTGGCCAGTTCGGTACGGGCTTCTTCGCGCTGTTTCATGGTGGCGCGCAGGGTGGTTTGGATCACTTCGATCCCGGTCTCAAGCTCGCGACGACGGTTTTCCGAGGCTAGCAGCTCTGACTGCATTGCCGAAATCTGTTTCAGCGCCGCGTTGAACCGATCCTGCGCGGCCAGTGCCTCTTGCGCGCGCGCATCGCGTTCGACGGACAGGATGTTCAGGCGTTCCTGATAAGTTGCCTGATCCCGCTTGGCCTGTTCGCGGAAGTTGCCCGATCCGATGCTGTCCATCAGCAGGATCGCCGTGGCGACCGCAGTCCAGCCGACGATCACCGCCACACCGGCTACGGCTGCGATCTGCGTTTCCGAGCTAAGCCGGATGAACCGCGTGTCGTTGTCAGATTTCAAGAAAACCCGGCGTTCCGGGAATTGCCGCTCGAGCAGTGAATGTAGTTTGATTGCCAGACGAGTTCGCACGCGTCTTCACCTCTCATCCCCAAGATCGGGACCGGTTGTGAGTCATGTCCGTCCCTTGGGCGAATTGCATAGAGGGCACTTGCGCTTTCGGCAAGTTTGTTAACTAGTTCACACAACAAAGCAGGTAATTCCCGCCAATTCTCGGCGGGAAATTGCCGATGACGTCAACTTGAGCAGGTCTATTGCGCGGCACCGGGTGGTGGCAAGTCTTCAGTCAGCGGCCAATAGAAATCGGGCGGCAGCCCAGCTTCGGCGCGTTTCTCTTCGTTGAACGGGGGTTTCAGCACCCCGTGGAAGTAGCGCCGCACCAGTTTGTGAAACACGTCCTTGGGGTCGGCATTTTCACGCCCGCACAGGAAATGGAACCATTTTGAGCCATAGGCGACATGGCCGACCTCTTCGGCGTAGATGACTTCCAGCGCGGCGATGGCCCCTTCGTCTTTGGCCTTGCGGAAGATGTCGATCATGCCGGGGGTGACGTCCAGCCCACGCGCCTCAAGCACCATGGGCACCACGGCCAGCCGCCCCATCAGGTCTTCGGCGGTGTCCTCGGCGGCTCGCCACATGCCGGCATGGGCGGGCAGGGCGCCATAGTGGCTGCCCATGCTTTCCAGACAATCGCAGATCATTTCGAAATGGCGCGATTCTTCTTCGGCGCATTTGACCCAGTCGTCATAGAATCCGATCGGCATCGGCACGTGACCAAAGCGGGCGATGATGTCCCAATGCAGGTCCACCGCGTTCAGTTCGATATGCGCGACCGCGTGCAGCAGGGCGATGCGTCCCACCTCTGTTCCAGGTTTGCGCTTGGGAACCTCGCGCGGAGAAAGCAACTCGGGCTGGTCCGGGCGAGCCGGTTGCAACGGGGGCGTCGCGGTGCCGATCTCAATCCTTGGGGATTTCCCTTTACGCGATGCGAACCACGCTGCGGCATGGCGTTTTGACAGGGCGGTCTTTTCCCGCCCATCCGCCGTGGTCAGAACTTCGGTCGCCATTTGGGTCAGCGTTTTCGACACTGGATTTCTCCGCTTGGTCAGGTGTGCGGGTCTTAGACCGGATGGCAACCGTGGTCGAGAGCGGTCACAGGGCGCGCACGGCCTCCAGCACCTCGTCCACGTGTCCGGGAACTTTGACCTTGCGCCAGACTCGGGCAATCTTGCCCTCGGCGTTCACGATGAAGGTCGAACGCTCGATTCCCATCGACTTGCGTCCATACATGTTTTTTTCGACCCATACGCCATAATCCTCGCACACCGAGGCGCCCTCATCCGATAACAGCGGCGTCGTCAGGCTGTGCTTGGCAACGAACTTGTCGTGCTTGGCGACGCTGTCACGCGAGATGCCGAAAACGTGAGTCCCCGCATCGGCAAAGGCTTGAAGTTGTTCCGAGAAACCGATGGATTCCTTGGTGCAGCCCGGCGTATCATCACGTGGATAGAAGAACAGAACCACGGTGCCGCCGCGTAGGGCCGATAAGGTGACCTCGCCGCCTCCGTCGCGGGGTAAAGTGAAATCAGGGGCGATGTCTGACACGTCGGGCATTGGAAACTCCGCTAAAGTTTTTTAAGGGCTGCCCGAGATCATAGGGCGGCGCAAGCGGGTTGGAAGGCGTGGATAGAAAATTGGTGCAGCACGAAGACAAAAGTGCGACGCAGCCCGGGAAACCCCCGCGCCGCCGGTCGCGCCGCCGTATTGCTGCACATTTTTCGATCTGGACGTGCCTGTTGCTGGGTTTGCTGGCGTTTGCGGGCTGGTTCTTTTTGTTCGGTCAGAACCTGCACGCGCCGGAGTGGGTGCGAAAAAAGGTCGAGCAGCGGCTGGAACAGAGCTTGGGCGGTCTGAAATTCAGCTTTGGCGATGCCAGCTTCATCGTCAACGAAGAATGGCGCCCCCGTCTGAAACTGACGGATGTGACGATCAGCGATGCCGCCGGGCAGCAGATTGCGCGGGTTTCGGATTTGCGGACCCGGCTGTCGATGCGTGGTCTGCTGCGGGGCCAGATTCGCCCGCGCCGCATCACTGTGCGCGGGGCGCAATTCGACCTGACCCGGGGTCTGGATGGGGCTCTGTCGCTGACCGTGGGGTCAGGCAGCGCCCCGGTCCAGAAAGCACCGGATCTGGCGCAGTTGATTGATCGATCGGACGATGTGTTTCTGTCGCCCATCCTTTCAGGGCTTCGTTCGGTCGATTTGGAATCTCTGACGCTCGACTATCAGGATCTTCGGTTGGGCCGTGCCTGGGTGTTTGACGGTGGCCACATAACGGCCACCCGCAGTGGCGATGAAATGCATCTGGCCACCGGGTTTTCGGTTCTGACCGGGCGCGATTACGCCAGTTCGATCGAAGCCAATTACACCAGCGTTCTGGGCACGCCGCAGGCAAGTTTTGGCGTGGCGATCACCGATCTGCCTGCCGAAGACCTTGCTGGTCAGACTCTTGCGCTGTCGTGGTTGCAGGTTCTCAAGGCTCCTATTTCGGGCGCGCTGCGTGGCAGCGTCGACAGCAACGCAGCGCTGGGTCCGGTCTTTGCCACCCTGAATCTTGGTGCGGGGGCGGTGCAGCCGACACAGGAGACGCGCCCAATCCCGTTTGAATCGGCCAGCACCTATTTCACTTACACCCCCAACCGTCAGGAACTGGACTTCAACGAAGTGTCGGTGGTCTCGGCCTGGGGCGCGTTTCAGGGTGAGGGTAAGGCGTTTCTGAACGGGATCGAAAACGGTGCGCTTGAAAGCCTGACCTCGCAGTTGAGTTTCAGCAGCATCAATATCAATCCGGCCAACCTTTTCCCCGAGTCGCTGAAACTGGCACGGGCCGAACTGGACATGCAGATGAAACTGGCACCGTTCGAGCTGCGCCTGGGCCAGATCATGGTCCAAGATGCCAACTACCGGCTGCTGGGTTCGGGCAAGCTGACAGGAGAACCGGAGGGCTGGGCGGTACAAGTGGATGCGCATCTGGACCACATGAACGCGGATCAGCTGTTGACCTACTGGCCAGACCTTCTGGCGCCGAAGCCGCGGAAATGGGTTGCGGAGAACCTCTATGAGGGTCAGTTCTCGGATGTTGATTTTGCCTTGCGGCTGCAGCCCGAGAATAAGCCGGAGATCTATCTGGATTTCGGGTTCGATCAGGCAAAAATAAGGTTTGCCAAGACCTTGCCGCCACTTGTTGACGCGCAGGGGCAGGCCAGTCTGATCAATCGCAGGTTCACGGCCACGGCGGAATCAGGTGTTGTCATCGCCGATCAGGGCGGCGCGATTGATGCCACCGGCACTTCTTTCATCATACCTGATACCGGCATCAAGGGGGTATCGCCGTCGATCACCCGGATCACCGCCAAAGGCAGCGCCACGGCGGCGCTGTCACTTCTTGACCGGCCGCCGCTGGAGTTGCTTACCAAGGCGAACCTGCCGGTTGATTTGGCGGACGGCGAGGTGAGTCTGACCGGAACGCTTTCTCTGCCAATGAAAAAGGGCCTGAAATTCGAAGACACCGAGTTCCATTTCCTGGGCGAGATTGACGACGTGCAAAGCGACAAGCTGGTTCCCGGATTTTCGGTCAGTGCGGATCGGCTTGATCTTCAGGGTGACCAGACCGTGGTCGAAGTTTCGGGCAACGGGCTTTTTGGCGATGTTCCGCTTCGAGCCACATGGCGCCAGCCCATCGGCGGCACCGAACCGCAACGCAGCGAGTTGACGGGGCAGATCGAACTGTCCCCCCGCCTGATGACCGAGTTGAAGGCCGGGCTGCCGAAGGGGATGCTGACCGGGCAGGGCACTGCGGATATCGCGCTGGGTATTGGCGCGGGAACACCGCAGAAACTGACGGCGTCGTCCGATCTGGTAGGCGTCGCGCTGGCCGTTCCAGAACTGGGTTGGCGCAAGGGGGCGGAAACAAGAGGCACGATGACCGTTGCGGCGACGCTGGGCAACAACCTGCGCGTGGATGAACTCAAGCTGGACGCCGCCGGGTTGCGTACCACCGCGTCGATCTCGTTCCGGGACGGGGATTTCGACCGTGTGCAGTTCAGTTCCTTTGATCTGGGCAATTGGTTGGCGGTTCCGGCCGAACTGGTCAATAGCGGCGGTGCGGTGCCGGATATCCGTGTGCTGGGCGGGGTAATGAACCTTGGACGCGCGACATTTGGCAGTGGCGGCGGTGGTGGAGCCTCCGGGCCCGGCCCCCGTCTGGATGTGACGCTGGATCGCCTTCAGGTCACCGAGACCATAGCCCTGACCGGGTTCAAAGGCGCGTTTCAAACCATCGGAGGCGTCAACGGTGCCTTCACTGCCAATGTAAACGGCGGGGCTGCGGTGCGTGGACAGGTCTCGCCTCGGGCGGGTCGCAGTGCGGTGACGCTGACTTCGGGCGATGCAGGGGCAGCTTTGCGGTCGGCCGGTATGATCACTCAGGCGCGCGGTGGGTCGATGGATCTACGACTGGAACCGGTCGCGGGGCCCGGCAATTATGATGTGAACCTGAAAATCTCCGACACGCGCATCAAGGATGCCCCCGCGATGGCCGCACTGCTGAATGCCATCAGCCTTGTTGGTCTGTTGGATGAAATGGCCGGACAGGGCATCTTTTTTGGCACAATCGACAGTCGGATGCGCATCACGCCGACCCAGGTCAAGGTTCTCAGCGGCAGTGCGGTCGGGCCGTCGATGGGCCTGTCCTTTGACGGCACCATCGACACGGTTAGCGGAATGCTGAACCTGCGCGGCGCGATCTCTCCGATCTATCTGGTCAATGCGATTGGCAGTGTCTTTACCAAAAAGGGCGAGGGCATCATTGGCTTCAACTATACCCTGACCGGGCCGCTGCGGCAGCCGAAAGTCTCGGTCAACCCGCTGTCGGGTCTGGCGCCGCTGTTCCTGCGCAACCTGCTAAGAGCGCCTGCGCCGACGGTATCCGACGGGCCAAACGCGCAACCCGTCAAGCCGGATGAGCCGAAACGAACTTACGGAGCGCCCGCATCAGACCGTTGAACTGGGAAGTATGGCGCTGTATGGCGCGGCCATGAAACTCAGCGATTTTGATTTCCACCTGCCCGAAGACCTGATTGCCACGCGGCCCGCCAACCCTCGGTCCTCGGCACGTATGTTGGTGGCCAACGGTGATGCGGTGTCGGATGCGCATGTGTTCGATCTGCCTGATTGGCTGCAAGCCGGCGACCGGCTGGTGCTGAACGACACCCGTGTGATTCCCGCGCGCCTGAACGGCCGCCGTCACCGTGACAGCGCACAGGGGCCGGTTTCTGCCGCGATCGAGGCTACCCTGCTGGACCCGCAGGCCGACGGCACATGGGCAGCGCTGATCAAACCGCTGAAAAAGATCAAGCCGGGTGAAGAGATACTGTTCTCCGACGACCTCAGCGCCATGCTGGATCGTGTCGAGGACGGGCATGCTTATCTGCGGTTTAACCTGACGGGTAATGATTTCGACACCGCGCTGGAGCAGGCGGGCGCTATGCCGTTGCCGCCCTATATCGCCGCCAAACGCCCGGCGGATGAGCAGGACAAAACCGATTACCAGACGATCTGGGCGCGCAACTCGGGCGCGGTTGCAGCGCCTACAGCCTCGTTGCATTTCGATCAGGCGCTGATGCAAGCGCTTCACGCGCGCGGCGTTACGTTCAGCCATGTAACCCTGCATGTGGGCGCGGGTACCTTCCTGCCGGTCAAGGTCGAGGACGTAACCACGCATAAGATGCACGCAGAATGGGGCAGGGTCAGCGCCACCGCAGCCGAGGAAATCCGCGCTACCAAAGCTGCTGGTGGACGGGTCATTCCGGTTGGCACCACGGCGCTGCGGCTGATCGAAAGCGCGGCGCGCTCGGGTCAGATTGAGCCGTGGGAAGGTGAAACGGACATTTTCATCTACCCCGGCTTTCGGTTTCATGTTGCCGACGCGCTGATGACCAATTTCCACCTGCCGAAATCCACATTATTGATGCTGGTTTCGGCCTTGATGGGGCAGGATCGGATGCGCGATGTCTATGTCCATGCGATTGAACGGAAATATCGGTTCTTCTCCTACGGGGACGCGTCGCTTTTGATCCCGTAAACGGCGCGATGTCGGGATCGCGCGTCCGCAATGTCGTAGACAAGCGGGTTCTGAGCCGTTTTTCATATCAAAACGAATCCTTAAAGCCGGTCGGCAAATAATACGGAGACCCCAATGCTTCAGGTCCTTTCCAGCGCGTGGGCGCTTCTTCTTGGTATGGGGCTTCTGATGGTCGGCAACGGCCTGCAGGGCACGATCCTGGGTGTTCGGGGCGAGATCGAGGGGTTTTCAACCCTTGAGATGTCATTCGTGATGTCGGCCTATTTCGTGGGCTTTCTGGGCGGTTCACGCTTTGCGCCCGAGATGATCCGAAGAGTCGGGCATGTACGGGTGTTTGCGGCACTGGCCTCGTTCATTTCAGCGGTCATGATCCTGTATCCGTTGATGACCAACCCATTTGTTTGGATTCTTGGGCGTTTCGTAATCGGGTTCTGTTTTTCCGGTGTGTATGTCACCGCAGAAAGCTGGTTGAACAATGCTGCCAGCAACGAAAACCGCGGTCAGGCGCTGTCGCTGTACATGATTTTCCAGATGACTGGCATCATCACTGCACAGGGGCTGGTGGTGTTGGGCGATCCGGCTGGATTCGACACTTTTGTCGTCGCGTCGATTTTGGTTTCGGTGTCTTTTGCTCCCATTTTGCTATCGATCTCACCAACGCCGGCCTTCGATACGACTAAGCCGATGACACTGCGCGAACTGTTCAATAGTTCGCCGCTGGGCTGCGTCGGCATGTTCCTACTGGGTGGCGTGTTCTCGGCGCAGTTCGGCATGGCGTCGGTATATGGCGCCCGCGCAGGTCTGACGCTTGTTGAGATTTCCACATTTATTGCTGCTTTCTACGTCGGTGCATTGGTGCTGCAGTACCCGCTGGGCTGGATGTCAGATCGAATGGATCGTCGTTTCCTGATCATGCTGGTTGCAGGGGTAGGGGCCTGCGCTGCTGCGGCGGGTATGCTGTTCGGAGTCACTTTCCCGATCCTGCTGGGTGCGGCCTTTGTGATCGGCGGCATGTCGAACCCGCTCTACTCGCTGTTAATCGCCCACGCGAATGACTTTCTGAGCCACGAGGACATGGCTGCGGCCTCGGGTGGTCTGCTGTTCATTAACGGACTTGGGGCCATCGCCGGTCCGCTTATCACCGGTTGGCTGATGGGAGACGCAGTCTTTGGTCCTTCTGGTTTCTTCCTGTTCATCGCAACTCTGTTGGTCACGATGGCGGCCTACGCGCTTTATCGTACGACGCAGCGTGCCGCGATCCCTGTTGATGAGACCGGAACGATGTCGACGTTCTATCCGACGGCCTCTCCGGTCGCGCTTGAAGTAGCCCAAGAAGTAGCCATCGAGGCGGCCGAAGCCGAGCAGGAAACGCAAGATGTTGCCTAGGACACAAGAATATGTCGCAAGTGTTGCAATTTTTTACTGTTACAAATCTGTAAAACGTCATTAAATGACCTTACGTCCCTGGGGAGGGCAACACGACGGAGTTAGGGCAATGGTAGGGCCTGAAGATGTATTGAGTTTTTGGTTGGATGAGGTTGGCCCCGAGGGGTGGTATCTACAAGACGACACCTTGGATGCAGACATTCGCGAACGGTTTTTGACCACCTGGGAAGCCGCGAGTGAAGGCAGGTTTTCTCTTTGGCTAACCTATCCCAGCGGGTCACTGGCTTACATAATTCTGATGGATCAGTTCCCGCGAAACATGTTCCGCGGCAGTGCCAAGGCGTTTTCGACGGATCGCGCGGCCCTGTCGGCCGCCAAATGCGCGGTGGACAAGGGGTGGGACCTCAAGATTGACGAGCCGGCGCGGCAGTTCTTCTATTTGCCGATGATGCACTCGGAAAATCTGTGCGACCAGGAACGCTGTGTTCGCCTGATGTGTCAAAACATGACGGACAGCGATCCGAGCAATCTGTTGCACGCACGGGCCCATCGCGAAGTGATCCGCAAGTTCGGACGGTTCCCTTATCGCAACGAAGCGCTTGAACGCCCGATGACCGCGCACGAAGCGGCCTATGTCGATATGGGCGGGTACGGCACCACCGTGCGGGAACTGCAGTCCGCTGGCTAGGATGACGGCACACATCCCCGAACAGCAATAATTCGGTCGGCAATCACGTCGGCCGACTTTTCTATGGCGGTGTTAATCAGCGCATCCGGAGACTCGGTGAGGTCCGCGATGCGGGATTGCGAGTCCTGCATTCTGGCTTCCAGGTTTTCCAGAGTTACCAATGCCGTGGAAATCCTTACTTTCTCGGCGATGTCTGTCACAGTACCGCCTGTTTGAAGATTGGTTAGGTCGCTGCGGAGCGCGGCAAGTTCGCCCCGAACACCGCGAATTTCGTCTTTGAGAGGCGCAACAATCTCTATTTTCTCTTCAAAGACCGTGGTGATGCCTTCCACGGTCGATGCCAGTTTCCATCCCAGAAACAGGCAGAGCGCCACCAGAATGAGGGTGGCGTTGAGCAGAGCAAGCAGCAGATCCTTGAGTGTTTTGGCCATGGTAAGCCTTTCGAATGACTTGTGTTAAGGAATGAGCGGGCGGGCCCGATCCCTATGTTCTAGCCATAGAGACGTGCCCGGTATAGGCTGAAAACCGCAGAAACAGATGCTGTTGACCTCGCGTCGCTTTTGTCGCGGGGAAGGTGTGTTGATGCGTTGTGAAAAATAGTTTAATGGTAAACTAAATTTCATTCGACCTGTGCCGAGAGGAAACCATGGCTGCACAATCTTTTGATCTGATCGTAATCGGCGCCGGTCCGGGCGGCTATGTCGCGGCTATCCGTGCTGCACAGCTCGGCCTGAAAACAGCCGTGGTTGAGCGTGAGCATCTGGGCGGTATCTGTCTGAACTGGGGCTGTATCCCGACCAAGGCGCTGCTGCGGTCATCCGAAGTGTTCCACCTGATGGAACGCGCCAAGGATTTCGGCCTGAAGGCGGACAAGGTCGGTTACGATCTGGACGCGGTCGTCAAGCGATCGCGCGGTGTTGCGGCACAGCTTTCAGGGGGTATCGGTCACCTGCTGAAGAAAAACAAAGTCACCGTGTTGATGGGCGAGGCGACGATCCCCGCCAAGGGCAAGGTCTCGGTCAAAACCGACAAGGGGACCGAAGAGCTGACTGCCAAGAATATCGTTCTGGCCACTGGTGCGCGGGCGCGCGAGTTGCCGGGACTTGAGGCGGATGGCGATCTGGTCTGGACCTACAAGCACGCGCTGCAGCCACCGCGGATGCCCAAGAAGCTGCTGGTTATCGGCTCGGGTGCGATCGGCATCGAATTCGCCAGCTTCTACAACACGCTGGGCTCCGACACGACCGTGGTCGAGGTCATGGACCGCGTGCTGCCGGTCGAAGACGCTGAAATCAGCGCCTTCGCCAAGAAAGCCTTTACCAAGCAAGGCATGACCATCATGGAAAAGGCGATGGTCAAGCAACTGGACCGCGCCAAAGGCAAGGTTACTGCTCATATTGAGGTCAAAGGCAAGGTCGAGAAACACGACTTTGATACCGTGATCTCGGCCGTCGGGATTGTGGGCAACGTCGAAAATCTGGGGCTTGAAGCGTTGGGTGTCAAAATCGACCGCACCCATGTGGTCACCGATGAATTCTGCCGTACCGGCGTTGAGGGGCTGTATGCCATCGGCGACATCGCTGGTGCACCGTGGCTGGCACACAAAGCAAGCCATGAAGGTGTCATGGTGGCTGAATTGATCGCAGGCAAACACGCGCATCCAGTGAAACCGGAAAGCATTGCGGGATGCACTTATTGCCAGCCTCAGGTCGCCTCGGTCGGATATTCCGAAGCGAAAGCCAAAGAACTGGGCTATGATATTAAGGTGGGTCGCTTCCCCTTTATCGGCAACGGCAAGGCCATCGCCTTGGGCGAACCCGAGGGGCTGATCAAAACGGTGTTTGACGCAAAAACCGGAGAGTTGCTGGGCGCACATATGATCGGCGCTGAAGTGACCGAATTGATTCAGGGTTACGTGGTTGGCCGCCAGTTGGAGACTACGGAAGAAGACCTGATGAACACAGTCTTCCCGCACCCGACACTATCAGAAATGATGCATGAAAGCGTTTTGGACGCATATGGTAAGGTTATCCATATGTGATCTGGGGCAACTACCCGTGTCAAAGGCACCGCCAATTCGGCGGTGCCTTTTTTCTTTAGCGGGTCAGAGCATCCAGAATACGGGCCCAGGACCGGATGCCTTTGTGAAAGCTCTTCACGTCGTATTTCTCGTTTGGTGAGTGGATGGCGTCGTCGTCATTGGCAAAGCCGACCAGCATCGAATCCAATCCAAGTTCTGTGTTGAAATAGCCCACGACAGGGATCGAGCCGCCCATACCGGTGAACACGGCCTCACGACCCCATTCGTCGGACAGCGCGCCGCGGGCGGCTTCGAACTCGGGGCGGTCGAGGTTCATGACTGAGGCAGGGGCCCCTTCCAAGTCATTGTCCCATTCGACTTTTGCGTCGGGCGACAGGCGGTCCTCAACATGTTTGCGGACCTTGTCGCGCAGGGCATCAGGATCCATGTCGCCGACCAGACGGCAGGTGATCTTACAATGCGCCTGCGACGGGATCACGGTCTTTGAACCTGCGCCGTTATAGCCGCCCCACAGGCCGTTGACCTCAAGCGTCGGGCGGGCCCACTGCTGTTCCAGCGTCGAGTAACCTCTTTCGCCATGCGGTTGGGAATACCCGACCGAGTTCAGGTATTCGGTCTCGTCGAACCCGCAGCCTTCCCATTGCCGCAACTGGTCAGCGGGCACTTCGTGGACACCTTCATAGAAGCCTTCGACCGCCACGCGCCCGGTTTCGTCGTCATAGAACGAGGCGACGATCTTGGACAGTTCTCGCAGCGGGTTCAGGCCGGGGCCGCCATAATGGCCCGAGTGCAAGTCGATCCGCGGGCCAGTTATGGTGAATTCGTCCTTGAGCATCCCGCGCAGTTGCGACGCGATTGACGGGACGCCCCGCGACACCATCGAGGTATCGCAGACCAGAGCCAGGTCAGCTTTTAGCTCGGCCGCGTTTTCGCGCAGGAACGGCACCAGGGAGGGGGAGCCCGACTCCTCTTCGCCTTCGAAGAAAAAGGTGATGCGGCAGGGCAGGGTGCCGTGTACCGCTTTCCAGGCCCGGCAGGCTTCGACAAAGGTCATCAACTGGCCTTTGTCATCCGATGATCCGCGACCGCGAATGACGGGGCCGTTGTCGGTATCTTCGACGGCCGGATCGAAGGGGTCGCGATTCCACAGTTCCAACGGGTCGACCGGCTGTACGTCATAATGCCCGTAGAACAGGACATGTGGCGCGTCGCTGTCTTCTCCGACATGGCCAACAACCATCGGGTGACCGGATGTCTGGCGCTTTTCGGCTGCGATGCCAATACTTTGCAGGTCGGCAACCAACCAGTCGGCAGCCTGATCCACCTGCGCGTTATAGGCCGGGTCGGTGGAAATCGACGGAATGCGCAGCAGTTCCATCAGGCGGTCGATCGAGGTTTGCAGATCAGTGTCGATACGATTCAGAACGGCGTCCAGCGACATGGGGTTCTCCTGCTTTTTGAGATTTTCCGGAACCCTATCAGCGCCGTCGGCGCCGTCCAGTGCGCATTGTCGGGAATGTGGTATAATATCGGAAACACTTGCGGGGGGCTGCGTCGTTTCCTCGCGTCTGATGGCCGTAACTTTACTTGTCGGAACGACCGTGAGGGGATATTTGATGCAAATCAAATGTGTGATCCCAATGTCGTTTATACGTGATGGGCACAAGGGAACGCATCGGCGCAATCCGGATTCGTCTGGTCAACGCGTCAGAAAGGACGTCTGGCCGGTGAAGGCATTGGTCGGGCACGTAAGGAGACACCGGTGGACTATACTGCTCAGCTCGATACAGCAATTGCCAGGCTGCATGATGAAGGACGTTACAGGACTTTCATCGATATCGAACGCCGGAATGGCCATTTCCCGCACGCGGTGCGGACGCGCCCGGACGGGTCGCAGCAAAACATCACCGTATGGTGCGGCAACGATTACCTGGGTATGGGACAAAACCCGATTGTACTGAACGCGATGCATGATGCTGTTGATGCGGCCGGTGCGGGTTCGGGCGGTACGCGCAATATCTCGGGCACCACGGTCTACCACAAACAGCTTGAGGCTGAACTGGCCGATCTGCACGGCAAAGAGGCCTCGCTGCTGTTCACCAGCGCCTATATCGCCAATGACGCGACGCTGAGCACGCTGCCGAAATTGTTCCCCGGCCTGATCATTTATTCCGACGCGCTGAATCATGCCTCGATGATCGAAGGCGTGCGCCGCAACGGTGGCGCCAAGCGCATCTTCCGTCACAATGACGTTGAGCATCTGCGTGAGCTGCTTGAGGCAGACGATCCCAAGGCGCCCAAGCTGATCGCGTTTGAGTCGGTTTACTCTATGGACGGCGATTTCGGTCCGATCGAAGAGATTTGCGATCTGGCAGATGAATTCGGTGCTCTGACTTACATCGACGAGGTTCATGCTGTTGGCATGTACGGCCCACGCGGTGGTGGCGTGACCGAGCGTGATGGTCTGGCGCACCGTATCGACATCATCAACGGTACGCTTGCAAAAGCCTATGGCGTGATGGGCGGCTATATCGCGGCCAGCGAAAAAATGTGTGATGCCGTGCGCTCTTATGCGCCGGGCTTCATCTTTACGACATCGCTGCCGCCGGCGGTCGCTGCAGGGGCGGCAGCCTCGGTTGCTCACCTCAAGATCTCGCCAGAACTGCGTGAACAGCACCAGACACAGGCGAAAATCCTCAAGCTGCGGCTCAAGGGTCTGGGCCTGCCGTTGATCGACCACGGCAGCCACATTGTTCCTGTGATCGTGGGTAACCCTGTGCATACCAAAATCCTCAGCGACCGGTTGCTGGATGACTTTGGTATTTATGTTCAGCCCATCAATTTCCCGACCGTACCCCGCGGAACCGAGCGTCTGCGGTTTACTCCGTCACCGGTTCATGGACCTGACGAAATGAACCGTCTGGTGCAAGCTATGGACGAACTTTGGTCACATTGTGCGCTAAATCGCGCCGAACTTGCCGGTTAACCTCACGCTAAAGTGTGCATCGTGTTTGCCGCGTGTTAAGCTTAGGCTAACAAAACTTGCGGACGAATCGTTAATGGGATGATTCGCCGTTGGCGCGAAACACGCGCAGGCAGAATGGGGCAGCAGGGATGATTGGGCGCAGATCTCAGCGCGATTCTGAAGGTGATACCGACGTCAGGCCAAAGGGCTATGACGATTACGAGGTACGGCTTGGCGACATGATGCGCGGCGAACGCGCCACCATGGGCAAGTCCCTTCTGGATGTGCAGCGGGAATTGCGGATCAAAGCCAACTACATCGCTGCCATCGAAGACTCCAACCCAGAGGCGTTTGACACACCCGGCTTCATCGCCGGGTATGTGCGTTCTTATGCCCGTTACCTGGGGATGAACCCGGATGAAACTTTCGCCGCCTTCTGCAAGGAGAGCGGGTTCGAGGTTGCGCATGGCATGTCTGCTGAGGCGTCGGTTGTCCGCAAACCTTCGGGTGGTCTGCCCGCGCGGGGGCCGATGGGGCGCGATCCCTTCATCTCACCCAACACGCCTTTCGTTCCGGGTAAGGAATCTCTTGTCAGTCAGATTGAACCGCGGGCGATTGGCTCTTCTCTGGTTCTGATCGCCGTTATCTGCGGCATTGGCTATGGCGGCTGGTCGGTGCTGAACAAGATCCAACAAGTACAGGTCAGCCCGGTTGAACAAGCCCCGGTGGTTCTGTCTGATCTCGATCCGTTGGATGCCGCTGGTACGGCCAATACCGAGGTTGCTGTTGCCGATACCCCCAGTGCCGAGGCGCTGGACCGTCTGTATCGCCCTCAGGCTTTGGACGTTCCGGTTCTGGTCGCCCGCGACGCGCCGATATCCACGCTTGATCCGCGCACGGTTGGCGCGTTCCAGCCGCAGGAACTGCCCAAGGTTGAAGTGGCCGAGGTTCATACTGTTGAACGCCCGGCCTTGCCTCAGGTGGTCGAACAGATAGACACAACGCTCAAGATCGTCGCGGTCAATCCTGCCTGGATGCGGGTTACCGCTGCTGATGGCAGTGTAATTTTCGAAGGCACCCTTGGAACAGTCGAACAGGGCAGTGTGTATGAAGTGCCTCTGACCGAAGAACCGCCGCTGCTGCGCGCGGGCGCGTCGGGGTCTGTGTTCTTCTCGATTAATGGCGAACATTTCGGTCCGGCCGGTGCGCCGGGGACCGTTGCCAAAGGCGTGGTCCTGTCCAAGGATGCCGTGGCTGAGACCTATGCCGTCGCGGATCTTCCGGCCGATCAGAACAGCACCATCACGCAGCTGGTAGCCGAGTTTAAGGCGCAGGACACCGAAGACACCGCCGAGTGATCTAGCCATTGCGATGCCCCGGTAGGCGGACTATTTACAAACCAACTCAGGCTGTCTTGGACCCGTCCTCATGTCGCTCAATCACGTTCGCCCGTGGCGCAATATTTATCGCCGCAAATCCCGTCAGATCATGGTCGGTGACGTTGTCATTGGGGGCGATGCCCCGATTGCGGTCCAGACGATGACCAACACGCTGACAACCGATGTGGCAGCGACCGTGGCGCAGGTGCAGGCAGCGGCTGAGGCGGGTGCGGATATCGTGCGGGTCTCGGTCCCGGATGAGGCATCGTCGAAAGCCTTGAAGGACATCGTGCGCGAAAGCCCTGTGCCGATCGTGGCCGACATCCATTTTCACTACAAACGCGGGATCGAGGCTGCCGAAGCCGGTGCCGCCTGTCTGCGGATCAACCCGGGCAATATCGGTGATGAGAAGCGCGTCAAAGAGGTGATCAAGGCCGCGCGCGACCATAGTTGCTCGATTCGTATTGGCGTGAACGCGGGTTCTCTGGAAAAGCACCTGCTTGAGAAATACGGTGAGCCGTGCCCCGAAGCGATGGTGGAAAGCGGGTTGGAGCATATCCGCATTCTGGAAGACAACGACTTTCACAACTTCAAGATCAGCGTGAAGGCCAGCGATGTGTTCCTGTCGGCTGCCGCTTATCAAGGCATTGCCGAGGCCACAGATGCGCCCATCCATCTGGGCATCACCGAGGCCGGAGGGCTGGTGTCAGGTACGATCAAATCGGCCATCGGTTTGGGCAACTTGCTGTGGATGGGGATCGGCGACACGATCCGCGTCAGCCTGTCCGCCGATCCGGTCGAAGAGGTCAAGGTCGGATTTGAAATCCTGAAGTCCCTGGGCCTGCGCCATCGCGGTGTGAACATCATCTCGTGCCCCTCCTGCGCGCGGCAGGGCTTCGACGTGATCAAGACGGTCGAGGCGCTTGAACAACGGCTTGAGCACATCAAGACGCCGATGAGCCTGTCCATCATCGGCTGTGTGGTGAACGGCCCGGGTGAGGCTCTGATGACCGATGTCGGCTTTACCGGCGGCGGGGCCGGGTCGGGCATGGTTTATCTGGCGGGTAAGGCGAGCCACAAGATGTCCAACGACCAGATGATCGATCACATTGTCGAAGAGGTCGAGAGAAAAGCGGCAGAGCTGGACGCGGCGCAGGAAGCGGCCGAATAGGCGCCTGGCGCGTCTGAGTGAACAGCATCGCTGCGAAATCTGCAGTGGATGTGCGACCCGTTTCACCCGCGGATCGCGCATCATTTCTTAGGCCCAAAGACTTCGCAACACCACTGAAACTGCAGCGCCCGCCCAAAGAGCGGGGCTGATTTCCTTGCTATTTGGCGGATGAGTGCTTTGCGTGCAGATCGAACCAGCCGATGATAACCGCAAACAGGTTGTCCGGTGCACTCTGCGATGCAAAGTTCAGGCCCTTTTGAACCTTGATTGCATCCTCATACGAAATCCAATCACCCGGAAGGTCTTCACCGAACAGACCGGATGCGCCGGATGCGAACTGGTGATCGGACACTTTCCCATGCTGCGAGTTTGCCGGGATGGATTGAAACTCCACATACTTTTGATTGGAAAACTTGAACTTGTCGTACCCATGCTCGTAGAGCGTCTGGAGCATCTCCGAGCTTCCGTTCTCAACCGAGATATAAGGCGGCAGGTTTTCCAGCGACATGAGCTGCGACAGGGCAACGCTGTCAAAGCCTTCGATGTCGATCTTGGCGTAGCGGATCTGTTTCGAAACGTCCCGAAGTTCGTTCGAAAGGTCAACCGCGGGAACAACGATCTTTTCGGACCCTTCCGCCCGGCTTCCGATCTCTTCGTCGACGGAACTCCAGGCCGTGTTGAATTTGTTCACAAAGAACGTGACCTCGTCCGTGCTGCCGTCGGTGACCGCGAAGTTTCTGATGTCGACGCCATCAACGCCCAGTTCTTCAAATTTTTCAGACACGGCGGCGCAAAGATCGGGAATGGCTTCAACGGCAATGACGTGGAATCCCCTTTTGCGATAGTAGAACGTATCCGTCCCGTCATTCATGCCGATATCGACGATGATGCCCTGATCCGCGGCGGGAAACGGTGTTTCAGCGACCGTTTCGGCTTGGGGTACTTTGCTCAGGGGCGCGGTCTTACGAGAGGTCTGGTTTTTTCCGCGAAGAGCACGGCCAGCCTCACGCACTTTGGCGGCTGCTCGGGACAAACCTGATTTTCTGTTATTGCTCATGCGTGCCTCTGGCTTTGGATCAAATACTTTGCTGGTTCAATGCCCGAGACCAAGGAAGCGATCAATACAAAAGTTATCAACTTGAACCTAGGCATGAGGCGGCGGTCGGAAAACGCGCTAATTATTGCTGAATTATGTACCTGTTGGGAATGTCTGAATCTCGGGACGAGCCGGCAGTGTGCTGGTCAAACTTGTGCCTCAATCGCCTTTCACAACACGTTATAGTTGATTGGAGTGTTTATGATTTCATTGAAACGTCGCCTTTACCGAGAAAGACGCAGGCTGATCGCCATTGCATTCATGTCGTTCATCGCAGGGCTTGTTCTGGACATGAATGACGACCGAATTCTGTTCGGCATCCCGTTTCAACTGGTATATGGTCTGGCTTTTGTAGCGATCCTAACGCCAGTATTGATGGTTATCGCGTTGGTGTTTCCGAATATCCGACACACCACGGAAGCCGTTGCTTTTTCACTTCCGTTTGTGTGTTGGACGAAGCTGTACGGCACCAGTTCCGGAGGTGCTGCGCTTCAGAACGTGATCACGGTCCTGTCGATCCTGTTCCTGTATCTGGTGTTCGCCGTTTACGCCGGTAGTTGGCTTGATCGGTATCTGCCTGCAACAAGAAGGACGTTTTCCAGCAAAGTGAAAACGGGGCTCAGCCCAAAGGAGCTGTGGCCTTTTTTGGTGGTCACGCCCGACACGGTTGACACATACGGCGGGCAAAACACGGTGTCGATGGCCTGGGTTGAACCCGGCGTCAGCTTTATAGAGACCGAGCAATTCGATGATCACTCCCGGATACAGGAAATGACGAGGATCGAGATCTGCGAACCTGACACGCGTTTTCGCGGCCGTTTCGAGTTGCTCAGTTCCAAGGCGGGCGCAAACGGCACCAGTGGGGTGCTTGAGAGAACGTTCAACAAAACATCAAATGGAACGCAACTGGTGTCCAGCCGCAACTATGACCTGTCGGCGCCGATCATGGGTTTTCGACTGTGGCTGGATGACAGCTTTGGGCGTCACGACGACGAATACGTTCTAAGAGCCGAACAGATGTCCGGGCTGTAAGAGGGGAAGGGGGCGGTCAGACCGCCCCAAATCCATCAGCTCTGATCCGCGCGCACACCATCGGCGATCTGCTGCATTTGTGCGGCGGGAAGAAAGCCGCGCAGCATTTCGGTACCCAGCACAAAGGACGGCGTGCCAGAGATATTCATCCGCTGCGCCAGAGCGCGGGTCTGTGCGATTTCCTCGGTCACCTCGTCGCTGTTCATTGCCGCGATGATCGCGTCACTGTCCAGCCCAAGGCCGTCTGAGATGCGGCGCAAGGTGACCTCGGTCGGTTCTCCGCTGAATTCGAGCAGCGCATCGTGGACCTGTTTATATGCATCGTCGCCAGCAACTTGTTTCGTGGCGACAGCAAAGCGCGAGGACATGACCGAAGCTTCGCCCAGAATCGGAAGCTCCTTGATCACCAGGCGGATATTGCCGTCTTCTGCCAGCAGGCTGGCTACTTCGGGCACGGCCCGGCGGCAGTATCCGCAACGATAGTCCATAAACTCGACAAGAGTGATGTCGCCGTCCGGATTGCCACCAACCCAGCTGTATCCGTCATTGAACAATTCGTCAGCATTGGCCTGAACCAGTTCCTTGTCTGCTGCGGCCTCGGCAACTGCGTTGCGCTGCTCGAGGATGTCGATCGCTTCAATAATCACCTCAGGGTTTTCCAGAAGGTACTCGCGCACCTGTTTGCCAAACTCGGCCTTTTCAGCCGCGCTGAGTGCATTCAGGTCCAGCGCCTGTGCCGGTCCGGTGATCATGGAAAGCCCCAGAAGGGCGGGTGCTGCATGTCTGAGGATCATTTCCGTTTCCTTTTCGCTTTCGTTGCGCGTTCCGATGCAATCAGCACATCCTGAGCCCGTTGCCAACCCGGTGACCCTTCGGGCAATTGCCTGACGGCGCGTTTTGCATGGATGCCCGCGTCGGCCATCCGGCCCTGCAAGGCATATCGTTCTGCGGTCACGGCCGAGGCCATGCCATTGTTCCCGACCTTCGCATATGCGACCCCAAGGTCCTGCATCAGACGGGCATTTCGGTAGTCTCTCTGCCTTGCTTTTTCAAGTATTTGCAGGGCGTTCTTCGTCTGGCCCTGCGCCAACATGGCCCGGCCGTAACCGGCAAGAATCAAGGCGTCGTACGGGGCCATTTCAACCGCGTCGCCGTAGGCAGCAACCGCCTCTTGTACCTGCCGGTTTTCCAACAGAATTTGGCCTTTGAGTTCGTAATAGAACGGATCGTTCGGGCGAATGGCCAGCGCTGCGTCTATCGCCGCGCGCGCCCTTGCCAGATCGCGGTTTTGGTGATGGGCTGCGGCCTCGCGCATCAGGCGGATATCCTCTGCGCTTTCTTCCTTTGCGCGTCGCAGGGTCCAGCCCGGCGACCGCAGGAACGCGGACAATTTGCCTTTGACGCGGGCGAACCAGTAATCGGCATTCGGGTTTGGCTGCGCCCTGTCCCTGAATTGTTCCATAAACGCCTCGGCGGCGCGCAGTCGTTCCCGGCTGGTTGGGTGAGACCGCATATAGGGGTCTTGGTTGACGGTGCTCAGCAATTCCTGACCCGCGAACTTGCGGTGCAGAGCCACCATGCCACTGGGCGAGATGCCAGCCCGTCTGAGATAGCTGGCGGCGCTCTGGTCGGCCGAGGATTCCTCGGCCCGTGTATGTCCCAGAAAGCTGCGCAACGCGGCGCTTTGGGTTCCTGCCGCAATGCCCGCCGCGGCCTCGCCACCGCCAGCGGCGGCCGCTATCAGCGCAAGCGCGGTGCCCAATCCTGCATTTCGCTGCGCCGCGCGCAGGTTTTCCACCCTTCGGGCCAGATGTCCATTGGCGATATGGGCGGCCTCGTGAGCGATGACGGCCTGCAGCATCTCGGGGCTTTCGACAGTCAGAATCAACCCGTAATTCACATAGATCGCGCCGTAGTCGATCACGAAGGCGTTGAACGTGCTGTCATTGACCACCAGGATCCGGACCCGGTTGGTGTTCAGTCCGGCCGCCCGCAGAACGGGAAAGGCCAGTTCACGTAGCCCGTGTTCGATATCTGGGTCCCGGATCAGGCTTTGCGCGGTCGATGGCACAGCACTTGTCAACCATGTCACTGCCACCAGTAACAGGGCCGGGATTGACGCCACCCTGGATAAGCGTTCAAAAGCCATGGCTGCAACATGGGAGATGGGCATGAGAAACTCAACCCGATCCGGGGTCGATCCCTTCATCGTGATGGATGTGATGGAGGCCGCGCGCAAGGCCGAAGAGGCCGGGTGCCACATCATCCATATGGAGGTCGGACAGCCCGGAACCGGCGCGCCCAAGGGGGCAACCGCCGCTTTGGCCAAGGCGATGGAACAAGTCCCGCTGGGCTATACGGTTGCACTGGGCTTGCCTGCGCTGCGGCAACGGATCGCACGGTTGTACGGCGAGTGGTACGATGTTGATCTGAACCCCGACCGCGTGGTGATCACGCCGGGGTCGTCGGGCGGGTTCTTGCTGACCTTTACGGCGCTGTTCGACAGCGGGGATCGTGTGGGAATCGGCGCGCCGGGTTATCCGTCTTACCGGCAGATTCTCAAGGCGTTGGGCCTGGTGCCGGTCGATCTGCCGACCGCGCCGCAAAACCGTCTGCAGCCGGTGCCCGCGGATTTCTCCGGGCTCGACCTGCAGGGTCTGATGGTGGCGTCGCCTGCCAACCCGACTGGAACGATGTTGGACCATGCAGCGATGGGTACGCTGATAGAGGCGGCGCAGGGGCAGGGAGCCTCGTTCATCAGCGATGAAATTTACCACGGTCTGGAATACGAGGCCAAAGCCGTCACTGCGTTGGAACTGACGAACGACTGTTATGTGATCAACTCATTCTCCAAGTATTTTTCGATGACCGGCTGGCGCGTGGGTTGGATGGTCGTGCCCGAAGATCAGGTGCGCGTGGTTGAGCGCATCGCCCAGAACATGTTCATCTGCGCTCCGCACGCCAGTCAGGTGGCCGCGCTGGCCGCGATGGATTGCGAAGATGAGTTGCAGGCCAATCTCGACGTCTACCGCCGCAACCGCAGGCTGATGCTGGACGGGTTGCCCAAGGCCGGATTCACGAATATCGCTCCACCGGATGGGGCCTTCTACGTCTACGCGGATGTTTCCAAGCTGACCGATGACAGCCGCGCCTTTGCGGCCGAAATTCTGGACAAGGCCGGGGTCGCCGTTACGCCGGGTCTGGATTTCGACCCGGCGCGCGGGCACCACACGCTGCGGTTTTCCTACGCGCGGTCGTCTGAGGATATCGAGGAAGGCCTGTTGCGGCTGCGTCGATTCATGGCCGAACGCGGTGCGATCACCGAGCAGGCCTAGGGCGTTCACAAAACCGCACGGGTCGGGTAGGCTGGCGGCCAAACGATCTCGGGAAAACTTGAGGCCATGAGCAGGATTCTCTACACCATCGCGCTGATCTGGGCGCTGATCGGTACTGCATATGCGCAGGACTTCAATGCGCTTGCGCGCGTGGTACCTGATCAAAGCCGCATCACCGATGACGGCCGCGCGGGCGTTCGGGTTGAGCTTGGGCTCAGTCAGGGGGTGCCGTACCGAGTCTTCACCCTGCGCGATCCCTACCGCATGGTGCTGGATTTTCAGGAGGTCGACTGGACCGGTTTGGACGCCGAAGCCTTCCTACAGACCGACCGGATCAGCGGCGTGCAGTTCGGGGCCTACGTTCCGGGCTGGTCGCGCATGGTGCTGGAGCTTGGTGCGCCGCTGGCAGTGGACACATCGGATCTGAGAGTGGATGAGGTTACAGGAACGGCGCATTTGTCGCTTGGCCTGAGAGGCACCGATTTCGACAGTTTTGCCGCCGGTGCCGGAGCTCCGCGTCAACCGGGCTGGGACCTGCCGGAACCTGCGGTGACACCGGCGAGACCCGGTCGCGACGGCTCGGGCCAGTTACTGGTGATGCTTGACCCCGGTCATGGCGGGATTGATCCGGGAGCCGAAGCCGGGGGAACGAATGAGAAAACCCTGATGCTGGTTTTCGCACGCGAACTGCGAGAAACGCTTTTGCGGGCAGGGGGTTATCAGGTGGTATTGACCCGAGTGGATGACCATTTCGTCAGTCTGGAACGCCGCATCGCGCTGGCGCATCGGGCGCAGGCAGATGTGTTTATTTCTCTGCACGCGGATATCCTTTTGGATGGGCGCGCGCATGGGGCTGCAGTGTACACGTTATCCGAGGAAGCCTCGGATGTTGCGAGCCAAAAGTTGGCCGAGCGCCATGATCGGAGCGACCTTATCTCGGGCGTTGATTTGAACGGCGCGGACGATCAGGTGACAGACATCCTGCTTGACATTGCACGGCAAGAAACAAAGCCGCGCACGGACGCTTTGGCGCTGTCGTTGGCTGATGGAATGGCGCAGCAGGGCGGGCCCATGAACAGCCGACCGATCCGCTCGGCGTCATTTTCGGTTCTTAAGGCCGCAGATATTCCGTCTGTGCTGATCGAGCTTGGATTTCTGTCCAGTCCCAGAGACTTGAAAAATATACAAAATCCCGAATGGCGCAAAGGTACGGCAATCGGTATCCTGAATGGGTTGGAGCAATGGCGGCAGGATGATCTGGTCAAACGGTCCCTGATTGGCCAGTGACCCTGCGGCACAAACCGGCTAATATTGGCCATCGTGTTTTGACCCTGCGCCGAGGCATCCCTATATAGACGGCAGCGCGAGTAAAAGGCAGCAACGTGATCCGTTTCATTCTTTCCGTTTTCGGGGCGATCTTCAGCCTCGTCACCTTGGGTATCTTCATGGCCGCGTTGGTAATCGGCGCGGTGTTCTGGATGTATGGCCGCGACCTGCCCAGCCATGAATCGCTGGCGCAGTACAAGCCGCCTACGATCAGCCGGATTTACTCGGGTGAAGGACAGTTGATCGACGAATTCGCGCAGGAACGCCGTCTGTTTACACCGTCCGAGGAGATACCCGATCTGGTGAAACAGGCATTCATCTCGGCCGAGGACAAGAACTTCTATAGTCATCAGGGCTATGACCCGCGCGGTATCATCGCCGCAGGGGTCGAGGCTGTGAAGTCCAAGGGGGAAAACGTTCGCGGTGCGTCCACGATTACCCAGCAGGTCATGAAGAACTTCCTGCTGTCCGGTGACCGCCGCGCCGAGCGCAAGATCAAAGAGATTATCCTCGCCACGCGGCTTGAGGATACGCTGGACAAGGAACAGATCCTCGAACTCTATATGAACGAGATTTTCCTGGGCCAAAACTCTTATGGCGTGACCGCCGCTGCACAGACATATTTCAACAAGACGTTGCAGGAACTGGCCCCGCATGAGGCCGCGACTCTGGCCGCGATGCCCAAGGCGCCTTCGGACTACCATCCGGTGCGGCAAAAAGAACGCCTGCAGAACCGCCGCAACTATGTTCTGCGGGAGATGCGTCAGAACGGCTATATCGATCAGGCGACCTATGACGCCGAGGTCGAGATGCCGCTGCGTTCGGTCCAGAATGGCGACTTCGAAAGCTTCCGCACCGCACTGCCGCCGCGCGATTACTTCACTGACGAAATCCGCCGCCAGTTGAGCGAGGATTTCGGCGAGGGTGAGTTCTTTACCGGCGGCTTCACCGTCCGCGCCTCGGTCGATGAGGAAATGCAGGTCGAGGCAGCCAAGGCCCTGCGTACGGCCTTGCAGAAATACGACCGTTCGCGTGGCAAATGGCGCGGCACGGGTGAGGTGATCCCCGAGGAAAAACTGGCCGATGAAACCCAGTGGCGTGACGCGCTGGCGATCATGGATATCCCGCGCGATGTGGTACTACCGACGCAATGGTACCCGGCGGTGGTTCTGAACGTGGCCGAACAGTCGCTGACCGTGGGCATCGAGGATGGACCGGCGGATGGTGTCATCCCGCGGTCGGACATCAAATGGATGCAGGGCGATTTCGTGGCCAACTTCAAGCGCGGCGACGTCATTCTGGTGATGGCGGAGGAAGAGGGGCAGTGGTCCGCCCGTCAGGTGCCCGAAGTGCAAGGCGGCTTTGTCGCGATGGACGTGAACTCGGGTCGTGTTTTGGCGATGCAGGGCGGATTTTCATATCAGGACTCGGTGTTTAACCGCGCTACACAGGCTCAGCGTCAGCCGGGGTCGAGCTTTAAGCCCTTCGTTTACGCCGCCGCGCTGGACAGCGGCTATAGCCCTGCGACCATCGTTGTGGACGCCCCGATCGAGGTGAATACACCGCAGGGTTTGTGGCGGCCCAAGAACTCGACAAACAAGTTTTACGGCCCGACGCCTCTGCGCACCGGGATCGAACAGTCGCGGAACCTGATGACCATCCGTCTGGCACAAGAGGTCACGATGCCGGTTGTTGCGGGATATGCGGAACGGTTCGGCGTGTATGACCGGATGGGCGCGTTTCTTGCCAACTCGTTGGGGTCGGAAGAGACGACGCTGTATAAGATGGTTGCCGCCTACGCGATGTTCGCAAATGGCGGAGAAAGGGTCGAACCCACTCTGGTCGACCGTATTCAGGACCGGTTCGGCAAGACGATCTATCGTCACGACGACCGCGAGTGTCTGGATTGCAACTCGGCCTGGCTGGAACCGGATGAATCCCCGACCATCGAGACCAACCGCTCTCAGGTCATGGACGCGATTACCGCCTATCAGCTGACCTCGATGATGAAGGGCGTGGTGGATCGCGGTACCGCATCCCGTGTCGTCAATTTGCCCGTGCCGACCGCGGGTAAGACCGGAACGACCAACGAATCCAAGGATGCGTGGTTCATCGGGTTTACCTCGAACATCGTGGCGGGCTGTTACATCGGTTATGATCGTCCGCGCCCGATGGGGCGGGGGGCCTACGGTGGCACCATGTGCGGCCCGGTGTTCCAGAGCTTTATGGAAACAGCGGTCGAGAAATACGGTGGCGGCCCGTTTGAAGTGCCCGAGGGTGGCCACTTCATCAAAATCGACCGCTTTAGCGGCGCACGCCTACCTGCGGATGCGACCGGCGACTATGTCGTGGCCGAGTATTTCCGCGATGGCGTCGATGGCTTTATCGACCGCGTCTATGACGGTGGTTTCGCCATGGGATCAGATCTGCCGCTGTTCGAGGAAGCCAGCTCGGGTCGTCAGGTCACCACGTCGACCGGTAACACCGTCACGGTTGGGCCCAATGCAAGCCAGGGCGATCTTTCAACTGGCGGCCTTTACTGACAACAGAAATGTTTAGGGTCTCCGCTGTCTTGTGGTGGCCTAAACCTCTTGCTATCACGCAGGCCTGATTGATCTAGTTGGAACAAGACCATGCGCGCCGAAACCCAGAATACTGTGACAGAAATCGAAAAGTCACTGGAGTTGCTGGCGCAGCGTATGGACTATGAAACCGCGCCTCATCGTCTTGAGGAGTTCAACGCGCGTGTCGAGGACCCCAACCTGTGGGACAACCCCGAAAACGCGCAGAAACTGATGCGCGAGCGTCAGTTACTGGTTGATGCCATCGAGACCTATGAATCTATCAAGACCGATCTCAGCGACAATATTGAGCTGATCGAACTGGGCGAGATGGAAGAGGACGAAGAGGTCGTCACCGACGCCGAGGAAGCCATCAAAAAACTGGGCGCTAAAGCCGCCAAGAAAGAGCTTGAGGCGCTGCTGGACGGCGAGGCGGATGGTAACGACACCTTCCTCGAGATCAACTCGGGTGCCGGTGGTACGGAAAGCTGTGACTGGGCCTCGATGCTGGCGCGGATGTATGTGCGTTGGGCTGAGAAGAAGGGCTATACGGTCGAGCTGCAATCTGAGACCTCAGGCGAAGAGGCGGGGATAAAATCCGCGGCCTACAAGATTTCCGGCCATAACGCCTATGGTTGGTTGAAATCCGAAAGCGGTGTGCACCGGCTGGTGCGTATTTCGCCCTATGACTCGGCGGCCAAGCGGCACACCTCGTTCAGCTCGGTCTGGGTCTATCCGGTGGTAGATGACAATATCGAGATCGAGGTGAACCCGTCCGATATTCGCATCGATACCTATCGTTCGTCCGGTGCGGGCGGTCAGCACGTGAACACTACGGACTCGGCGGTGCGGATCACGCACATTCCGACCGGGATTGTCGTGACCTCGTCTGAGAAATCGCAGCACCAGAACCGGGATATCGCGATGAAGGCGCTGAAATCTCGTTTGTATCAGCAAGAGCTGGACCGTCGCAATGCCGACATAAACGCGGCGCATGAGGCAAAGGGCGATGCAGGCTGGGGCAACCAGATCCGCTCTTACGTTTTACAGCCCTATCAAATGGTCAAGGATTTGCGCACTAACCATGAAACCTCGGACACCAAAGGGGTGCTGGACGGTGATCTGGATGGGTTCATGGCGGCAACGCTGGCGTTGAACGTGGCAGGCAAAAGCCGGTCCGAGGCGCAGGGCGAAGGCTAACTGCAAACCTGCGGGATACAAGTGATGAGCATGATCAAAGGCCACTGGCAACTGATCGTGATTGTCACGTTGGTGTTTGCGCTCTGGCATACTCCGGTCGTGCTTCCGCTGAAGATTCTTGTCGTTTTCCTGCACGAGCTTTCGCACGCTATCGTGGTTGTCGTAACTGGCGGATCGGTGGAAAGCTTCACCATTTCTCCGCGACAGGGTGGGCTTGTGATGGCCCGAGGTGGCAATCGCTTTCTGACCCTGTCGGCGGGCTATCTCGGATCATTGGCACTTGGCATGGGGCTCTTGTTCATTGCGCTGCGCACGCATTGGGACCGGGCCGTGCTGGGCGGTTTCGGCGGGGTCATGCTGTTGGTGACCCTACTTTATGTCCGCGAGCCATTTGCGATGCTGTTCTGTGGTGTTGTTGGTGTTGGGATGTGCGCCATGGGGTGGTATCTGAGTCGACCGCTATGTGATCTGTTTCTGCGGATCATCGGACTGACCAGCATGATCTATGTTCCCTATGATATTTTTGACGACACGATCCGCCGTTCTGGCATACGCTCGGACGCGTATATGTTGGCCGAGGAATTCGGCGGCACCACCATGCTGTGGGGTGGTGCGTGGCTTATTCTCAGCCTCTTGTCGATCCTTCTGTGTTTGAAATATTTCCTTGGGCCCGACAGCAACTTGAGGTTCGGCCAAAAGACCTGTTGATCGTCGGTGATCTTTGTCAAAAGATGTATTCAAACAGTGGGTTTAAATAGAGAAGTGCCCCGGCTAGGCTGATCCCCGAGGAGGCATGAGCCAGGGATGGATCTAAGCCAAACGACTGCAATTGACTTGTTGAACGCGATCGCCGCAGGGCGGTTGTCAGCAGTAGAAGTGATGCAGCAGACTTTAGCGCGGATCGACTCGGTCAACGGGTCGGCAAATGCCATTGTTGCCTTGCGCGATCCGGATGATTTGCTGGCCGAGGCACGTGCATTGGATACCGGGCCAAACCGGGGGCCTCTGCATGGGCTGCCGATTGCGGTCAAGGATCTGGTCAGTGTTGCGGGGATCGTGTCCTCTCAGGGTTCGCCCATTTTTAAAGATAATGTGCCGCAGAACGATGACCTGATTGCCGCGCGGATGCGGGCGGCGGGGGCGATACTGATTGGCAAAACCAATGTGCCGGAGTTCGGGCTGGGGTCTCATACCTTTAATCCGGTCTATGGGGCGACGCGCAACCCCTATAACTCGGCGCGGACCTGTGGTGGGTCGTCAGGCGGTGCGGCTGTTGCGCTGGCGACCGGGATGGTCGCCTTGGCGGACGGGTCCGACATGATGGGCAGTTTGCGTAATCCGGCCGCGTGGAACAATGTTTACGGGTTTCGGCCAAGCTGGGGGCGGGTGCCGTCCGAGCCTGTGGGCGACGGGTATCTGCATCAACTGTCCACGCTTGGCCCCATGGCGCGCAGCCCCGAGGATCTGGGCCTGTTGCTGGATGTGATCTCGGGGCCGGATTCGCGGCAACCTATTGGGAACAAAAGCCAAGCAGTGTCGCCGGTTCAGGCTGCCGATATGCACGGCATGCGGATCGGTTGGCTGGATGATTGGAGTGGGGCATATCCTTTTCAGGACGGCATTCGCGAGTTATGCCGGGACGCGCTGGATGTGTTTACGCAACTTGGGGTCGAGGTTGTTCCGATTGCTGCGCCTTTCGCGGTTGGCCGGATTTGGGACAGTTGGATCACGTTGCGTGCGTGGAGTGTCGCCGCCGGCCTTGCGGAGTTGACGGAACAACGGGCGGTGTTGAAAGACACCGCACAGTGGGAACTGGACCGGGGGCTGGCCCTGACTGCGATGCAAGTGCACGAGGCCAGCGTCACACGATCAGAGTGGTTCCGAAGTGCGGTAGACCTGTTTCAGAACTACGACGCGCTGATCCTGCCGTCAGCGCAGGTCTGGCCGTTCGAGATTGAAACGCCTTACCCGACGGATATCGCCGGGACAGAGATGGATACCTATCATCGTTGGATGGAGGTCATGGTGCCGGTCAGTCTTATCGGCTTGCCATGCCTTTCAGTGCCTGTCGGCTTCGGAGCCGAGGCAATGCCGATGGGGATGCAGGTCTTTGGCCCGCACGGATCGGACCCACGTATCCTGTCAATCGGTGCGGCCTATCACGCCGCAACCGGGTGGCCGCAAAAACGACCGGCTTGATTTCAGGGCCGGCAAGGGAGGAGAGACATAATGGACAAACCCTTCGGCGTTCCGGACATGGGGCCGGTGGACATGGGAATGCTGCGCGAAGCGCTGCGCAGGGCCTGGGTCGATTTCCGGCGCGCTCCGGTTTTTGGCTTGTTGTTTGCCGCTTTCTATGTGCTGGCGGGGTGGGCGATCGCCTGGGTTACGGTGCAGACGGGAACCTCGTACTGGCTGGTGCTTGCGGCGATCGGGTTTCCCCTTTTGGGGCCTTTCGCTGCGGTGGGGCTGTATGAGGTGTCGCATCGGCTGGAGCAAGGGGATCCTTTGGATCTCAGCGCTATTTTCGGCGTTGTCATGCAGCAAGGGCGGCGACAGTTGCCCTCGATCTGCGCGATCATCGTGGTGATGTTTTTGTTCTGGTTCTTTCTGGGCCACATGATTTTTGCCCTGTTCATGGGACTGTCGACGATGACCAATGTCTCGACGTCATTGGAAGTGTATTTCACCGCCAACGGGCTGACGATGCTGGCTGTGGGAACCGCAGTGGGTGCGGTGTTTGCGACGATCCTGTATATGATCACCGTGCTTTCGATACCGATGTTGCTGGACCGTGAACTGGATTTCGTGACCGCCATGATCGCCAGCTTTGCCTATGTACGGGACCATCTGGGTGTGATGCTGGTCTGGGCTGCATTCATCGCGATCCTGACCTTTGTGGCGATGATCCCGTGGTTTCTGGGCCTGTTGATCGTGTTGCCACTGTTGGGTCACGCAAGCTGGCATCTGTACCGGTTGATCACACAGTCGTCCGATCAGGGTGCGGGATGAATTAACCGGCGGCCTGGTGAACAGGTCTTTCCGAGCGGCGTGCGGTGCGCGCCGCCGCCAGTATCGCCGAGGGGTTTTCGCCCAGATGGCGCAGCAGAATCCGTCGGGTCGTTGTGGCGTTGGCAGTGGTTTTCGACAGGCAGATCGCAACGCCGCGCCACCGGTCCGAATATTCGCCCGACCCGCGCGTCACCAGATAGATCCGGCTGTTCTGCGATGCCCGGCTGGACATCAGGATATAGATCTGCCGCCCGGCGCAGGCGGCTATCCCCTGAACCTCGCGGTCGTTCGGGGCGGCTCCGGGCATTCCGGGACGCGGCTCGTATCCACGCACCAGCGTACATTGCGGCAGTCGGCGCGCGTGAAACAGCCTGTGCCGCGAAGGCTGCGTTTCGTCCAGCTCGGTTTCGGTGGCATAGTAAAACCCGGCCGGGAACAGGCTTTCGGTCAACGTCGCCGGACCAGAACCCAGAAAATCGGTCAAGGCCGAGGCAGCGGGGTGCTTTGGTGCGTGGTCAATCTCGTTCAGTGGCCGCAGCAGAATACGGGCGTCGACTTCGAAGAAACGGCAGATACGGTCCAGCACGTCGGGGCGGGGAAAGCTTTCGCCACCAAGGTATCTGTTGAATTGCGTGCGGTTGATCCCGAGTTGCCGACAGAGTTCGGATACCGACGTGTATTGTTGTGCAAGAAGCCTGAGGTTCGCACCGAACATACGGCGCAGCTCGTCCGGGTTTCGGATGGAATTGGTCATAGGCGCCTCAGGTTCTCGCGACTTGTTTCGATATACGCAACGTGATCGACCGACAGGGCGACACTACGTAGAAATCGTACAGATGACACGAACGGGCGCATCCCAACGCCACGTCTTAACCTGAGGCTAACGTTCAATGCCATAAACGCAATAGGCTTTATTTTGTTTTGCGTGATCTTTTGGGCTTTATTGTACCAGGCATGGTCACGGTGGCCAAATTCGATGGGCGACGGAATTTCCCCCACCCTTACCGGACGCGCCGAAAGGGTGGGGCAAAACTCACTCGCCGCGCAGCAGGGCCGCGACGCCGGTACGGGCAACTTCGACCAGGCCCAGCGGGCGCATCAGATCGGCAAATGCGTCGATCTTGTCCGGTGCACCGGTGATTTCAAAGATGAAGGAGTTCAGCGTGCTATCGACCACGTTGGCGCGGAAGATATCGGCCAGTCGCAGCGCTTCGACCCTCTTGTCGCCAGCACCGACCACCTTGATGATTGCCAGTTCACGCTCGACCGCGTCTCCTTCGACGGTCAGGTCATGAACGTCGTGAACCGTCACGATACGGCCCAACTGCGCCTTGATCTGTTCGATCACCTGCGGCGTGCCGGTGGTGACGATGGTGATGCGGCTGAGATGCCCGGTGTGGTCGACCTCAGCCACTGTCAGGCTTTCGATATTGTAACCTCGACCCGAGAACAGCCCGATCACGCGGGCTAGAACGCCGGGTTCGTTTTCGACCAGAACCGCAATCGTGTGGCGTTCCTGAACGTCCGAGAAGGTGGGCCGTAGGTTATAGGCCGAGTGGCGAGTGGAGCCTTTTTTGATATGTAGGGCAGACATTTACGTCCCTTTCATCATCCGTGTGGTGTCGGGCGCGCAGGGCGCCCGACGAAATTCGTCGACTTTAAACCAGAACCGAACCCTTGGAATCGATCACGCCTTGCGTTTCGGCCTCGCCCAGCAGCATTTCGTTATGTGCTTTGCCCGACGGGATCATGGGGAAGCAATTCTCGTGCTTTTCAACCAGACAGTCAAAGATCACCGGACCGTCATAGTTGAGCATCTCCATGATCGCGTCATCCAGATCGGCGGGATCGGAACACAGGATGCCTTTGGCGCCAAACGCGTCGGCGAGCTTGACGAAATCGGGCAGGGCTTCGGACCACGATTGCGAGTACCGCTCGCCATGCAACAGCTCCTGCCACTGGCGGACCATGCCCAGACGTTCGTTGTTCAGAATGAACTGTTTCACCGGCAGGCGGTACTGAACCGCGGTGCCCATTTCCTGCATGTTCATCAGCCACGAGGCTTCACCGGCCACGTTGATCACCAGAGCTTCAGGATGCGCCATCTGCACGCCAACAGAGGCAGGGAAGCCATAGCCCATCGTGCCCAGGCCGCCCGACGTCATCCAGCGGTTGGGATCTTCGAACCCGAGATATTGCGCCGCCCACATCTGGTGCTGACCAACCTCTGTGGTGATGTAACGGTCGTGGTTTTTGGTCAGCTCTTCAAGACGTTGCAGCGCGTATTGTGGCTTGATAGTCTTTTCGCTGTTGGTGTAGGCGAGGCAGTTGACCTTACGCCAGTCGCTGATCTGCGCTTGCCACTGCTTGACGGCGGCCGCATCGGTCTTGCGACCGCGCGCCTTCCAGACCTTGAGGACGTCTTCGAGTACATGGCCCACATCACCTACAATCGGGATATCGACGCGGATGACCTTGTTGATCGACGACGGGTCGATGTCGATATGCGCCTTCTTCGAATTCGGTGAGAACGCATCGATTCTACCAGTGATCCGGTCATCGAACCGCGCGCCGATATTGATCATCAGGTCGCAGTCATGCATCGCGAGGTTGGCTTCGTACAACCCGTGCATCCCCAGCATGCCCAGCCAGTTCTCACCCGATGCCGGATAGGCGCCCAGACCCATCAGGGTCGAGGTGATCGGGAATCCGGTTGCGTCCACCAGTTCACGCAGCAACTGGCTGGCCGCCGGTCCCGAGTTGATGACACCGCCGCCGGTGTAGAAGACGGGTTTCTTTGCCGTCTCCATGGCTGCGACCAGTTCGGTGATCTCTTCCAGATCGCCTTTCAGAACCGGCTGATAGTGCGAGGTCGAGGGTTTGGGCGGCGAGTATTCGCCCGAGGCAAACTGCACGTCCTTGGGAACGTCGATCAGCACCGGACCGGGGCGGCCCGAGGTGGCAACGTGGAACGCCTCGTGAATGGTATCGGCCAGCGAGTCCGTGTCCTTCACCAACCAGTTATGTTTAGTGCAGGGGCGGGTGATGCCAACGGTGTCAGCTTCCTGAAAGGCGTCAGAGCCGATCATGAAGGTCGGGACCTGTCCGGTCAGAACGACGATTGGGATCGAATCCAGCAATGCATCCGTCAGACCCGTCACCGCATTGGTCGCGCCGGGGCCGGATGTCACCAGTGCAACGCCGGGTTTGCCGGTCGATCGCGCATAGCCTTCGGCGGCGTGAATCGCGCCCTGTTCATGCCGCACCAGAATGTGACGGATGTCGTTCTGCAGAAAAATCTCATCATAGATCGGTAGCACGGCGCCGCCGGGGTATCCGAATACCGTGTCCACGCCCTGATCCTTGAGGGCCTGAACTACCATCTTTGCGCCGGTCATCTCACGTGTCATCTGCTTTGCTCCGTTCGCGACATGTGTCTTGCGTTTCGCATAAAAAAAGCCCCCGAGATTTTCGGAGGCGCATGGGTTCGATTATGGTTTGCCGTTACCGGCCCATGCGCGTGGTTCCTACGATTACGACTAGCGCTTTCATCGCCAGAGGCTCCTTTTTTGCGTGCAGGGACATTATGAGCGGTGCGACGGGGCGTCAACAGGCAATTGCACCAATTTTGTAACCTGATGGGTGGATTTTGCGACATTTTATTGCGCAGATTGACGCAGGTTGGGAATATCCGCCAATTGGGACCTGCGGGGAGGGTGAGAATCTGAAATTGGACTTGTCAGATTACGTCAAGGCAATGTCTTAAACTGACATGAGACCCTCCAGTGCCTGAGGCACCCTGATCTTAAAGAGTGCAATCAGGGAGGCGGGTTATGCTGGCGGATTTGGTGGATCTTGGTCGATATCCCATCGATTGCCCGGGCTCACGCGCCTATGATCAGTTGATTTCGGATCTGCGGCGGGATCTGGAGGAGGACGGGTGCGCGGTTTTGCCGGGGTTTGTCCATGAGGCGGGGCTTGAAGCGCTGGTCAAAGAGGCGGTCGGTGTCGCGCCCCGGGCGCACCGGTCTTTCAACAGGACAAACGCCTATTTCACAAAGGATGATCCAAGCTTTGGGATCGGCCACCCGATACGCCGTTTCTTCGACCGCTCGAACGCGTTTGTTCCGGCGGATAACTTTCCCCAAACCGGTCCATTGCGTCGCATTTATGAGTTCGAGGGCTTCATGCCGTTTATACGTGACGCTCTGAATGAAACTGACGACCGGTTCTTTCGCTATGACGATCCACTGGCCGATGTGATCATCAACGTGGTGGAAGAGGGGCAGGGGTTCCCGTGGCATTTCGATACCAACAACTACACCGTCACTTTGGCCATTCAGAACGGTGAGGCCGGGGGAGCATTTGAGTATGTCCCGAATCTGAGAACCGCTGTGAAAGAGAATTTCAAAGAAGTGGTGTCCATACTGGACGGGGATATGTCGAGAGTGCGTGAGCTAGAACTGCAGCCGGGTGATCTGCAAATCTTCAAGGGGCGGTATGCGTTGCACCGGGTGGCTCCGGTAGAGGGCGCGCGCAGTCGCTATGTCGGGATATTCTCGTTTGTCGAGGCCGAGGGGATGTGCGGCAGTGTTGAACGCACGCAGCAACTCTATGGGCGGGTTTTGCCGCGTCATCATGAACGAGAAGGGCTGAGAAAGGATCAGTTGCTGGACTAAGATGTGCTAAGCTGAGACCGTGTTTTTCAGCGGCGGGAGGGTCTAGTGCCAGAGATATTGCAGCTAACGCCTTTTGTTCTGTGTTCATCCTTGCAGAAGCAGATTTTATTCTATTGCGACCGTTTGGGGTTTTCCTGCGGTTTCCGGCAGGGCAATTACGCGTTCCTGTCTTTGGGCTCTGTAGCCATCCGGTTGCTGGAATGCCCGCCGCGCGACGATGGCCTGCCGCTAGGGGATGATCAGTCGTTTTACATTGACGTGGACGGGATCGACGAACTGTACGAGAACCTAAGTAAGCGATTGGCAGACCTGCCCAAGGGACGGGTGCGCCCACCTTTTGATCAGCCCTATCAGCAACGCGAGTTTCATGTCATCGACGAGGATGGCACGCTGGTGTTTTTTGGTCAGGACATCCGCCCGAGAGGTTAGGCGCTCCCGCCCTCTGTCAAAGCGCCTGCGGCGCATCTCCGCAGGTTGGGCCGGGCAGCGCGTGCCGCGCTGCGGGTGCGCTTAGAAGCCTGGGCTGGTGCCTTGCAGTACCCCATGTTCAAGAGCGTAGCGGGTCAGGCCGGCGGTGGAGGAAATCCCCAGCTTGCGTTTGATGTTCTTGCGGTGGGTTTCAACCGTGCGCACCGAGATTTCCAGTGCCAGGGCGACCTCTTTGTTGGATTTGCCCTGTGCCAGTTCCAGCAGGATCGTCTGTTCGCGCCCCGTCAGCGCTTCGCGTGTGCTGTCTTGCTTGGGTTCCAGTGATCCACTTGCCCCGGTGCAAAGGTATTGCTCGCCGCGCATCACAGCATCGATGGCCTGTTTGATCTCGTCTGTTGGGACGTCTTTCAGCACGTAGCCTTTGGCACCGTGGCTGAGCGCGGTCGAGATATACTCCGGGCTGTCATGCATCGACAGGATCAGGATTCGGGTGTCGGGCAGGCGCTCGAGGATCATTTCGGTTGCGCTGAGACCGCCCAGACCGGGCATGTTAAGGTCCATCAGGATGACATCAGGGGAAAGGTCTGTAGCCTGGTCAACCGCGTCCTGACCAGTGCCGAGTGTGCCGACCACTGCGATTTCCGGATAGCTTTCGAGGATCGACTGGATCCCTTCGGCCACCATCGGGTGATCGTCTACAATGAGAACTCGGATAGTCATGTGCCGGCCTTTCGGTTCGGAGATGAATCTTCCCGCGGCGGGAGCAGGTGGCTGAGCGGCAGGCTGGCCTCGATAACGGTGCCGCCACGCGGACCGCGTGATGACAGAATGCGTAGGGAGCCGTCAAGCTGTTCGATACGTTCCTGCATGTTGCGCAATCCGATCCCGGTGCTGGTCTGGCCCTGTCCGTTGGGCAAACCCCGACCGTTGTCGGTGATGCGCATCGTGGCGCCTTTTTTGTGGCCGCGCAGGTCGATATTAACACGGGTCGCGCCAGAGTGGCGTTCAATGTTCGTGAGGGCCTCTTGCGCGATGCGGTACAGGGCGATCTTGCTGTCCTGATCCAGACGGTTTCGGAATACCACGGTCGTGAACTCGGTCTCGATCCCGGTGCGTTCTCGGAAATCGTCGGTCAGCGTTTTAAGGGCGGGGCCGAGGCCCAGATCGTCCAGGACGCCGGGGCGCAGATCGCGGCTGATGCGGCGGACCTCGGTGATTGCGGTGCCGAGGTGGTCGATGCCTTTGTCCAAGGGCGCGCGGGCGCCATCATCGTCTCCGCGATCCAGCCGTCGCCTTGTGTTGTCCAGCGCGTAACGAACCCCGACAAGAATTTGGCTGATCCCGTCGTGCAATTCGCGCGCCACGCGGCCGCGCTCTTCCTCTTGCGCGTCAAAAACCCGCTGAGTCAGTTCCTTGAGCTTGGCATCCGCCAGCCGTCGTTCGCGTACATTCAGCAACATGCCCGAGGCAAAGACAATCAGCACGGCGGCCAGAACGATACCCCCAATATACATGAAGGTGCGTTGTACGCGGGCCTCGACCTCGGCCCGGGCATTGGCGACGGTCGCCACGATATCGTCGATGAAGACGCCGGTGCCGACAGCCCATTGCCAATCCTGCAGACCGACGACGTAGGCGATCATCTGCGCTTCTTCCCCGGTCGAAGGCTTTTGCCACATGAAACTGTGCCAGCCGCCGCCCTGACGGGCGAGGCTGATGAATTCGTCCACGATGGGTGTACCGTCGCTATCGGTCAGACCTTCCCAGTTGCGATTGATGAATTCGGTCTGGCGCGGACTGACGAGGTTTTTGCCGTCATAGTCATAGACGAAAAAGAACCCGTCTTTCCCGTAGATCATTGCGGACAGGATCTGCGTTACCAGGTTCTTTGCAATCGCGTCATCTGGGGAAGCGCGCCCGTAAATATAAGCGAACCCATTCCGCGCCTGTGTGACGTAGTTCCGAAGCTCTTCTTTTTTCGCTTCGATCAACCTGCGTTCCAGCGCCTGAATCTCACGCTCGGCTGTTGCGCGGGATTCGTATGCCACCAGCAGTGCAATGGCGGCAACCGCTACAACCAACGGAATGGCCGCGACCAGCGATAGTTTCTGGCCGTAGGTCAGCGAAATCAGATTTCGGAATCCCCTCATGGTCGAATCGATACGCAAGCGCGCAGGAAAATGCAAAATTTTTGGCCACACGCGCTTTAGATTGGCCAAAAATTTTAGAAATTCTTGGTAATTCAGGCGTTTTCAGTCGCTGGAGCCCGAAAAACCCGACCGTCTACGCAGTAATAGGTATTCACATTCAGAACCTGCCCCTTAGTCTGACGCGCACTGACAACGACCGCGCCCGGATTTTGTCCGGGTTTAGAATATGTAGGGGAGGAACACTCATATGGATCGTCGTTCATTTTTGAAAACATCTGCTCTGGGCGGCTCGGCAGCTGCGGCCACCACGCTGGCGGCTCCGGCTTATGCGCAGGGCAAGCGCACGCTGACCATGGTGACCTCGTGGGGTCGTGGTCTGGCTGGTGTTTTCGACAGCGCGCAGCGTTGCGCCGACAGCATCACCGCGATGTCCGATGGCAACCTAACCGTCGACATCAAGGCCGCCGGCGAACTGGTTGGTGCGTTTGAGGTTTTTGACGCCGTATCGTCGGGCCAGGCAGACATGTACCACGCGGCTGACTATTACTTTGTCGGTCAGCATCCGGGCTATGCCTTCTTCACCGCTGTTCCGTTCGGCATGACCGCGCAGGAAATGGTGAACTGGTACTATCAGGATGGCGGCATGGAGCTGCATGACGAGCTGGGCCAGATCTTTGGTCTGAAGTCGTTCCTGGCCGGCAACACCGGAGCGCAGGCGGGCGGCTGGTACTCGAAAGAGATCAATAGCCCCGATGACTTCAACGGCCTGAAGTTCCGTATGCCGGGTCTGGGCGGTAAAGCTCTGGGTAAATTGGGCGCATCGGTACAGAACATTCCGGGATCGGAAGTGTATCAGGCGCTGTCCTCGGGCGCGATCGACGGCACCGAGTGGATCGGTCCGTGGGCCGACGAAAAGGCCGGTTTCCAGGAAATCACCAAGGTTTACTACACCGCCGGTTTCCACGAGCCGAACGCAGGCCTATCGCTGGCAACCAACCGCGATGTGTTCGACAGCCTGACACCCGCTCAACAGAAGATCATCGAAATCGCAGCGGGCGAAGCACACCAGTGGAACCTGGCGCAATTCCTGGCCAACAACGGTGCAGCGCTGCAGCGTCTGCAGTCGGGTGGCGTCAAGGTCATGGAATTCCCGGACAGCGTTTGGGATGCGTTCGGTGCGGCCAGCCAGGAAGTGCTGGACGAGAACATGGGCGACGACCTGTTTAAGAAAATCCACGACAGCGCAGTGGCGTCCTCGACCTCGTCGGCTGGCTGGCTGGACCTGTCGTCGGGTGTCTACACCACGCAGCGTAACCGCGTTCGCGGCTAATTGCCTGAACTATGCTAGACTGGTTTCCCCGCAATAGCGGGGAAACCATTCCCGTTGCACATTCGTGGTTCGGACAAAGCCGCGAATATCAGCAGTGCAACCGATACGACCTGGGGACAACATGCAGGACGAAAACGGTATCTCGTTCTTCGGCGCCCTGTGGAACGGACTGGTGTGGTTCGTTCAGAGCATTGCCGAAGCCTTCTATAATTTCGGATACGCCATCACGCATCCGCAACTCTGGCTGAACTGGTCGGACAAAGAAGCGATCATGCGCTTTGTCTACTACGGTGGCTCGGTCGAGTTCTTCTTTGTGGTATTCACCTTCTTTCTGGTTCTGACCGCCATCGGGCTCTACTACCGGAGCTTCATGTGGGGGATGGTGCGCGTCCTTGAGGGGTTCGCCAACACTACCGGGCGTTTCTTTGCCTGGGCGGGCCTGCTGATGGTGGTTCAGCAAATCGTTATTGTCTTTATGCAACGGGTGTTTGCCCGACCGGATATGTCCTTTGGTCTGGGCATTCCGTTCAGTCAGGACATCAGTTGGTACGCCGAAGAGTTGAAGCTCTATAACGCGATGGTCGTGTGCCTGTGCTGCACCTACACCTTCGTTCAGGGCGGTCACGTGCGCGTCGATCTGGTTTATGCCGGGATCAGCCACAGGGCCAAGCGTGTTGTCGATATGCTGGGGTCTTTGCTGTTCATGATGCCCATCGCCGTGCTGGTCTGGATGTACGGCTGGTATTTCATGTGGCGGCACCTGATCGTGCCGAAACCCTCGGCCAGTGACGCGTTGGACCGGTTGGTCATGAAGTCCCGCGCGCTGCGCTGGAACGTGGAAACCATCGGGTTCAGCCCCAACGGGTTCAACGCCTACTTCCTGTTCAAAATCCTTCTGGTCGCCTTCGCGGCGATGGTGTTCCTGCACGCGATCGCCTTCCTGTACCGGTCGTATCTGGAATACGTGGAAGGACAGGACAGCGTTGGAAAATACCTCGACAAGGACAGCCTTGGCGAGGGTGAAGAAGCCTACGAAGGCGCACATTAGGGACGGAGACCCAGACTATGTTATTCGGACTTGATGGCGTCGAGATAGGCCTCATTATCGTATTCTTCTGCCTCTTTGGAGGCATCCTATCCGGGTTCCCGGTGGCGTTTGCCATCGGCGGGGCCGGTATCATCTCATTCGGGATCATCGCGGCCTTGGACAGTGGCGGACTGCTGATCCATCAGGCGATTGATACAGGATCACAAGCCTATCGGGACCTGGTCAATTCAGGGATTAAACCCGATACCGTGTCAGTGTTCCGATACCCGGACTTACCGAGGATCGCCGAGCCGGTCTTTGTGCAGGGCTGGGAAACCGCTCTGGACCGCAACGTCTCGTTCATCGTGAACCGCATCAACGAACGCGTTCTGGCCGGTCAATCCATCGAGACCCTGCTGGCTGTTCTGATGTTCGTGCTGATGGGCATCACGCTGGAACGCTCGAAGATCGCAAACGACCTGCTGACCACGATGGCGCGCGTCTTTGGCCCTCTGCCGGGTGGTCTGGCCGTGTCGATCGTGGTTGTGGGCGCGTTTCTGGCGGCTTCGACCGGGATCGTGGGCGCGACCGTTGTGACCATGGGCCTGCTGGCGCTGCCGACCATGCTGCGGAACAACTATTCGCCAGAGCTGGCGACCGGTGTGATCGCGGCCTCGGGCACACTGGGACAAATCATTCCGCCCTCAATTGTGATTGTTCTGCTTGGGACGCTGGCTGGTGACCTTTATTCTACGGCGCAGGAAACCCGAGCCGTCGACGCAGGTTGCACCGACGCGCTGACCTACCTGGGTGAGCCCGCAGTGGTCTCAGTGGGCACGCTGTTTCAGGCAGCGCTGCTGCCGGGGATCATGCTGGCCTTGCTCTATGCGCTTTATGCGTTTGGCTATGCGCTGCTGAACCCGGACAAGGCCCCGGCGGTTGAGATGTCGGGCGGAAGTGGTGAGCCGATCACCCGTGCCGAGGGTCTGACCTGGTTGCTGGGGGCGCCGGTCGCGCTGATCGTGGGCGCGGTTCTGCTGGGCAGCGCCGGTGTTATTGGCAGCCAGAACATCAATGTCTCTGCGTTTTCGGATATCGGCGCTGGTGCCTCGTTGCGTACCAACGTGTCCGAAGAGTGCAAAGTGTCGATGATCGAACTGCACGGGCAATCCGCATGGGATCAGGCCGTAGCCGAGCAAGAGGCCATTGACGCGGCGGGTGGTACTGCCGAGGCAACGCGCCTGAGCGAAGAGGAACTGGCCGCCGCGCTGGACGCAAAGATCGCGGCTGCTGCTCCGATCGGCAATGGCGTCGCCGTTGTCGTGGTGCTGCTGGGCCTGACGCTGCTGATGGGGCGCGGTATCGCGCCATCGAAGTCGCCGCAGCCACTTATCGTTGGGACAATTGGCTTGTTGTTAATGCTGCTGGTTGACTTGGTTCTGATTGCGCCGACGACCTCATCCGGGGCCACGTTCCTGTTGCTGGCGGTACCGTTTGCGCTGGCCATCTACGGATCTAAAGAGGCGGCGATACGGTGTTCGAGCAATGATCTGATCCGGGTGGTCTTCCCACCGCTGGTTCTGATCATCGCAGTGCTCGGATCAATCCTTGGGGGTATCACCAACCCGACACCGGCGGCTGCGCTGGGGGCAGGCGGGGCGATCATGCTGGCGGCTTATCGCAAGCTGCAGGACCAGGGGGGCTCGGGCAAAGTGATCATCTGGTCGACATTTGCCGTCATCATCTGCCTTGTTTTGGGTGTGAACTTCGACCTGCGTGTCAATCAAGGCAACGTAACGGTCGAAACCTGGATTGCCTTCGTTCTGGCTTATGCAACCTATTTGTATGCGCTGTTCGGGCTGATCTACGGCTGCTGGGTCCTTTTCACCAGCGGGGTTCTGACCCCGGTAGTGCGTGAGACGGCCAAAGTGACCTCTATGGTCTTTACCATCCTGATCGGTTCGCAGCTGTTGAACCTGGTGGTGATCTCGTTCGGGGGTGAGCACTATATCCAGCAATTCCTCAAGAGCTTTGACAACGAGTTCACGGTCTTCCTGATCGTGATGCTGGTGCTGTTCATTCTTGGGTTCGTGCTGGATTTCCTCGAGATCATCTACATCGTGATCCCCATCGTGGGGCCGGTGATCTATGGCGGGTCGTTCGATCCGAAATGGGTGACGATCATGGTGGCGGTCAACCTGCAGACCTCGTTCCTGACGCCACCGTTCGGCTTTGCGCTGTTCTACCTGCGGGGGGTCGCGCCGAAAGAGGTGACGACGGGCCATATCTATCGCGGTATCGTGCCCTTCGTGATCATTCAGGTCGTGGGGATTGCGATCCTGTGGTTCTTCCCGTCGATTGTGACCATCGTACCGGATCTGATCCCGAACTGATGTTTCGCCGTAATCAAATGAAAAAGGGGGCCGCACGGCCCCCTTTGCTTTGGTGAATTGCGGAAGCGGCCAGCGTTTACTTGGCCTGCGGCCAATTCAACCCCGGGGATTAATTACCCAGAGGACGGGTGCATCAGGTGAACTGGATCAGGTCCCAGCGATTGCCGAACGGGTCGCACCAGACGGCGACCGTGCCATAGGGTTCGTTTCTTGGGTCTTCTTCGAAATGGACGCCTTTGGCACGCATTGCGGCGTGGTCGCGATCAAAGTCATCCGTTTGCAGGAAGAAGCCTACGCGTCCTCCGGTCTGGTTGCCGATGGCGGCGGTCTGGTTCGGACCGTCAGCCCGGGCCAGCAAAAGGGCGGCGCCGGCTGAACCCGGAGGCGTCACCAGCACCCAACGTTTGCCGCCGCCCAGATCAATATCCTGCGTCAGGGTGAAGTTCAGTGTTCGGGTGTAGAACGCGATGGCGGTATCGTAATCCGATACCACCAGGGTAACGGCGTGTAGGCTCTGATGCATGAAAGATCAGCCTTTGGTCGGGTGGCGGTCGGGCAGCTGTATGCCTGCTACCTGTTCCGCGATCGGGGCCGTAGAGAGGGGGTGATGGCTGGCCTCGGCCAATGCAGCCGGATTGTCGACGCGGTTCCAATTGCCCTGCATATAGGCCTCAAGCCCCGAGAAACGTGCTTTGTATCCCATCTTGGGGCTGCCAGGCACCCAATAGCCAAGATAGACATAGGGCAGGCCAGCCTCGCGCGCGATGTCGATATGATCGAGGATCATATGGGTGCCCAGCGAGTTTTGGGGCTGTTCCGGGTCATAGAAGGAATAGACCATGCTCAGCCCGTCATCCAGAACGTCGGTCAGGCTGACGGCAATCAGTTGATCGGTTTCGGGGTCGGCATATTCCACCACGCGGCTGCGGATCGGGGTTTCTTCAATCATGGCGGCGAATTCAAACACGTCCATATCGGCCATGCCGCCATCGGCGTGGCGGCTATCGAGATAGCGGCGAAACAGATCGTACTGCTCATCCGTTGCCCAAGGCGAATTTGCCCGGCGCCGCAGGTGCGCATTGCGTTTGGCGGTGCGTTTCTGGCTTTTGCTGGGGCGAAAAGCCGAGACGTCGATGCGGGCGGACAGACAGGCTGCGCAATCGGTGCAGGACGGGCGGTAAAGTACGTTCTGAGACCGGCGAAATCCCTGTTGCGACAGTGAGTTGTTCAGCTGATCGGCCCCTTCGCCCTGCAGGGCGGTGAACAGCTTGCGCTCCATCCTGCCCTCAAGGTAAGGGCAGGGCTGGGGTGCCGTCACATAGAATTGCGGCGCTATTGGCAGCGTGTGTCGCATGAAGGTTCCGTGTTTCCTGAGATAGGATGATAACAACGGTTCCTTGAGCCGCCAAGTGATTCAATCGGCTGATTTTTATGCTCGCTGGTTGATCATTACCGTACCAAGGAACGCATCGGTCAGGCCCTGACAGCGCGCGCTGGTCAGCATCATTATGACGGAAATGATCTGAACCACGAAAAACGCCATGCTGATGAAATACCCGGCAGTGTGGGCCACGGCCTTACCAGTATCCAAGCGGGACCCAAAGGCGTCGCGCAGTTCGATCCCCATGAACCGCATCCCCAGCGTTGCCGATCCGTTGGCAATCGTGACGACGCGATAGACGAAACTGATGACGCCATAGATCAGCGGCAGAAAGAACAGCCCCGCGCCGAAGGTCAGGAAAACCGGCACGATGCACAGCAGTGAGATAAAGGCGATGTCAAAAAGCCATGCAACAAAGCGCTTGGTTGCGACCGATTGATAGAATTCGGGTTGGCTGTCTGGATCAGGCAGGTGAGTCATTCAGTGTAATCCGCGTCGTTGATTGGGGTCACCCTGTCCCGAAAGACGGGACAGGGCAAGATTGGATTAGGCGCGCTCGCCGTTTTCGGCCTCATCGCGGTTTTCGCTGGTGCGTTCGTCCATAAACTGATCGAACTCGGCCTTGTCTTTGGCTTCGCGCAGACGGCGCAGGAAAGCCTCGAAGTCCTGCTGTTCCCGCTCCAGACGCGCCAGAGTGTCGGCCTTGTAGGCGTCAAATGCGCTGTTACCCGAAGGCTTCATCGCGCTCATGTGGCTGTGCCAGGATTTGCGGCGGCTGCAGGATTTGCTGAACATGCGTTTGCTCCAGATCAGGTAGGCCAGAAGGGCGAGGCCGACTGGCCAGAAGAAGATGAAACCAAGGACCATGACGGCGATCCAGGCGCCCTTGCCTTTGTCGTCAAGCCAGGCTTCGATACGGTGCAGCCATCCCGGGTTTTCAGGGACGGCGGGGTCGGATAGTGCAGTCATTTGTGGTCTCCGGGGTTGATGTTAATCGTTTTGACATTCTTAAGATGGGCAGCGCGCGGCCCGTTGCAAGGGGTCGATGTGAAAAAGATTTACATTAAGTGCGGCGAAACCTTCTCCGGTTGACCTTCGCCCGGATCGGGCGCAGATTTCGCGCATGCAGAATACTGAACAAACATCACCTCCGGCGCTGGACGAAATTCTCTCTTTGGAAAAGCAGGTCTGGGCTGCGTTAGTCGACGGCAATGCCTCGGCTGACCGGGCGCTGCTGAGTGCGGATTTTCTGGGAGTGTATCCGACCGGATTTGCCAATCGGGATGATCATGTTGGGCAGTTTGCCGATGCACCGACCATGGCTCGCTACGAACTGAGTGAGACAAAGCTGAGGATTCTGACCAGTGACATCGTGCTGCTGACCTATCGCGCGGACTATCAGCGCCCCGGATCAGACACGTGGGAGGCGATGCTGATCTCATCCCTGTGGGAGCGGCGCCTGGACGTCTGGGTCAACAGTTTCAGCCAGGATACCCCGTTGGAGGTGCAATGACCGGCCCGCTGACCATCCACCGCGTTCCGCGTGCCTTTGATGCCTCTTTGGGCCAGGAGGCGCTGAACGCAGTATCCGACGTTACGCCCGAACAGGGCGAGTTGATTGAAGGGGCGGCCGGGTCCAGCCCCTACCTGAAGAGCCTGATCGAGCATGAACGCGAATGGTTGCCGCAGGCCCTTCAGCATCCCGATCAGGCGCTGGCCGGGGTCATGGCTGCGGCAAAAACCCTGCCGCCGGATCAGTTAAAGCCGGGATTGCGTCAGGCAAAACGGCAGATGGCCCTGTTAACAGCGCTGGCTGATCTGGCCGGGGCGTGGCCGTTGGAGAAGGTCACAGCGGCACTGACGGAATTCGGCGCGCTGGCTGCGGATGTAGCCGCCAAGGCCGAGATCGCGGCGTTGATCCGGCGCGGCAAGCTGCCCGGTATGGGGCCGGATGATGTCGAAACCGCCGCCGGGATGATCATTCTGGCGATGGGTAAGATGGGCGCACACGAACTGAACTACAGTTCGGATATCGACCTGATCGTGCTGTTCGATGAAACCCGCTTTGACCCGGATGACTTTTATGACGCGCGACACGGCATGGTGCGGGCGACGCGGAATTTCTGCGCCACGCTCAGCGACAAGACCGCTGACGGCTATGTGTTTCGCACCGATCTGCGCCTGCGCCCCGATCCGGCAGTTACCCCGGTCTGCATGGCGGCCGAGGCCGCCGAGCGGTATTATGAAAGCCTCGGCCGCACATGGGAACGCGCCGCGTATATCAAGGCGCGCGCCTGTGCCGGCGATTTGGCGGCAGGACAACGCTTTCTGGATACGCTGCGACCCTTTGTCTGGCGCCGCCATCTGGATTTTGCAGCCATTCAGGACGCCCACGACATGCGCCTGCGTATTCGTGAAAACAAGGGCACCGGCGGAGCGCTGACGATCCCGGGCCATGACATGAAGCTGGGGCAGGGCGGTATCCGTGAGATTGAGTTTTTCACCCAGACCCGCCAGTTGATCGCCGGGGGCCGCGACCCTGATCTGCGGGTGCGGGGCACGGTGCCCGGCCTGACCGCGCTGGCCGAAAAAGGCTGGATCCCGCAGGAGGTTGCCGACAAGCTGACCGACCACTACCGCGCCCATCGCGAGGTCGAACATCGCATCCAGATGGTTCATGACTCGCAGACCCACAAGGTGCCTCAATCGGAGGACGGGATCGAACGCGTTGCCTGTCTGATGGGGATCGGCAGCACCGGGTTGACCGCCGAATTGACGCGTCGCCTGACCGAGGTTCATGAACTGACCGAAGGGTTCTTTGCTCCCGGCTCTTCGACCACGGCACCGGCCAAAGAAGCCGTGTTCGACCAAAGCGTTCTGGCTCGCTGGCCCACCTATCCGGCGCTGCGCTCACAGCGGGGCGCACGGATATTCGAACGGCTCAAGCCCGAACTGCTCTCGCGATTGTCGAAAACCGCAAAACCGGATGAGGCGCTGATGGCGTTGGACGGATTCCTGTCAGGCTTGCCCGCCGGGGTGCAGCTGTTTTCCCTGTTCGAAGCCAACCCGCAACTGATCGACCTGCTGGTGGATATCGTGGGGACCTCGCACGCGCTGGCCGAGCATCTGTCGCGCAATGCAGCCGTGTTCGATGCGGTGATTGGCGGCAGTTTCTTCGCCGACTGGCCCGGGCAGCCGGTGTTGCAGGCCGAACTGTCACAGGCGCTGGAGCACGAGGTGGACTATGAAACACAGCTCGATTACGCCCGGCGCTGGTGCAAGGAATGGCATTTCCGCATCGGGGTTCATCATCTGCGCGGGTTGATCGACGGGGCGCATGCCGGGCAGCAATATGCCGAACTGGCCAGCACGGTGATCGCTGCGATCCTGCCTTGTGTGACCGAGCAATTCGCCAAGAAACACGGACCTGCGCCGGGACGTGGGGCGGCTGTGCTGGGCATGGGATCGATCGGGGCGGGGCGGATCAATTCTCAATCCGATCTGGATATGATCGTAATCTATGACCCGCAGGATCAGGACATGTCCGACGGCCCGCGCCCTCTGGCTACGCGCACCTATTACGCCCGTTTTACGCAGGCTCTGATTACGGCGTTGTCGGCGCCGATGTCTCAGGGGCGGCTTTACGAGGTCGACATGCGCCTGCGCCCCTCGGGTAATCAGGGGCCGGTGGCGACCAGTTGGGCCAGCTTTACCAACTATCAGCAGAACGAAGCCTGGGTGTGGGAGCATCTGGCCCTGACCCGTGCCCGCGTGGTGGCCGGAAACGCCGGGCTGGCGCAGGATATCGAGACCTTCCGCGCTGAATTCCTGAAAAAGCACGAAGATCGCGGAAAGGTCCTGCGTGAAGTGGCCGAGATGCGCGCTCGTCTGGCGGCAGCCAAATCTCCGGCCGGGATATGGGATGCCAAGAACGGTGCGGGCCGGATGATGGATATCGAGCTGATGGCCGAAACCGGGGCGCTGTTGTCGGGCGTCGCGCAGCGTGACGTACAGTCCGGGTTGGACGGTGCTGTCGCTGCGGGATTGCTGAATGTCGCTCAAGCGCAAACGCTCAAGGATTGCTACGAACTATGTTGGTCAGTGCAATGCGCGGCCCGGCTGCTGTCGGGCAAGGTGATCGAGGCCGACAATATCGGCGAGGGTGGTGCAGCCTTCCTGTGCCGCGCGACCGGGTACGAACAGGTCGAACAGCTTCAGGCCGCCTTGCAGGAAAGTTATACCGCCGCCGCCGGAGTCATCGGCAGCGTGATCGAGGAGGGGAAAGATGCCGCGCAGTGACGATCCGAATGATCACAAGGGCCTGATCCGAGAGGCTTATCGCATAGACGGTATCACGCTGCCCGAATGCCGCAGCATCTTCCTGGACTGGGCGCTTAGCCTGCCGGAAGAGCGGGACCAAAAGCAGGCCCTGACCGAGTTGCACGCCGCCTACGCCGCGCAAGAGGCGGATCACCCGATGACTCAGGTACTGGCCGAAGGGCTGCAATCGGCGCGGGCGCCGAAACGGCGCGGCGGCTGGCGATCCCGGCCCCGCTAGGGCTTTCCCCCCGACGCGTTCACTACTATGAGGGCGTCATGACCCAAGCCACTGACCGCCCCCGTATCCGCCTGAAACCCAAAGCCAACGCGCGCGGTTTGCGCCATGGCTTCCCGTGGGTCTATGCCAATGACATCGTCACCGACCGTCGGACACGAAAAATCCCGGCTGGGGCCTTGGCTGTGCTCGAGGACGAGAAACGCGCGCCCATCGCATTGGTCGCGGTGAACCCCGAGTCCAAGATCATGTGCCGTGTTCTGGATCGCAATCTGTATGCGGAACTGAACGCCGAATGGTTTGAAACCCGTTTGCGCCGCGCGTTGGAGATGCGCGAGCGCCTGTTCGACGCGCCGTTTTACCGCCTGATCCACGCCGAAGCGGACGGCTTTCCCGGCGTGATCATCGACCGGTTCGGGGACGCCTGCGTCATACAACCCAACGCTGCCTGGGCCGAGGCGCATCTGGACACGTTGACCGATGCTTTGGTCCGCGTCACCGGCGTGACGACGGTGTTGAAAAACGCCTCGGGCCGCACCCGTGGGCTTGAGGGGCTGGATGACGAGAACCAAACTCTGCGCGGTACCGCGCCTGAAGCGCCGCTGCCGGTGCCAATGAACGGGGCCACGTATATGGCCGACCTGACCGGTGGTCAGAAAACCGGCCTGTTCTACGATCAGCGCCCCAACCATACTTTCGCCGCGCGGCTGGTACAGCCGGGCGCACATGTGTTGGACGTGTTCAGCCACGTCGGCGGGTTCGGTCTGGCGATGTTGGCCGGAGGGGCGGCGCAGGCTTATTCCGTTGACGGATCGGCCGCAGCGCTTGAGCTGGCCGCACAGGGCGCTGATGCCTCGGGTTGTGCCGACCGCTTCCAGACCCGGCAGGGTGATGCCTTCGAAGTACTCACCCAACTGGGCGAAGAAGGCGCACAATTCGATGTGGTCATCTGCGATCCGCCAGCCTTTGCGCCCTCGAAACAGGCGCTGGATGCGGGGCTTCGGGCCTATGAACGCGTGGCGCGGCTGGCGGCGCCCCTGGTTAAGCTTGGCGGTTACCTCGGCCTGTGTTCTTGTTCTCACGCGGCCGATCTTGGCCGTTTCCGCGATGCCTCATCGCGCGGTATTGGTCGGGCAGGGCGGCAGGCACAGCTGATCCACACAGGCTTTGCCGGACCTGATCACCCGCAATTGCCGCAACTGGCCGAAAGCGGCTACCTCAAAGCCGTGTTCTACCGGCTGTGAAAGCTGTTCTGGATACCTGTGTCATCTACCCCACGGTGATGCGAGAGATGCTGCTGGGCGCGGCCAAACGCGGTCATTTTCAACCCATCTGGTCGGCTCGCATCCTCGAGGAATGGGCCCGTGCCGCCCGCAAACTTGGCCCGGAGGGCGAGGTACAGGCCCGCGCCGAAATCGCCCTGACTCAAGCGCACTGGCCAGACGCGGAACGCGGAGCCCAGCCGGGCGTTGAACAGCGCCTCTGGCTTCCCGACAGTGCCGATATTCACGTTCTCGCCACGGCCATTACAGCTTCGGCGGATGTCATCGTCACCGTCAACGCCAAGGATTTTCCAAGAAATATTCTATCGGAAGAAGGACTTGAACGTCGCGACCCCGACAGCCTGCTACATAGCTTCTGGCAAAACGACCCGGATGGCATGGCCGACACAGCCAACCGCGTCCTGGCTGAAGCCAATCGCCTGTCCGGAGACGAATGGACCCTTCGGGCGCTGATGAAAAAGGCACGTCTGCCGCGTCTGGGAAAAGCGCTCACCACTTAAACCCGGATCCGTTTTCATCTGGCTGTAAAAATCCCGGGGAGCCGCAACTGGAAGCGCCAATGACGGCGGGCCGACCCCTCGCATCTGAAGCTATCTGCCCACGCCCCACCGCTGCTCAAGCGCTTCCAGCGCCGCAATCCGTTCATCGGTGTTCGGATGGCTCATCAACCATGCGGGAACCACTCCGGCGCGCTGCTGGGTCAGGTCTTCCAGCTTGTGGAACAAGGATTTCTGCGGCCCGATCCCAATACCGGCCTTGGTCAGCAAAGCAGCGGCATATTCATCGGCCTCATATTCATCCCCGCGCGAAAGGCGCGAGGCCAGCAGATGTGTCAGCATATTGGCAATCCACGCGCCGATGAAGGGAATGAACCGGTTCAACAGCATCATCAACGCTGCCCGCAATGCGTTTTGGCCGGAAAAATCGATCATCCGCCGCCGCGCATGCCCCAGCGCAACATGCCCCAGCTCATGTGCTATAACGCTGGCCATTTCCTCGGCCGAAACCTCTCCGTTACGGAACTTGCGATAAAAGCCGCGCGTAATGAATATCCGCCCGTCAGCAGCCGCCAGACCGTTCACCGGGTCGATCTCGTAGATGTAAACCGGGACCCGGTCGATCTCGAGCGCGGCGGCCAGCCTGTCAGTCATGCGTTTCAGCACCGGATCGGCCAGTTCGGTCGATTTCGCATCCAGCTCTCGGTGCGTTCGCCAGACGGAAATCCGGTACATCACGATGGCATAGGCAATGGCCAGCAGGATAGGGGTGAAGCGTAGCATAGGATAGATATGGGCGAACGCTGGTTGTGAGGCAATATCGGGTTGGGCAATTTGTCCGCTTTGCGGACGGAGCGGTCGTTGCCTGCCTTAGTGTGAAATTCGCATAAGCGCTTTGTTCATAAGCAGCCATTGCGTGGCTTCAGTGTCTGCGCCGCATCCGACAAAAGGTTCAGACGCGGTCACTGCGTAGCCCCGCTTTTCATAGAACCTGATGGCGTTCTGATTTGTGTCGACGACTAGGAGGCAAATTTCAAAAGCGCCGGCTGTGATTGCGCGCTCTTCCGCAAGCACCATCAGTTTCGATGATAGCCCACGCCCTTGGAACTCAGCCGCGGTGGCAATCCCATGGACGTACCAAGCACCTTGTGCTTTCGAGTAGAGTTTCGTCACGGGAACGAGCATCTCGTCGATTTCCCGAACAAACGGGTTCGGTTTATCAGCAATCTTGAAGCTAACAAGCATTGCCGCGATTTGCTCGTCTATGTCTGCGACGATTGTGTTCTTTTCATCAATGAAGGTATTTTGAACGCGTCGGCCAAACGCATCGGCAGCCTCATTTTCGAGAGCCAATCTCGACCACAGAGTTTCTACAAATCCGGGAACCGTTGAGATTGCTAGAGGTAATACCCCTTCAATGTCATCCGGCACCGCAAGTCGGAATGGAGCGGGAAGTTGGCTCAACTGATCTGCCTTCTATTCGTTCAACTATTGCTATCGTAAAACGTTTCGGCAATGCGAAGAAACCAAAATCACATCTGTCACTATGGGCTCAGAGCTGCCATCCGCCTAACCCTATTTACCGCGTCAATTCCTTCATTCCCTGTTCCAGTCCGGCCAGGGTCATCGGCACCATGCGATCCTCAAAAATTTCCTGGATCATGCCGATCGAGTGGGTGTATTCCCAGTATTTCTCGGGCACCGGGTTGATCCACAGGTTTGACGGCCACTGTTCGCGTGCGCGTTGCAGCCAAACCTGACCTGCCTCCTTGTTCCAGTGTTCATTGGCGCCGCCGGGATAGGCGATCTCGTAGGGGCTCATCGAGGCGTCGCCGACAAAGATGCATTTGTAATCTGAACCGTAGGTCCGCAGCACCTCATGCGTTGGGGTCTGCTGATCCCAGCGACGGCGATTGTCGCGCCAGACACCTTCATACAGGCAGTTGTGGAAGTAGTAATACTCCAGATGCTTGAACTCGGTCCGGGCCGCTGAAAACAGCTCTTCAACCACCTTGATATGCGGATCCATCGAACCGCCCACGTCCAGAAACAGCAGCACCTTGACCGCGTTGTGACGCTCGGGGCGGGTTTTGACGTCCAGATAGCCGTGCTCGGCCGTGGCGCGGATGGTGCCGTCCAGATCCAGTTCCTCGGCAGCACCCTCGCGCGCCCAGCGGCGCAGGCGTTTCAGAGCGACCTTGATGTTTCGAGTGCCCAATTCAACCGTGTCGTCTAAATTCTTGAATTCGCGCTTGTCCCAGACCTTGACCGCGCGCTGATGTCGGCTTTCCTTCTGCCCGATACGGACGCCTTCGGGGTTGTAGCCATAAGCCCCGAACGGAGACGTCCCGGCAGTGCCGATCCATTTGTTGCCGCCCTGATGGCGGCCTTGCTGTTCGGCCAAACGCTCGCGCAGCGATTCCATCAGCTTGTCAAAGCCGCCCAAAGCCTCGATCTCTGCCTTTTCTTCGTCAGACAGGTGTTTTTCGGCCATCTTGGCCAGCCAGTCGGCCGGAATATCGACCGCCTCGAGCACCTGATCAAAGCTGATCTCATTCAGCCCTTCGAAACTGGCGGCAAAGGCGCGGTCGAACTTGTCGATGTTACGTTCATCCTTCACCATCGAGACGCGGGCGAGATAATAAAATGCCTCGACATCGTAGGTGGCCAGACCCTTTTTCATACCCTCCAGAAACGTCAGGTATTCGCGTAAAGAAACGGGAATGCCAGCTTTGCGGAGGTTTTCGAAAAAGGGCAGAAACATCGCTTAACCCACAATCCTTACAAGGATCAGCGACAGCACCAGCCCGGTAAGCGCAAAGGCAATGCCATAGCCGACAGCGTATTGGGCCATGTCGGCACCGTTACCATTGCGTTTGCGTGCCGTCAGCGCCCCAAGGATTGCCCCCAGTATCGCCATTCCCAAAACCACGACCATGCGTTATCCGCCCCTGTTATTGCGAGGTCCTTCGGCAACGTCCTGCATCAGCGACCGGACCACCGTTTCCGAGCCGAAGCCGTAGCGTGCCCATCCCAGACTGTCCAGCCTGACGGAACGTGCCTGAGCGGTCCGGCCTGCCTGATTGAGCGCTTCGGATTTCAGCAGCAGCAGCGTGGCCAGTTGCGATGCGTTTTCGGCGCGTGTCATCACGTCGATGGCCTTATCCAGTTCAGGCAGAGCTTCGGGGCCTTTGCCCTGCGCCAGCGCATAAGCGGCGGTCTGGGTGGTGATATAGGCCTGATGAACCTCGGTGCCGGGAGTGGCGCGCAGGAATTGCAGGGCAATCTGATAGTTGCGCAGTGCCTCCTGTGGGTTATCGAACTGCTCCATACGGCCCATCACATAATAGGGGTAGGCGCGGCGGTGGTCGGTCCAGCCTTGTTCCTGCCCGATCCGGGTGGCCATTTGGGCGTCTCTCAGACGCCTTTTTGCCCTGCGTGTCGGTCGCAGAGATTTCTGAATCGCGTTGATCCACTCTCGCGGTGTTTCTGAAACCGGTTGCGCAGGCAGAGCATCACCGCGCGGGTTCAGGCGGCTGAGAACGCCGGGCAGGGCGGCTTCGACCTGTTCGCGGGTCATGCCGCTGCGCAGTTCGGGCGCATAGGCCGTGCGCAGGATCAGCATGTCGAAACCCGTCAGGACGGTGTGGATGTTGTCATCGTTGAACACCGAATCCGGCAGGTGGTACAGGTCGTTTAACGGCCCCAGCGCCTGCGCGACCTCTTCATGCAGACAGTCGCGCTTTTCCTGTGGGCTGACATCGTAGGGGATAAAAATCCCCAGACGCTCTCGGCTGCGCAGGCGGGACCAGCTGCTTTTCTGTTTGCGTCGGTCGCGTCGGTATTCCTCGAAACTTGAAGAGTTGGGCACCACGAAACAGGCCGCCTGCGGCAGGATGGCATGGATTTCGTCCTGGCTGACGGCCTCGATGGTGATGTTGGCCGTACCGTCCGAGATTTGACTGATGTCGATTCCGGCTTCACGGCGCAAGCGGTTCAGCAAGCGGGTCAGGTCGCGCTGCATCGACGGGGTAGGAGCGCCGGTCAGGCGGACGGTGATCGGGGTTTCGAACCGAGTGAACACCGGTAATTGAGCGCCCCCTTCCAGCGCAAAATGCAAGGATACGAAATCAGCCGCGATATTTGCGTTCGACCTGCCCGCAGGCGTGGGGGTCGAACGGGTAAACGTTTTGGCTGGTGGCAGTTTTTCCTCGATGACCTGAACGCGGGTCGGGACTTCGTTTGTCTCAACAGTCGCGCAGCCCACCAGCGTCAAAGCGGCAATGATCGCGGTCCAACGCATCATGGACGCTGGTACCGGATGAATGGCGTCTGCTTGCCGATGCGGTCATATAGCTTGCGGGCGGTGTGGTTGAAATCTTGCGTCAGCCAGTAGACAGACGGGGCTCCTTGACGATCGGCCTCATCATACACAGCTTGGATTAGGGCGCGACCGACGCCGGTGCCGCGTGCCTCGGGCCGGGCGTAAAGGTCCTGCAAGTAACAGACGGATTCAACCTTCCAAGCGTGGCGATGAAACAGGTAATGGGTCAGACCAACCAGTCGCCCATTTGTTTCGCCGACAAAGCACGAAAACTCATGCGGATCGTCGCCCAACAGGCGTGCAAAGGTGGTGTCAAAGACTTCATCCGGCACAGATGTTTCATAGAATGCCAGATAGTCGCGCCACATGTCGGACCAGTCTGCGCGGTCTTCGGGTTGCAGCGCGCGGGTGGTCAGAGTGTCAGCCATTCAGAATGTCCCGTCTTGTCCGGTCATACATAGCCCGGACACACCGGACCGCCATCTGCAATGCTGACAGGCAGGCCAGCTCAAAGCAAGCGGCGATCACCGGTTGTTCACTGGGCTCAGCGTTTGGCACGCGCCATGAACGCGAGACGCTCGAATAGATGCACGTCTTGTTCATTCTTCAACAATGCACCGTGTAGCTTGGGCAGGGCGTTGGCGCCATCGCGTTTTAAGTCCTCGGATGTGAGGTCTTCGGCCAACAGCAGCTTCAGCCAGTCCAGAACTTCGGATGTCGAGGGTTTTTTCTTAAGGCCCTGCGTCTCGCGGATTTCATAGAACTGGGTCAACGCGGTGGTCAGCAGTGCATCTTTGATGCCGGGGTGGTGCACCTCGACGATCCGGCGCATGGTCACCTCGTCCGGAAAGCGGATATAGTGGAAGAAGCAGCGGCGCAGGAAGGCGTCCGGCAGTTCCTTCTCGTTGTTCGAGGTGACGATGACGATGGGACGATGCCTGGCCCGGATGGTCTCACCGGTCTCATAGACGTGGAACTCCATTTTATCGAGTTCCTGCAGGAGGTCGTTGGGGAACTCGATATCGGCCTTGTCGATCTCATCGATCAGCAGAACAACCTTTTCGCCGGCCTCGAACGCCTGCCACAGTTTGCCTTTGCGGATATAGTTCGAAACGTCATGCACGCGCTCATCGCCCAACTGGCTGTCGCGCAGGCGACTGACCGCATCATATTCATACAGGCCCTGCTGCGCGCGGGTGGTGGATTTTACATTCCACTCGATCATCTTAAGCCCCAGCGCATCGGCTACCTGCTTCGCCAGCTCGGTCTTGCCGGTGCCGGGCTCACCCTTGACCAGCAGCGGACGTTCCAACGTCACGGCAGCGTTTACCGCAATGTTCAGGTCGTCGGTGGCAACATACTCTGCGGTGCCTTGGAAACGTGCGGTCATGGGCCCCTCGTGTGGTTTCGCGCAATCTGTGCCGTTCGGGTTATAGAGAGGCGATGATTTTGACAAGCGGGGCCGCGGCGTCCAGCACCATGAAATTCACTGCGCCTTCAGTCCTTTTGGCGTGATTCGACTGAAGTCGACTGCCCCTTTGGTTGTGATTTGCCGCAAAAATGCCCAATGAATTCCGCAGAAAAACAAGCTTTTGTTGTTACATGTATCATATTTAGACAAGTCAGAAACGTGACGTATCAAGACGACGTTTGTGTAGTGACATTCGCACGTGCGTCAGATAAACGCTCCGCAGAAGGGAGAGCCAAATGTCAGGTGAAACAATTGCTGCCGACGTTTCTGGCCATACCGAGGGAGCAAAGATGAAGCAGGAAGTTTTTCTGCCGGAGGATTACCGTCCGGCCGAAGATGAGCCTTTCATGAATGACCGTCAGCTTGAGTATTTCCGTCGCAAGCTGATGGATTGGAAGAACGAACTATTGGCAGGCAGCCGCGACACGATCGAAGGGCTGCAGGACAACACCCGTAACATTCCGGACGTTGCCGACCGCGCGAGCGAGGAAACCGACCGCGCGCTGGAGCTGCGCACTCGGGATCGTCAGCGCAAGCTGGTGGCCAAGATCGACTCGGCCCTGCGCCGCATCGACGAGGGTGAGTATGGCTATTGCGAGATGACGGGCGATCCGATCTCGCTGAAACGGTTGGATGCGCGTCCGATCGCGACCATGACGCTTGAGGCTCAGGAACGCCACGAGCGCCGCGAGAAGGTCCACCGCGACGATTGATCGCTGAAAAACTCGGGAAAACACCAGCGCCGGGGCCTGTGGCCTCGGCGTTTTTGCGTTAAGGGGGTGCCATGAATATCGACGGTCTGAAATTCAGTGTCATCGGCGGCGGCATCGGCGGGCTGGCGGCTGCTCTGGCGCTGCGGCACCGCGGGGCGCAGGTGACGGTTCTGGAACAGGCTCCGGCCCTGACCGAGGTCGGCGCAGGATTGCAGATCAGTGCCAACGGTATCGCGGTTTTACGGGCGCTTGGCGTGCTGGGAAGCGTACCCGAGGGCGGGCAGCTGTCCTACGGAACGACGCTGCGCGATTACCGTAAGGGCCGCGTGATCAGCCGGGTTCCTGTGCCTGCGGCTGGTCCGACCTACTATTATCACCGTGCCGATCTGTTGAACCTGTTGCACCGGGCGGCGCGGGAGGCGGGGGTTGATATCCGGTTGAGCGCGCGCGTGACACAGGTTGTCAAACATCCAAGCGAGGCCGATGTCGTACTGGAGGGCGGCGAGCGGCTGCGGTCGGAATGTGTCATTGCCGCAGATGGCGGGCGCAGCACGATCCGACCGAACCTGAACGGCACCGAGGCGCCTCAGTTCACCCATCAGGTCGCTTGGCGGGCAACGATCCCCTGGTCGCAACGCGAAGAGATGCCGCGTGCATCTCTGACTATGGGTCCCGGCCGCCATGTGGTCACCTATCCGCTGCGCGATCAGCGTCTGATGAATGTGGTGGCGATTGAAGAACGTTCGGATTGGCGAGAGGAAGGCTGGCGTCTGCAAGGCGACACCAATGATCTGCGCGCGCGCTTTGCAGATTTCGGCGGTCCGGTGCACGATGTTCTGGCCGAGGTGACCGAAACCCACCTGTGGGCCCTGTTCCTGCGCCCCGTCGCGCAAAGCTGGCAAAACGGGCGTCTAGCGCTGCTGGGCGACTCGGCCCATCCCACGCTGCCCTTCATGGCGCAGGGCGCATGTCTGGCGTTGGAGGATGCGTGGATTTTGGCCCGTGCTTTCAAAGACCAATCGGGTGTGAAACAAGCCCTTACCGCCTACGAAACGCAGCGCCGCCCCAGGGCAAGGCAAGTTGTTGCCGCCGCCGGAGCAAATGCGCGCAACTTCCACTTGCGCGGACCAATGCGATTGGCGGCGCAGATGGCTCTGATGGCCGTTGGGGCTCAATTGGCGAAGAAATACGAGTGGATCTACAGCTTCGACGCAACGGCGTGAACAGTTACAGGTCGAGGTCAACCCAGACCGGCACGTGATCCGAGGGCTTTTCGTGCCCGCGCACCGCTGAATCAATCTGACAGTCGCGCATCAGATCGGCAGCCTGCGGTGTCAGCAGGAAATGGTCGATTCGAATGCCGTCATTCTTGTTCCATGCCCCGGCCTGATAGTCCCAAAAGGAATAATGCCCCGGCCCCTGAATGCGCGCTCGAAAAGCCTCGGTGAACCCGAGGTTCAGCACTTTGCGAAACGCGGCGCGGCTTTCGGGGCGGAACAGGGCGTCCTCGCGCCAGGCATCCGGACGGGCTGCGTCTTCGGCCTGCGGGATGATGTTGTAGTCACCCGCCATCAGTGCCGGATCTTCGCTGGCCATCAGATCGCGCGCGCGGTGAAACAGCCGCTCCATCCACGCCAGTTTGTAATCGTATTTCGGACCTGGGGCCGGGTTGCCGTTGGGCAGATACAGCCCGCAGATACGCAGCGCCTGTTTGCCAATCACCGTCGCCTCGATCCAGCGCGCCTGTTCGTCCTCGTCGTCGCCGGGCAGGCCGCGAGATACGTCTTCAAGCGGTAGCTTTGACAGGATCGCCACGCCGTTGAAGCTTTTCTGTCCGTGCGTTTCGACGTTGTAACCCCGCTCTTCAAATATCTCGCGCGGGAAGTTCTCGTCGATCGACTTGATCTCTTGCAGCAAAACGACATCAGGCTGCGCCTCATCCAGCCACCGGGGCAGGGCCTCGGCCCGCGCTTTGATGCCGTTGATGTTGAACGTGGCGATTTTCATGCGCGATCCTCCGGCTGGCTGCCGGTTGATCTATCCCTCAACCGCGCGGGCAGGGCAAGGTCACATTGAAAATGAAGTACCGCAACCGCAGGAAGAAGTAGCGTTCGGGTTTTCGATCACAAACCTTGCGCCGATCAGTTCCTGCGTGAAATCGATCACCGCGTTTTCCAGAAACGGCAAGGAAATCGAGTCGACAATCACCTTTTGGCCTTTGCCTTCCAGCACAAGGTCGTCCTCTTTGGGTTCATCCAGCGCGATTTCGTATTGAAATCCGGAACATCCGCCGCCTTCCACTGCGACGCGCAGGGCCTGACCCTGATCCGCCGCGCCGATCTCGGCGAGACGTTCAAAGGCGCGTTCTGTGACTGTGGGGGGCAGATTCATGCCAGTCTCCAAAGGTTTATTTCCTTTACGCCTTACAATATAGAAAGTGCAAGGACAGGCGACAAGGACATGACCTTTGGACAGAGCAGGTTTTGCCTCGGACCCAGGCCGCGCAAGGGGGCGGCTTGTACCTGAGGAGGAAAGCAGTTTCCGGTCATGCTTTCAACGTGACCGGGACCGGATCATTCACGCCAGTGCGTTTCGGCGGCTCAAACACAAGACGCAAGTGTTTGTCGAGCATGAGGGTGACAGCTATCGCACCCGTTTGACCCATTCCATCGAAGTCGCACAGGTGGCGCGCACGATTGCCGGGGCTTTGGGCCTGAACCCAGAGCTGACCGAAGCGGTCGCGCTGGCCCATGACCTCGGGCACACGCCTTTCGGTCATACCGGGGAAGACGCTTTGCATGCGTTGATGGAGCCCTATGGCGGGTTCGACCACAACGCGCAGGCCATTCGGATCGTAACCAAACTTGAGCGTCACTATGCAGAGTTCGATGGCTGCAACCTGACTTGGGAATGTCTTGAGGGCATAGCCAAGCATAACGGGCCCGTGACTGGGGAATTGCCCTGGGCTTTGGCCGAGTGCAATGAAGGCTTCGATCTTGAACTGCACACGCATGCCAGTGCCGAGGCGCAGGTGGCCGCACTGTCAGACGACATTGCCTACAACAACCACGATCTGTTGGACGGCCTGAGGGCCAACCTGTTCACGGATGATGAAATCCAGCAATTGCCGATCGTGGGCGACTGCTATGCAGAGGTGGACCGAAAATATCCCGGTCTTGATCCCTATCGCCGCAGGCATGAGGCGCTACGGCGGGTGTTTGGCGTCATGGTGTCAGATGTGATCGACACCTCGCGCGGACTGATCGCTGAGTCAGGGGCACAGGCGGTCGAAGATATCCGGCACCTGGGTTATCCGGTGGTTCAGTTCTCAAACGGCCTGTGGGCGCAGCTCAAGGAAATTCGCGCGTTTCTGTTCACGCGGATGTACCGCGCCCCTAGTGTGATGGAGGTGCGCGCCGAAGTCAGCACGGTCGTGCAAGAGCTGTTTCCGATATACCTCAATGATCCCAAGCAGATGCCTGCGCGCTGGCACGAAGATATAGAGGCGTCGCAAGACGAGATCGCGCTGGCTCGGATTGTGTCGGACTATATCGCCGGAATGACGGACCGCTTCGCCCTGCAAGATTACAAAAGGCTGACGGGCCGGTAATTACTCAACCCCGATATAGGCCAACGCCCACACCTGCTGGCCAGATTGCTTTTGCGCCAATTCTGCATCGTCTGTTGGAGGAAAAACGATCATGGTGGGGCCATAGCCGCCGATCCCCATCGGAGACCCGTCTGCGTGGGTCGCAACAATGGGCTGATGCGCGGTGACGCTTTCCCACAGTATTTCCGATTGATAGCCGTCAAGCGCCATTGGCTTTGCGGTTTTACCCGCAGCACCTGCCATCGTCATCACATCTGATAGAAGGGGGCCAGAAAATGCGATCTCTCGCTGGTTGCCTTCGGGTCCGTAGGTAACCTTGATTTCGACCTGTTCCAGACCATCCAGCATGGCGGCGTCGAACCCGGCGGCGCCGTCGTGCTGAACTTCGAGATAGCCCAGAAGGCCGCCGTCATTCTCACCCCGGGCTGGCAGGTTGGCTTCGGTGACTGCGCCGCCCAGCGTCAACAGAACGTGACCTTGCGGCGCAGGCATTTCGGCCCAGACGGGCGACGATGCGGTCAGGGCGATGGCAAGGGGCAGGGCTAGGCGCATGAAACGGTCTCCGGGTTCGCATTTCCTGTGACCTTAGCCCCGTTTACGGTTAATCCAAGCGGAAACTGATCGCTTGCATTGACCTTGCTGCTTTGCGTGATAAACCGCCGGGCAAGCAAAAGGACATCCGAAATGAACCTGTTTTCCGAGATCCGCGGCCTTGTGCTGGACGCGCTGGCACAGATGCAGTCCGAAGGCGCGCTGCCCGAAGGGCTGAGCTTTGACAATGTGGCGGTCGAACCGCCGCGCGACGCCGCACATGGCGACATGGCGACCAATGCGGCGATGGTGCTGGCAAAACCGGCCAAGATGAAGCCGCGTGACATTGCCGACGTGCTGGCCGGGAAGCTGGCAGCGGATGACCGGATCACCAGCGCCGAGGTTGCCGGGCCGGGCTTCTTGAACCTGCGGCTTGCCCCGTCGGTTTGGCAGGGCGTTCTGGCGGCGGTGCTGCAGAAGGGCACCGACTATGGTCGCTCGACCATGGGGCACGGGCAAAAGGTCAACGTGGAATATGTCTCGGCCAACCCGACCGGTCCGCTGCATGTGGGTCATACACGGGGCGCTGTATTCGGCGACGCTCTGGCAAGCCTTCTGGCGTATTCAGGCCATGACGTGACGCGCGAGTATTACATCAACGATGGCGGTGCGCAGGTCGATGTGCTGGCGCGCTCGGCCTACGAACGGTATCGCGAGGCCAATGGCCTGAGCCCCGAGATTGCCGAGGGGCTCTATCCCGGCGACTACCTGATCCCGATCGGTGAGGCGCTGAAAGAGAAATACGGCGACAGCCTGATCGACCAGCCGGAAAGCGAATGGCTGGACGATCTGCGTGAGTTCTCGACCGACGCGATGATGGATCTGATCCGCGCCGACCTGAAGGCCCTGGGCGTCGAGATGGATGTGTTCTTCTCGGAGAAATCGCTCTATGGCACGGGCCGGATCGAGGCGGCGCTGGAGTCACTGACCAAGAAGGGCCTGATCTACGAGGGCGTTCTGGAGCCGCCGAAGGGCAAGAAGCCCGAGGATTGGGAGCCGCGCGAGCAGACACTGTTCAAGTCGACCGAGCACGGTGATGACGTCGACCGCCCGGTCAAGAAGTCCGACGGCAGCTGGACCTATTTCGCCCCGGATATCGCCTATCACTATGACAAGGTGACCCGTGGATTTGACGCGCTGATCGACGTGTTTGGTGCGGACCATGGCGGATATGTCAAACGGATGAAGGCGGCAGTGTCGGCGCTGTCCGATGGCAAGGTGCCGCTGGATATCAAGCTGACCCAGCTGGTGAAGCTGTGGAAGAATGGCGAACCGTTCAAGATGTCCAAACGGGCAGGGAACTTTGTCACCCTGCGCGATGTGGTCGATCAGGTTGGTCCCGACGTGACCCGTTTTGTCATGCTGACCCGTAAGAACGACGCGCCGCTGGATTTCGACTTCGACAAGGTGCTGGAACAGAGCCGCGAGAACCCCGTGTTCTACGTGCAATACGCCCATGCCCGCGTAATGAGCGTGCTGCGCCGCGCGGCTGAGGCTGGGATTGCCGCCGATGATGCAACCCTTGTCGGGGCGGATCTGAGCAAGAACGATCATGCCTCGGAACTGACCGTAGCCAAGAAGCTGGCCGAATGGCCACGTCTGGTTGAAATTGCTGCGCGAACCAACGAGCCGCACCGGGTTGCCTTCTATCTCTATGAGCTTGCAGGGGAATTCCACGCGTTGTGGAACAAGGGCAATGACGAAACCCAATTGCGCTTCATCCAGGATGGCGATGTTGCCACAAGCCAGTCAAAAATCGCACTGGCCCGGGCTGTTTCTGTTGTGATTTCAGCGGGCTTGGGTATTCTTGGCGTCACTCCGGCGCAGGAGATGCGGTAACAAACACCGCCCGAAGCACCGGTACGAGGTAGGCAAGAAATGACCCGCGCGCCACGTTTTAAGGCGCTATCGGGCGGTGAGGCGGACATGGCACGTTACGATTACTCGGGGCAGATGCGCCCCGAGCAGATGCATTACACGAATCAACCGCATCCTCAGGATGGGTACGAGTATTCCGACGACATGCACGGATATGAAGAAGCGCCGCGCGCAGTGGGGCTGAGCCGTATCGTCAATGCAATGGGCGCGATTGCGTCCCTGGCTCTGGTCGCCGGGATTGGCGTCTGGGGGTATAAGCTGGTGATGCGCGATGTTTCCGGCGTACCGGTCGTGCGGGCCATCGAAGGACCGATGCGCATTCAGCCCGATAACCCCGGCGGAACGCCTGCGGATCATCAGGGTCTGGCTGTCAACGCCGTGGCTGCGGTGGGCACCGCCGCCCCGCCTGCGGACCGTCTGATCCTTGCGCCGCGCCCGGTTTCGCTGACCGATGAGGACACGCCGGTTGAACCTCTGAAACCCACTCCGGCTGTGCATGTGGTTCAGGAAGAGATATCCAACCAGGAAGCCGCCGAACTGCGTCAGGGTACGGTGGACGCTTTGGTTTCGGAACTGGCAGGCGATGCAGCCCGGATTGATGAGCCGACGGAAGAAGGCGTGCAACTGGCTGCCTTGTCCTTGCCCGAGGAAGAGCCTGCAATCGATCCCGCTGATCTGGCCGCACAACTGCCCGACCCTGAACTGGCCGCATTGCCTGGTGTGCGCCGGTCTTTGCGCCCGATCACGCGCCCGGCTCGTGCAAAGCCCAGCAGTATTACGTCAAACAGCAGCACCGAAGCCGCGATCAACGCCGCCGTCAAAGCGGCTGTTGGGGTGGATATTGATCCTGACACGCTGTCGAAAGGCACACGCATGGCGCAGCTTGGGGCATATGAAAGTTCGGACGTAGCGCGTGCGGAATGGGATCGGCTGAACAACAGATTTGGCGATTATATGGATGGAAAGCAGCGTGTTATCCAGAAAACCTCACGAGGCGGACGGACCTTTTATCGGCTGCGTGTGCTGGGGTTTGACGATCTGAGCGACTCGCGCCAGTTCTGTGCCGCGCTCGAGGCACGCGGGGCCGATTGTATTCCGGTGGCCGCTCGGTGAGTTTTGGTGCGGCGATCACCGACGCTGAAGGCCTTCGCCTGACGCCTCAGGAAAAGAAATTGTTTCGCGAGATGAACCCGTTCGGGTTCATTCTGTTTGCGCGCAATATCGACACCGCCGATCAGGTCCGCGCCCTGTGCGATGATTTCCGCGAGGCCGTGGGCCGCAATTGCCCCATCACCATCGATCAAGAGGGCGGCCGGGTTCAGCGCCTGCGCACGCCTCTGGCGCGCGAATGGCTGCCGCCACTGGATCACGTTGCGCGGGCCGGGGAACAGGCCGAACGGGCGATGTACCTACGTTATCGTTTAATCGCTGACGAGCTGTTCGGGCTGGGTATCGACAGTAACTGTGCACCGATGGTCGATCTGGCACGGGATGTCACCCATGCGTTCTTGAAAAACCGTTGCTATGGTTCTGATCCCAAGGCCGTTGCAAAAATCGGCAAGGCGGTCGCCCAAGGCCATCTGGATGGCGGCGTTTTGCCCGTCATCAAGCATATGCCGGGTCATGGTCTGTCCACGCTCGACAGTCACCACGACCTGCCTCATGTTGACCTGACACAGGACGCGCTGGAACAGGTCGATTTCGTTCCGTTCCGCGATCTGAACGATCTGCCGATGGGGATGACGGCGCATCTGGTCTATGACCAGATCGACCCGCAGCCAGCGACGATCTCACCGACAATGATCAACCTGATCCGCGACAAGATCGGGTTCGACGGGTTGATCATGACCGACGACATCTCGATGAAGGCCCTTAGCGGCGCGCCCGAAGAAATTGCCTGTCAAGCACTGGACGCCGGGTGCGATGCAGTTCTGCACTGCAATGGCTCGTTTGACGCCCGCGCCAAAGTGCTGGACGTGGCCGGGCAAATGACCGAGCAGGCCGTGAAGCGCGCAGAAAAGGCGCTTACGATGCGGCAAAAGCCTGTAGAACTTGACATCCACGCCGCCGAGGCGGAACTATCTGCCCTAATGGGCGGGCAGGTATATGAACGATAATCTTTTCAGCGAAGACCCGGTCTCGGTCGCGGATCGTCTTGCGGCCGAAGCTCTGATCGTTGACGTCGACGGGTTTGAAGGCCCGCTCGATGTGCTGCTGACCCTGTCACGCACGCAAAAAGTCGACCTGCGAAAGATCTCGGTTCTGGCGCTGGCGCAGCAGTATCTGGCCTTTGTCGAAAAGGCCCGCGCGCTGCGGATCGAATTGGCGGCGGATTACCTGGTCATGGCCGCCTGGCTGGCTTTTCTGAAGTCCCGCCTGCTGCTGCCCCCTGACCCGGATGATGACGGACCCTCGGGCGAGGAACTGGCCGCGCATCTGGCGTTCCAGCTAGAGCGTTTGCAGGCCATGCGGGATGCCGCCGCCCGCCTTATGGCGCGCGATCAGTTGGGCCGCGATTTTTTCAAACGCGGGCAGGGCGAGGACATCACCCGCATCCGCACCGTCACCTATTCCGCCACGCTGCTGGACCTGATGCAGGGGTATGCGCGCATTCGCACCCGCGACGAATTCCGCCCCTTTGTCATGGACCGCGACGCCGTATTCACCATGGAACAGGCGCTGGAACGGATGCGCCCTCTGATCGGGTTTGCAGGTGCCTGGACGGATATGGAGACATATTTGCCCGAGGGTTGGGACGCCGACCCGGTCCGGCGCCGGTCGGCCACGGCTGCGACCTTTGCGGCCTCGTTGGAGCTGGTAAAAGAAGGACATATGGAAATCAAGCAAAGCGAAACCTTTGCCCCGATCCATCTGCGTAAGAGGACCGAAACTCGTGATTGACGCCCCCGAAGACGAAGGCACCGGCACCCTGTTCGAAGCTCCGCCCGTTGCGGAACAGGAACGTATGGTCGAAGCCGTGCTGTTCGCCAGTGCCGAACCTGTGACGGTTGGCGACCTTGAAGCCCGTATGCCCCATGGCAGCGATGCCGAACAAGCGGTTGAAATGCTTCAAAAACGATATCAAGGGCGTGGCGTTCGCGTGGTCCGCGTGGGCGAGGCCTGGGCCATCCGCACAGCCCCCGATCTGGGCTTTCTGATGCAGAAGGAAACGGTTGAGACTCGCAAGTTGAGCCGGGCCGCCATCGAAACGCTGGCCATCGTTGCTTATCACCAGCCCTGCACCCGGGCTGAAATCGAGGAAATCCGCGGTGTCTCGGTTTCGCGCGGGACCATCGACCAATTGTTGGAGATGGAGTGGATCCGGCTGGGCCGCCGCCGCATGACACCGGGCCGTCCGGTGACCTTTGTGGTGACACCGCAATTTCTCGACCATTTCGGGCTGGAAAACGCCCGCGATCTGCCAGGCCTCAAGGAATTGCGTGCTGCAGGGTTGCTTGAAAACAGGCCGCCGCCGGGCACTATTCCCTTGGGGGAAGGGCGTGAGGACGAAGAAGACGAGGATCAGACCGAACTGTTCGAGGAAGAGTGATCATATAGCCCTTTTGTTGTCACATGAGACCCCTATGTTGGACAGAAGGAAACGGAGTTGAGCAATGAACGCCAATCGGATCATCGACATGATCGTACGTCAGGTCATGCGCCGCCTTGTCAGTAAGGGCGTGGATAAGGGCTTTGACATGGCCGGCCGTGTGGGCGGTAAGTCGGATCAGCAGCCCGACGACCCCAACCGCGCGAAAAACAGCGGCCCGCGCCCGTCCCAGAACCTGAGACAGGCGCAGCGGATGACCCGCCAAATGCGCCGGTTCATGAAGTTCTAACTAACCGATTTGAAGTGTTTGGACAGCTTCAGTCCCTGTCCCTGATAGTTTGACGCAATGCCCGCTCCGTATAGCTGCGTGGGCATTTCGGCCATTTTCTCATAGACCAACCGTCCGACGACCTGACCGTGTTCCAGCACAAAGGGCGCTTCGTGGCAGCGTACCTCGAGCACACCGCGCGACCCCGCGCCACCAGCGGCGGCGTGGCCAAAGCCGGGATCGAAGAAACCGGCATAGTGCACCCGAAACTCACCGACCATCGCCAGATAGGGAGCCATTTCCGCTGCATAGAGGGGTGGGATATGCACGGCTTCGCGGCTGACCAGGATATAAAACGCACCGGGGTCCAGAATGATGCGGCCATCGCGGGTGCGCACCTCTTCCCAGTATTCCTGCGGATCGTATTCGCCGATCCTGTCCAGATCGATGACACCGGTATGCGGCTTGGCGCGGTAACCCACGAGATCCGTGTCGGGCAGTTGCAGGTCGACGGAAAAACCCAACCCATCCTGAATCACTGCCGGGCCATCGACCAGCGGCGACTCGTTGTGGAGCGCCGTCAACTCGGTATCGCTTAGCACCGCCTGACCCTGTCGGAAGCGTATCTGGTTCAGCCGCATTCCCGGACGCACCAGAACCGAGAATGAGCGCGGGCAAATCTCGGCATAAAGCGGTCCGGTATAGCCCGCCGGCACTCGGTCAAATTCCGTGCCGCCATCGGTGATAGTGCGGGTCAGCAGGTCAAGCCGCCCGGTTGAACTTTTGGCGTTGGCAACAGCGGTCACGCTGGCGGGCAGGGCCAGTGATTCCATCAGTGGCACCAGGTAGACGCAGCCTTTCTCAAGCACGGCTCCGTCGGAAATGTCGATGCGGTGCATCTCGAACTCGGCCAAGCGGTCGGCGACCGAACGTCCTTCGCCCGCCAGAAAGGACGCGCGGACGCGGTAAGCAACTGTTCCCAGACGTAAATCAAGGCTGGCCGGTTGAACCTGAGCAGGGATGATCTGAGGGCTGGCGGTGATTTCACCGCGTTCAATCATGCCTTCGATCTGTTGGTTTGGGCATACACCAGTCATTCCGATCCCCCCTGATGCCAGAGCGGGATCTGGCCTGTCTGCCATAAACGTCGGTGTGATTTGGTCGGGCTAGCAGGACTCGAACCTGCGACCTTCCGTCCCCCAGACGGACGCGCTACCAGGCTGCGCCATAGCCCGACGTTGAGGTGTTCATAAAGACTTTCCCGGCAGGGGCAAGAGGAAATCATCGCCTTTTTTTTCTTATCCCGCCGTTCGGTTTTCAATGCGATTGAGCACGGCCCGCAGGTCTTTTGCCACCGGAGCGATCTGTTTCAGCAGATCGTCATCGAAATCGGTACGATTCCACGCCTGCGTTGCGATTCCACCCAACAGAGGGGCCTCGTCCAGAAATTCAGGGGCAGGTTTCGGAGGCAGTGTCTGGGGCGCAGATACGACAGGTTCTGCCTGAGAGGCCTTAGGCACAACAGGTTCAGCCACCGGAGCAGATTCACCCAGATCCAAATTGATCTGTTCACTCGTCGTAGCCGGTTTAGAGGAAAACGGTACTACCACGTTGTCGCTGGGCGTGGCTTCCGAGTTGGCCATCTCATCCAACCCCTGCGAAAGCGCTGCAACATGCGCCACTCCCTGTTCACGCAGGATACGCTGAACACCCTTGATGGTGATCCCATCCTCGTGCAGCAGTTTCTTGATGCCGCCCAGCAGCCGCATGTCGTTTGGGCGGTAATAGCGCCGCCCTCCGGCGCGTTTCACCGGTTTGACCTGATTGAAACGGCTTTCCCAGAAACGCAGGACGTGCGCCTGAACACCCAGCCAATCCGCAACTTCACTGATCGTGCGAAACGCGTCGGGGGACTTGCTCATGACTATGCCGTCCTGATCTTATTTGCGGTTCCCTGCCGCGACGCGATCCTTCATCAGGTGCGACGGGCGGAAAGTCAGAACCCGGCGGGGCTGAATAGGAACCTCTTCGCCGGTTTTGGGGTTACGGCCGATCCGAGCGGTCTTGTCCCGAACGCTGAAAGTGCCAAAGGATGAAATCTTCACCTGTTCGCCACGCACCAGCGCATCGGACATGTGGTTCAGAACGCTTTCGACCAGTTGCGCGCTCTCGTTGCGTGACAGGCCAACTTCGCGAAAGACGGCCTCGCTCAGATCCATTCTGGTCAGTGTTTTATCGCCCATACCATTTCCCCTGTTGATACTAGAGAATATGGTGGAGGCAATTTCACTGTCAATATCAATGAATTGCAGGCCTGTGTGTAAGCCGTTTTGCGCCGGTTACCAGCGCAGGACAACCGCACCCCAGGCCAGACCGCCGCCAATGGCCTCGGTTACGATCAGATCGCCTTGCTTGATCTGGCCACGCTGTTTGCCCACCGACAGTGCCAGAGGAATCGACGCGGCTGAGGTGTTGCCGTGGTCCTGTACGGTGACGACCACGTTCTCCATCGGCAGGCCCATTTTCTTGGCAGTACCCTGAATGATGCGGATATTGGCCTGATGCGGCACGATCCAGTCGACATCCGAGTTTCCAAGGCCCGCGCTCCCTAGGGCGGTTTCCGCAGTTTTCGTCAGTTTTTCAACGGCATGGCGGAAAACCTGATTGCCCTGCATCCGCAAATGACCGGTCGACTGGGTCGACACGCCGCCGTCCACATACAGCAAGTCCTTGTACCGGCCATCCGAGTTCAGGTCAGTGGCCAGAATGCCGCGATCATCGGATGTGCCCGCGCCATCTTGCAGCTCAAGAACCAGCGCACCGGCACCGTCGCCGAACAGCACGCAGGTCGACCGGTCAGTCCAATCCATGATTCGCGAGAAAGTTTCGGCCCCGATGACCAGAACCCGTTTGGCCTGACCGGACAGGATCAGGGCGTTGGCGTTGCTGAGCGCAAAGACGAATCCGGCGCAGACGGCCTGAACGTCAAAGGCAAAGCCCTTGGTCATGCCCAGACGCGCCTGAACCATGGTTGCAGCAGACGGGAAGGTCAGATCGGCGGTCGAAGTTGCCACAATGATCGCGTCGATTTCGTCCGCCGACAGGCCCGCATCGGTCAGCGCGGCCTCGGCCGCTTTGGTGGCCAAGTCGGACGTGGATTCCCCCTCGGCGGCAAAATGGCGGCGTTCGATCCCCGAGCGGGTTCTGATCCACTCATCCGTTGTATCGAGCGTCTTTTCAAACTCGGAATTCGGAACGACGCGCTCTGGCAAATAATGTCCGACACCTACGACAACTGAACGGCCTGCCATGCTTGGGTACTGCCTTTTTTGTTATTCGCCGACCTTTGGCGGCGTGTGGGCGGCATCTTGTGCAAGCTCGGCTGTTGATGCAACCCGTGCCGCCAATTTTTCGGCGAAACCAGACTGGGCGAGGGTAAAGGCCAGTTTGACTGCCGCTGAGACTCCGGTGGCATCAGCGCCACCATGCGACTTGACCACGGTTCCGTTGAGGCCAAGGAATACCCCGCCATTCACACGGCGCGGGTCGATACGTTTTTTCAGACGGTTGAGCGATGTGATCGCCAGAACCGACGCCAGGCGCGATAGGGGAGAGTATTTGAACGCCTGACGCAACAGGTCGCCAATCAGGCTGGCCGTGCCTTCGCCGGTCTTGATCGCGACGTTGCCGGTAAAGCCATCGGTTACAATGACATCCGCCTTGTCACCGGGAATGTCGCTGCCTTCGACGAAGCCGACAAATTCGAAGTTCGCCTGCTCTGCGAACTCGGCGATCATCGCCTGGGCTTCTTTCAGCTCGGCGCGGCCCTTGTGTTCTTCTGTTCCGACATTCAGCAGGCCGATGCGCGGGCGTTCCAGCGCCATGCCGTTGCGGGCATAAGATGCGCCCATCAGCGCATATTGCAGCAGATCCTTGGCGTCGGCCCGCACATCCGCGCCCACATCCAGCATCACGTTGAACCCTTGGGGGTTGCGCGATGGCCACAGAATCGCAATTGCCGGGCGGTTCACGCCCGGCAATTTGCGCAGCCGCATCATCGACAATGCCATCAGCGCGCCGGTATTGCCGCAGGAGACGGCGCCATGGGCCTCGCCATTGCGCACCGAATCCAGCGTCGACCACATCGAGGTCTGCTTGCCGTTGCGGACAACCTGGCTGGGCTTGTCCTCCATCGTGACCACGTCGGGGCAATCACGAAAAACGACGCGCCCCTGCAGGACACGCCGTTTGGCAACAAGTTTGCGAAGCGTTTGCTCAGGCCCGTGCAAGATGAACGCGATGTCGGGGTTTACGTTTGCCGATTTGGCAATGCCCGCAACCACGGTTACAGGCCCCGAATCTCCGCCCATAGCGTCAACCGAGATGGTAATCCGTCCGGCGTGCGTGGGCTGCTCAGTCATGCCTTGCCTTCGCTTTTAAAAGGCTTAGGCCGCGTCTTCGTCCAGATCGATTTCGTCGGCTTGTGCGACGACTTCACGATCATCGTAGTGACCGCAGGACGCACACACGTGGTGCGGGCGCTTCAGCTCGCCGCAGTTGGGGCATTCGTTCGGGTTTGCAGCAACCAGAGCGTCGTGTGCGCGGCGGTTGTTGCGACGCGACTTGGAAACTTTGTTCTGTTGGACGGCCATGGTCTCAACCTTTGTCTAACTAAGGGCCAACAGATTCGCTGTGGCCGGGTTTCATTCTTCGTTTTTCTCGTGGTTTGACGCGCGTTTAGGGTACGAGCCCCACGTTGTCCAACCTAAATTCCGATGAGCGCGCGAAAATACTGCGATTCTCGTCATGTTCAAGCGATTTTTCTGAGCGCCTGCTATGACAGGAAAACAGACCTATGTCACTCGTCTTTTTTCAACGCATCGCGCAATCCTGCCAACCCGGCAAACGGCTTAACGTCTTCATCGGTCATCGCCTGTTTTCCTGGCACGGTAAAGTCGGCCTGTCCCAGCTCTGCGCCTTCTTTGCGTGGGTATTGGGGCAGGGCCAGCGACAGCGCCTCGATCATCACAAGCGCCGGGTCGATCTCGGCGCCCAGCTGTTCGGTCTCGTCACCTTCGGGGATTTCGAACTCGGGCTCGTCGGGATCGACCCAGTCGGCGACAAAGGCCCGTGTGACGGGGATGTCGATACGGGTGGTCACCGGTTCCAGTGTCACCACGCAGGGCTGAATTACCGTGGCGCCCAGTTTTCCGTTCAATACCCAGTCGCGTTTGCCCTGTGCCCTTACGTCACCCACAAAGCTGAGTTTGCGCAGGCCGAGCAGGCCCAAGTCGTCCCTTATCGCCTCCAACGCCTTGCTGTCCGGGCGCAAGTCAAATGGTGTGGCTGCGTTTTGGGGCAGGTCGGCCACCCGCAGAGATGTCTGATTGCTCATTCGTGACCCTTTCCTGTGTTGAACCGGGGCTGCGGTTTGATGTAAGCGGATAGGGCCCGTAAAGGGCCAAGGCAAGAGGGTGTAAATGTTGAAGGTTGTGAACAGGTTGAAACCGGCGTCCAGAACGCTTGTCTTTGCGGCCTGTCTGGCGGCGGCCAGTGCATGTACTCCGGTCTTCAAGAATCACGGGTATATCCCGCCCCCTGAGGATCTTGCCGAGATCAAAGTGGGTGTCGACACGCGCGACAGTGTGCTCGAAACCGTTGGCGCACCCAGCTCATCCGGTGTGGTGCGTGATTCCGGTTTCTATTACGTGCGGTCACGCGTTCGCCACTATGGCCCGAAAAAACCCGAAGTCGTCTCGCGCGAGCTGGTGGCGATCAGCTTTGATGACCGAGGAGTCGTTCGCAATATCGAACGGTTCGGGCTTGAGGACGGTATCGTTGTTCCGCTGGACCGCCGCATTACCGAATCGACCATTCAGAGTCAGGGCTTTATCCGTCAGCTGTTGGGCAATATCGGCAACTTCAATCCAACCAATATTCCCGGCGCGTCGCAGTAACGAAAGCCATACCTTGCTATGGTCACATGGCGGTCACACATGGTGTGATAGTGACGCAGCAAGATGTAACGGGTCGGCAACCGCGGAGGATGCGACCATGACACTATTGCTTGGCATAGGCCGTTATCGCGCGCGATTGGCGCAGACACCGCAGGATGTGACGGCTGCGCAGCGGTTGCGCACGATGACATTCGGAACGGATCAGACTGACCGGGATTCATTCGATCCGGTCTGCGCCCATGTCCTGGTCGAGGATATGCGGGAAGGCGGGCAACTGGTCTGCTGTTTTCGTTTGCTGACCATAGAAGACGGCGCTGAGATCACCCGCAGCTATTCGGCGCAATTTTATGACCTTTCGGCCCTGCAAGGTTTTACTGGGCGCATGGTCGAGATGGGACGATTCTGCATCCACCCCGACCGGACCGATCCCGATATTCTTCGCGTCGCATGGGGGGCGATGACGGCTTATGTCGATCAGAACAACGTCGAGATGCTGTTTGGTTGTTCCTCTTTTGCAGGGACGGAAACTGTGGATTATCTTGATGCTTTTGCCATGCTGAAACACCGGCACTTGGCGCCAAAACGCTGGTTGCCGCGGGTCAAAGCACCGGATGTTTTTCGCTTTGCCACCCGTTTGCGCCGCCGCCCGGATGAGAAAAAGGCAATGCTGCGGATGCCACCCTTGCTGCGCACCTATCTGATGATGGGCGGCTGGGTCAGTGATCATGCGGTGGTGGATCGCCATATGAACACATTGCATGTCTTCACCGGGCTCGAGATTGGCGCGATCCCCCCCGCCAGGAAACGTCTGTTGCGGGCAGTGGTCGGGTAATCCAAGTTGACGCTTCGGTCCTGCCGGTTTAGCTGGCAGGCATGGCGAGAATTCCTTTGTTGCAGATGTCCGGCATTTCCCTGACTTTCGGGGGCGATCCGGTGTTTTCCGAGCTTGATCTGGTGGTTCAACCGGGCGACCGCGTGGCGCTGGTCGGGCGGAACGGGTCCGGTAAGTCCACATTAATGAAAGTTATGGCCGGTCTGGTTGAGCCTGATCACGGCGATATCGTGGTGCCTCCGGGCAAATCCGTCGGATACATGGAGCAGGACCCCGGTATGGAGGGATTTGCGACGCTAGGCGATTACGCCTCGAGCGGGTTGGAGCCGGGTGAGCTGTACAAAGTTGAACGCGCCGGCGAAGGGTTAAAGTTCGATCCTTCGCGCCCGGTCGAAACCGCTTCGGGCGGTGAGCGTCGGCGGGCGGCACTGGCCAAGCTGATGGCCGAGGCACCCGACCTGATGCTACTGGACGAGCCGACCAACCATCTGGATATCGAGGCCATCGCCTGGCTGGAACGTGAACTGGGTGCAACGCGGACAGCCTATGTGCTGATCTCGCACGACCGCGCGTTTCTGCGCGCTTTGACCCGCGCAACGCTTTGGATCGACCGCGGTATGGTGCGGCGGCAAGAGCAGGGGTTCGATGTGTTCGAAACCTGGCGCGATAAGATCTGGGAAGAAGAGGACCAGCAGAGGCATAAGCTGAACCGACTGATCAAGTCCGAGGCCAAATGGGCTGTTGAGGGCATCAGTGCGCGGCGTAAACGCAATCAGGGACGGGTGCGGTCGCTTCAGGCGTTACGGGCCGAGAAAGCCGCACAGATCAAACGTCAGGGTTCGGCGGCGATGACGCTGGAGGCAGGGCCGAAATCCGGGCGAAAGGTGATTGAGGCCACGGGCTTGGCCAAGTCTTTTGGCACCCAGCAGATTGTGCGGAACTTTGATCTGCTGGTGCAGCGCGGTGACCGCGTGGCTTTTGTCGGCCCCAACGGTGTGGGTAAGACGACGCTGTTGAAGATGTTGTTGGGTCAGGAGCACCCGGATGAAGGCTCGGTGACACTGGGCACCAATCTCGAAATCGCGGTCTTCGACCAGACCCGCGCGCAACTGGACCCGGAAATGAGCCTTTGGGATAGTCTGACCGGCGACCCCGAGATGCGGGTTTCCGGCAAGGCCGATCAAGTGATGGTCGGTGGCCAACCCAAGCATGTGGTCGGCTATCTCAAGGAATTCCTGTTTGACGAACGGCAGTCCAGAGCGGCGGTTAAATCCCTGTCAGGGGGCGAAAAAGCGCGATTGCTGCTGGCCAAGCTGATGGCGAAATCCTCGAACCTGCTGGTGCTGGACGAACCGACCAACGATCTGGATGTCGAAACACTGGATCTGTTGCAGGAACTGCTGGACGATTATGACGGCACCGTTCTGCTGGTCAGTCACGACCGGGATTTCCTGGATCGCGTCGCCACCACGACCATCGCGATGGAGGGCAATGGCCGCGCAATCGTCTATGCGGGTGGGTGGTCGGACTATATTGCACAGCGAGGGGGCGTTGCGGAAAAGAAGGTAGAAAAATCAAAACCCTTAAAACCAAAGGTCAAACCGGAAAGTCAGGCGAAATCGGGTCTGTCTTTCTCGGAAAAACACCGGCTTGAGAAACTACCCGCCGAAATCGCCCGGCTTGAGGCCGAGATCGGCAAACTGGAAGACCTCATGTCCGATCCCGAATTGTTCACTCGCGAACCGGTTAAATTCCAGAAGGCGACCGAGGCGTTGGTCGAGCGGCAGGAAAAACTGGCCGCAGCCGAGGATGAGTGGCTGATGCTCGAAGAAAAGGCCGAAGGCGCTTAGGACTGTTTCAGCGCTCGGGCAGGGTTTCCAACGACCGTTTCTTCGGCCGCGACGCATTTGGTCACGACGCTGCCCGCACCGATGGTGGCATTGTCACCAATTGTGATGCCGGGCATCAGGATGGCTCCACCACCCACCCAGACATTCCGCCCAATCGTCACTGGCAGGCCGATTTCTAGACCCTGCGCACGCTCAACCGGGTCTTTGGCGTGTTGGGCGCAATAAATCTGAACGTGCGGTCCGAACATCGTGCCGTCTCCGACCCTCACCGGTGCGGTATCCAGAATCACGCAGCCCGCGTTGAAATAAACGCGCTGGCCAAGGTGGATGTTCACCCCATAGGCGCAGTGAAAAGGAGCCTCGAGAAAGCAATCCGACCCGACGTTGCCGAACAACGCCAGCAATTCCGGTGCTATCGCACCGCGGGTATCAGGCGGACAGGTGTTATGCGCGTGAACCGCGCGCCGGGCCTGTGCGCGCAGGGCATCCAATTCCGGATCCAGACAGCAATACCACTCTCCGGCCTGCATCTTTTCGCGTTCGGTCATGAAACTGACCTAGCGCATTCGCAGGGCACCGTCGATGCGGATGACCTCTCCGTTCAGGTATCCCATCTCGACAATGAACCCGGCCAGACGCCCATATTCGCCGGGGTCGCCCAGGCGGGCCGGGTTGGGGACGTCGGCGGCCAGTTGCTGTTGTACCTCTTCGGGCAGACCGGCCAGCATCGGGGTCATGAAGATGCCCGGTGCGATGGTCATCACCCGAATTCCGGTCGAGGCCAGATCGCGCGCCATTGGCAGGGTCATTCCCACCACGCCCCCTTTCGAGGCCGCATAGGCCGACTGTCCCTTTTGCCCGTCAAACGCCGCGATTGAGGCGGTATTGATGATCACCCCGCGCGCGCCATCCGGTTCGGGGTCGTTCTTGGACATCTCGGCCGCTGCCAGGCGCGAGACGTTGAAGGTCCCGACCAGATTGATATCGATGGTGCGTTGGAACGCGTCCAAAGGGTGAGGGCCGTCCTTACCAACCGTCTTGATGCCATAGGCAATGCCGGCGCAGTTAACGGCGGCCGTGATCCGACCCATCCGGTCCGTCGCCTGTGCAATCGCCGCCGCGACTGAGGTCTCATCAGTCACGTCTGTCTCTGCGAAATACCCACCGATTTCCGAGGCAACCTGAGTGCCGCGTTCTGCGTCACGGTCAAGGATGGTGACCTGTGCGCCCTGATCCGCGAAATGGCGGGCGGTGGCTTCACCCAGGCCCGAGGCCCCGCCGGTGATGACCGCGGCTGTGGTCGACAATTGCATGACGGCTCCTTTTTCTCAGTATATGAACGTTTGTTCATTTATTCGATGATTTAAGTTCTGTCCATCATTTTGACGCCTGTTTTCCGATAAATCATGCGTGTCTCAAGCGTTTCTCAGAAGACCTTTAACCATGCTTAATGCGCGTGTCTCACATCGATATCAGGCGAAATGACGCGCCCAATGGGCGTCGTGCAAGGAGACAATCGTTATGGTTAAGAGTTTGAAGGTTGGAATTCCCGTGCTGGTGACAGCACCGTTTCTGACAATAATGGCGGCAAGCAGCGCCGCTGCAGCACCCGAGGTGTGCAACTGGAAAACGGCGAGGGATGCGGCAAATCGCGGGGATTACCAGATGATGTGCGATTGCCAACAGGTGACACCCAGCTTTCTGAAACGTCTGCAAACGCGGCAGGACTTCCCGGCTACCTTGCGTAACACAACCGCTCAGTGCCCCGGTTTGGCGGCCTTGCTGACAGACCAGCCGACAGGCTCGATCAGTGCATCGGGAACCCCGGGTGAGGCGCGCGGCAATGATCAGTTTGCGGGATTCGAACCGGATAATGGGAACGACTCGGGCTCGGGTGGCGGAGGCGGGGGTGGTACCCCCGGTGATGGCGGAGGCGGCCCCGGTGACGGTGGTGGTGACCCAGGTAACGGCGGAGGCGGCCCCGGTGATGGCGGCGGCGACCCGGGTGACGGCGGAGGCGGCCCCGGTGACGGTGGTGGTGACCCCGGTAACGGTGGTGGTGACCCCGGTGATGGCGGCGGCGACCCCGGTGACGGCGGCGGCGGTAATGGCGGCGGCAACGGCAACGGCGGGAATAACGGTGGTGGCCACGGTGGCGGCAAAGGCGGCGACGGAAAAGGTGGCGGCCACGGCGGCGGCAAGGGCGGCGACGGAAAAGGTGGCGGCCACGGCGGCGGCAAAGGCGGCGATGGAAAAGGTGGCGGCCATGGCGGCGGCAAAGGCGGCGATGGAAAAGGTGGCGGCCA
>NZ_JBXWMF010000007.1:0-202530 GCF_059609725.1 Ruegeria sp. YTSC199
TCGCCACCGTCATTGCCGTTGTCGCCACCGTCATTGCCGTTGTCGCCACCGTCATTGCCGTTGTCGCCACCGTCATTACCATTGTCGCCGCTGGTACTGCCGAAATTAGAGTCAGTACCCTCACCATCGCGCGCAGATGCTGCGGAAGTGGCTGTTGGCAGGTCAGTCAGCACTGTGGCAAAAGCCGGACAGCTTTCCAGCGTTCGTGCCAGGATATCATCGAAATCAGCTCGTCGCTGAATGTACTTCAGCATTCGGGTATCGACGATCGTGCAGGCACATAGAGTGTCTGTCGACACCGACTGCCGCGCCGTTTTGATGTTACATCTTTCTGCTAGCGCCGCACTGGCTGTGATCAGTGGGAATGTCGCTGAAACAAATACAATAGACAATAGTCGAGACTTCACGCACATGGCGCCACTCCTTCAAAACTCGTTACACACTTTGCCGCACAAATTGCGGAGACACATTAATTGGTAATACTATCGTGCCACATTTATTCCCTGATTACATCCGTTTTTGGACACAATTTCAAGGGGAGCATTAGTAGAGTGAATTCGAATGATGCAACTTAAAGTAGAAATTGACCAAGAAACAAAAAGTAAGCCCGCCAATCTGGCGGGCTGTACAGTTTATTAGTGGCATCCTTTGGATGTAAATCTGCCACTGTTGTAGTATTGTTTCACATTTGTGAACGGTACCATTGTCAACCTTAGGCAGACTTAGCCATGCGTTTGCGTTCGTGCGGGTCCAGAAAGCGTTTGCGCAGGCGTACTGCGTTCGGTGTAACCTCGACCAGTTCGTCATCGTCGATATACGCGATGGCTTCTTCCAGCGAAAACTTAACATGGGGCGTCAGCCGGACCGCGTCGTCAGAACCGCTGGCGCGTACGTTAGTCAACTTTTTGCCCTTGAGCGGGTTCACCTCAAGATCGTTGTCGCGTGAATGCTCACCGATCACCATGCCCTGATAGACATCGGTTTGGGGGCCAACAAACATGCGACCACGCTCTTCCAGATTCCACAGCGCATAAGCCACGGCCTGACCATTCTCCATCGAGATCAGAACTCCTGCACGACGGCCCGGTATGGGACCTTTATGGGCCGCCCAGCCATGAAACACGCGGTTCAGCACGCCGGTGCCGCGGGTGTCGGTCAGAAACTCGCCGTGGTAACCGATCAGGCCGCGTGACGGCACATGTGCGATGATCCGGGTCTTGCCAGCACCAGCGGGGCGCATTTCAACCAGTTCGCCTTTGCGCGCACCAGTGACCTTTTCGATCACCGATCCCGAGAATTCGTCGTCCACGTCGATGGTAACCTCTTCGATCGGCTCCATACGCTGGCCGTCCTCGTCACGGAACAAAACCTGCGGGCGCGAGATGCTGAGTTCAAAGCCTTCGCGGCGCATATTCTCGATCAGAACACCCATCTGCAATTCGCCACGACCGGCAACCTCAAATGCCTCGCCGCCGGGGGTGTCGGTGATGCGGATGGCGACATTGGATTCCGCCTCTTTCATCAGACGGTCGCGGATCACACGCGACTGCACCTTTTTACCGTCGCGACCAGCCAGCGGTGAATCGTTGATGCCGAAGGTCACGGTGATGGTCGGCGGATCAATGGGTTGCGCGGGCAGGGCCTCTTCAACCTGCGGCGCCACCAGCGAGTCGGCCACGGTGGCCTTGCTCATGCCAGCGATGGTGACGATGTCACCGGCTTCGGCCACGTCGATGGGCTGTTGCGCCAGGCCACGGAAGGCCAGGATTTTCGAGGCGCGGAAGTTCTCGATCAGCGTTCCGTCACGGCTGAGCGCCTTGAGGCTGTCACCGGCCTTCAGCGTGCCGCTTTCCACGCGTCCGGTCAGGATGCGCCCGATGAACGGGTCACTGCCTAGCGTGGTGGCCAGCATCCGGAAAGGTTCGTCTTTTTTGTCGGCTTGTTTGGGCGCAGGGACGTGATCTACGATCAGGTCGAATAGGGCCGTCAGGCCCTTGCGGGGGCCGTCCAGCTCCATGTCAGCCCAGCCCGAACGGCCCGATGCGTACATGGCCGGAAAGTCCAGCTGATCATCATCGGCACCGAGGTTTGCGAACAGGTCGAAACATTCGTCCAGTGCACGGTCGGGTTCAGCGTCGGGCTTGTCGACCTTGTTCAGAACCACAATGGGACGCAGGCCAAGCGCCAGCGCCTTGGATGTTACGAACTTGGTCTGAGGCATTGGACCTTCGGCAGCATCGACAAGCAGGACCACGCCGTCGACCATGCTGAGAATGCGCTCAACCTCACCGCCGAAATCGGCGTGGCCGGGGGTATCGACAATGTTGATACGTGTGCCTTTCCACTCTACGCTGGTGGCCTTGGCAAGGATGGTGATCCCGCGCTCGCGCTCGAGGTCATTGCTGTCCATCGCACGTTCAGCGACGGCCTGATTTTCCCGGAACGCGCCGGATTGTTTGAGCAGCTCATCTACCAGGGTCGTTTTGCCGTGGTCCACGTGAGCGATGATTGCGATATTGCGCAGGTCCATGAGGTCAGCCTTTGAACGGGAAGTTGCCGCGCGCATAGCGCGGTTTTACCAAATAGGCCAGCCCTAACCGGAGATCAGTGGCCAGCGGTCTTGGAAAACAGGTGAATGATCAGAATTCCGGTCAGAATCATCATAAGGCCAATGACTGCCGGCCAATCCAATCTCTGTCCAAAGACGATAAAGCCGATGATCGCGATGAAAACGATGCCAAGACCGGACCAGATCGCATAGACGATGCCGACCGGCATGAATTTCAGCGTCAGACCCAGCAGGTAGAAGGCAATACCATAGCTGATCACGACCAGAACGGAGGGCCAGAGGCGGCTGAACTGCTGGCTGGCTTGCAGTGCGGTAGTGCCGATTGTCTCAGCAATGACCGCCAGAAAAAGGATCAGGTAAACGTGGGGCACGGTGCATTTCTCGACAGAAGTTTTGCGAGGTTGAGCACGAAATCTGTCAAACGGGCAAGTGAAATCTCTATTCCTCCGCCTGTGTGAAGACGCTGCGTCATTAGCGCTGGCCTTTCGTAAGGTCAGGATAACCTGACTATTTTTTGAGAATGCTTTGTGATAAAAAACCGTTGTTTTTAAAGGTTTTTTGTTTGTGAGTGTTTTTCATGACGAAGTTTGCAAGGTATATCGTATTTGTTTCGGCGTTGATTGTGGCGCTTGGGTGGCTTGCTGGCGGGGGGTCCGTCGACAAAAACGCAGCCAGTTTTGTTGAACGGTTAGATAGTGATCAGGTTTGAGCGTCTGCTGAAACACAGGAAAAAGAGGCCTTTGGGCCTCTTTTTCTTATTTCTAAGTATTGATTGTAGTGGCGAAAAAGGCATCAAGCTGCGGCTGAAGCCATGTCCAAAGGCCCGGTGCGCCGCGCTGTATAGGAGTGCCGACCCGCTGTTCGATTTGGGCGAATGTGACGTTGTAATCCACCCATGAACCACCGCCCGTGGCAAGATTGCCGACCGGGGCCTGAAAGCGATCTATGGCTTTGGCGAACCGGGCATCCGGGCTTTCGGCCGCTTCGAACTCGGACCACAAGGACATAAAGCCCGTTTTCTGATCATCCGGAAGCAACCCGAACAGACGTTCGGCGGCGGCCTGTTCCTCGGCCGCTTGCGCGGCGTGGTCGACCTGACCGTGGATAGGGTGATCTCCGGCATCGATCTCCACAATGTCATGTAGTAACAGCATTTTCAGCGCACGGTCGATCGAAACGCCGGGGGCCGCATGTTCCGCCAAAATCCACGCGTACAGCATGATATGCCATGAATGTTCGGCCGAGTTTTCGAACCGTTTGCCGCTGAGCAGGCGTGAGGCGCGGTAGACCGACTTCAACTGGTCGGTTTCTGCCAGAAAGGCGAGGCGGGTCGAGAACGTGGTTTTCGTCGGTTGGACGCCTTCCAACAGGCTCCGGGCGGCGGCGTGGGCCTCGGGAAACTCGGTCTTCAGATAGGCCGCTCGGCCACCATTCAGATTGTCCTGCACGATTGCACTGTGTTCGGGCAGTGGGTCGGGCGCGCACAGAACCTGAAACATCGGCTGGCACCGATCCAGATATTTGGCGAATTTCGCGTCCGGGCTCTGGTCGGCTTCGAACTCTTGCCACAGGGCAAGACAGTCCGCAGCCTGATCCGCGGGTAACAGGCCGAACAACTCGGCTGCGGCGGCATTCTCAAGCCGCTCGACGGCCTGCCAGTCGGTTTGCAGATGGATAGGATGGTCACCAACGATGATTTCGACCAGATCATGCAGCAATAGCATTCGGATGACCCGGTCGATGCTGACGTCAACACCGGCCAAAGGCTGCATTACCAACGCCCAAAGCGCCAGTTGCCAGCTATGCTCAGCAGCATTCTCCGGGCGGGACTGATCCAGCAGGAAGTTGGCGCGATCAACCGATTTAAGGCTGTCCGCGCGTTTCAGGAATTTGATCTGCGCAGACAGTCTTTCAGTCATTGTTTCTCGATCGCTTTAGTCTTGGCGCGGTGATCCGTCAGCTTCTTGATCACGAATTGACGGGCCTTGCGTTCGGCCAGCCGGACGCGGACTTCGGTCAGGAACGCTTCTTCCAAGGTCTGAGAGGACGCCCCTAGAAGATCACCCACTTCGACAAAGAATCGGTCGTCCCCGGTTTCGTCCATCACTTTCATCGTGTCCTCGGCCAGTTTAGAGGCAAGGGTGGTGATGGTGTCAGACATTAGCGCGTGTTCTCGGTCAGGCGGCGTTTCACATAGTCGCTGACATCGGTGATCAGCGTGTCCATGTGGCGATCCTGGAAGAAGTGATCGGCGCCCTCTACCTCGTTATGAGTGATGGTGATGCCCTTTTGTTCGTGCAGCTTGTTCACCAGTGAGGTGGTGTCAACCGGAGGCGCCACGCGGTCGGCTGATCCATTGATGATCAGGCCGGATGAGGGGCAAGGTGCCAGGAACGAGAAATCATACATGTTGGCTGGCGGAGAGACGCTGATAAATCCGGTGATTTCCGGGCGGCGCATCAGCAATTGCATACCGATCCACGCGCCGAACGAGAACCCCGCGACCCAGCAGTGTTTCGAGTTGTTGTTCATCGACTGCAGATAATCCAGCGCCGAGGCCGCATCGCTCAACTCACCCACGCCTTGATCGTATTCGCCCTGACTGCGGCCCACGCCGCGGAAGTTAAAGCGCAACACGGTGAAGCCCATGTTGTAAAATGCGTAATGCAGGTTGTAGACGACCTTGTTGTTCATGGTCCCGCCAAATTGTGGATGCGGGTGAAGCACGATGGCGATCGGTGCGTCTTTTTCCTTTTGCGGGTGGTAACGGCCTTCCAGGCGGCCTTCGGGTCCGGGAAAAATCACCTCGGGCATGTGTGCTTTGGTCCTGTCTTTTTCTTCTTGGCGCCGGGATATACTTGACGGTTATCGTCAGGCACCTTAGAACGGTTCTAATTATGTTGCTTTGCGCAAGTTGCTGCCTGTCGGAGATACGCACTGGCAGCGGCGGCGTCAATGTTTTCGCGCGGTACCTGCCAAGAGGAAAAGACAATGAAGCTCTCGACCAAGGGTCGTTACGCAATGGTTGCACTGGCCGATATTGCGACTCAGCCTCAGGATACCCTGGTCACACTGGGGGAAATCTCGGAGCGGCAGGATATCTCTCTGCCGTATCTGGAGCAGCTTTTCGTCAAGCTGCGTCGCGCTGATCTGGTGTCCTCGGTTCGGGGGCCGGGTGGGGGCTATCGCTTGGCGCGCCCCGCATCGGAAATCCGCGTGGTTGAGGTTTTGGCGGCCGTAGATGAAACGGTTGATGCGCTGCAAAAGGGTGCAGGGGCGTCTGGTGCGTCATCTGGAAGCCGGGCGCAATCGCTGACCAACCGTCTGTGGGAAAGTCTGAGCGCGCATGTCTATGTCTTCTTGCACCAGACGCGTTTGTCGGACGTGATAAAAAACGATCTGGCCCCATGTCCTGCGGTGCCAAGTCTGTTCGCTGTTGTGGATGAGTGATGTTATGCGTCAGAAATCCGGCAACGCGGTTATTCGCATTTGGAAAAAGGTGAATCCGTGACTCGCATTTACCTGGATCACAACGCGACAACCCCGCTGCGACCCGAAGCGCGTGAGGCGATGATTGCAGCGATGGAACTCTGCGGCAATCCGTCCTCGGTTCATGCCGAGGGGCGCGCGGCCAAGGCGGTGGTTGAACGCGCGCGAGCGCAAATCGCATCCGCTTTTGGGGCGGACGGGGCGGATATTGTGTTCACCTCTGGCTCGACAGAAGGGGCGGCGTTGGCGCTGGGTGGCCGCGATCTGCACGGATCGGCAATTGAACATGATGCTGTAAGGGTTTGGATTTCAGAGGATCTACCCGTTGCGATGTCCGGTCAGGTTCAGGTGTCAGAGCCGGGAAACTCGACCCTGCAACTGGCCAATTCAGAAACCGGAGTTGTTCAGAATCTTCCCAAGGGATTGGCAGTAACCGACGCGACGCAGGCGTTTGGCAAACTGCCAGTTGCGTTCAACTGGCTGGATACTCAGATGGCCTTGGTCTCAGCCCATAAGTTGGGCGGACCGAAGGGAATCGGTGCCGTCGTGATGAAACGCGGCACGGACCTGCCTGCCCAGATAAAGGGGGGCGGTCAGGAAATGGGCCGCCGTTCTGGTACGGAAAATGTCATTGGAATCGCGGGTTTCGGGGCAGCGGCTGAGGCAGCTGCACAGGATCTGGCCAATGGCGATTGGGAGCGGGTCCGGGAAATTAGAAATATTCTAGAAAAGGCCCTTGAGGCTGGGTCTAAATCTACTATTTTTGTCGGGAAAGATCAGGATCGCCTGCCCAATACCTTGTGTTTCGCCACCCCCGGCTGGAAGGGCGAAACGCAGGTGATGCAGATGGACTTGGCAGGTTTCGCGGTCAGCGCGGGCTCGGCTTGTTCCAGCGGCAAGGTCCGCGCCAGCGCGGTTCTAACGGCAATGGGATACGACGAGGTCACGGCAGCCAGCGCTATACGCGTGTCGCTCGGCCCTTTGACCACGCAAGAAGATGTGCTGCGTTTCGCCGAAGCGTGGCTTGAAAAAGAGAAAAAGCATCGCGCGCGAGCTGCGTGATCTGACGGAGTGAAGGATATGGCCGCTTTGGACCAGACCCAGGTAAAAGAAGGTGTCGATCAGGAAACCGTGGATGCGGTGCGCGAGGTCGGCACCTATAAATACGGCTGGGATACCGATATTGAGATGGAATATGCGCCCAAGGGCGTGAACCCGGATATCGTCCGCCTGATCTCTGAAAAAAACGAAGAGCCTGAGTGGATGACCGAATGGCGTCTGTCGGCCTTTGAACGCTGGACCAAGATGGAAGAGCCGACATGGGCGATGGTGCATTACCCGCCGATCGACTTTCAGGACCAGTATTATTACGCTCGCCCCAAGTCGATGGAGGAAAAGCCGAAATCGCTGGATGAAGTCGATCCCAAGCTGCTTGCCACTTACGAAAAGCTGGGTATCCCCTTGAAAGAGCAGATGATTCTGGCTGGTGTAGAAGGGGCTGAAGATGCTCCTGCAGAGGGCCGCAAGGTCGCTGTGGATGCGGTGTTTGACTCGGTGTCCGTTGGTACGACTTTTCAGGACGAACTGGCCAAGCACGGTGTAATTTTCTGTTCGATTTCCGAGGCAATCCGGGAGCACCCCGAGCTTGTTAAGAAATACCTAGGCACCGTCGTACCGGTCTCGGACAACTTCTATGCCACACTGAATTCGGCCGTGTTCTCTGATGGCTCCTTTGTCTACATCCCGCCGGGCGTTCGCTGCCCGATGGAACTGAGCACCTATTTCCGCATCAACGCGGAAAACACTGGTCAGTTTGAACGCACCCTGATCATCGCTGACAAGGGCTCGTACGTGTCCTATCTAGAGGGCTGCACCGCGCCTCAGCGCGACACCGCGCAACTGCATGCGGCCGTAGTTGAGATCATCGTCGAGGAAGACGCTGAAGTTAAGTACTCGACCGTTCAGAACTGGTTCCCCGGGGACGAAAACGGGAAGGGCGGCATCTACAACTTTGTGACCAAGCGTGCCGACTGCCGGGGTGACCGGTCCAAGGTGATGTGGACACAGGTTGAGACCGGTTCCGCCGTGACCTGGAAATACCCGTCCTGCATCCTGCGCGGTAACGAAAGCCAGGGTGAGTTCTATTCGATCGCGATCACGAACAACATGCAGCAGGCCGACACCGGCACGAAGATGGTTCACTTGGGAAAGAACACAAAATCGCGCATCGTTTCCAAAGGCATCAGCGCGGGTAGGGCTCAAAACACCTATCGTGGTCTGGTCTCGATGCATCCAAAAGCCAAGGACAGCCGGAACTACACTCAGTGCGACAGTTTGCTGATCGGTGACAAATGCGGGGCGCATACGGTTCCGTATATCGAGGTCAAGAATAACTCTTCACGCGTGGAACATGAGGCGACGACATCCAAGGTGGATGACGATCAGCTGTTCTACTGCCGTCAGCGCGGCATGGACGAAGAAGAGGCCGTGGCGCTGGTCGTCAACGGGTTCTGTAAGGACGTGCTGCAGGCGCTGCCGATGGAGTTCGCCATGGAAGCGCAACAACTGGTGGCAATCTCACTGGAAGGCTCTGTCGGTTAATGGCGCGGACACCCCGGAATCGCATCCAGAGAGATGATGTGCTGACCTGGCTTGGGTATGCACTGCCAGTATTGGGCGGTCTGCTTGGGGTGGCCTACGTCAACATCTTCTACATGGCTTTCATCAACCCGGTCTGGGCGGTGGGCATTGGGGCAATACTTGGTTGGGTTGCCGCGCGTCTGATCCGCAAAGTGCTGGGATAGGAATTTATCGGGGCCTGGGCGCCCCTTGCGATACGCAAAAGGACAAAACATGCTGGAAATCAAGAACCTGCACGTACGACTTGAAGAAGAAGAAAAGCAGATCCTGAAAGGTGTGGATCTAACTGTTGAAGCTGGCAAGGTGCATGCGATCATGGGGCCGAACGGCTCGGGCAAGTCGACGCTCAGCTATGTGCTTTCGGGGCGCGATGGCTATGAGGTCACCGAAGGCTCGGCCACTCTGGACGGTGAAGACTTGCTGGAGATGGAGCCTGAAGAACGCGCCGCAGCGGGTGTCTTTCTGGCGTTCCAGTACCCGGTCGAAATACCGGGCGTTGGCAATATGACCTTTCTGCGGACCGCCGTGAATGCTCAGCGCAAAGCGCGCGGTGAAGAGGAATTGTCGGCTGCTGAGTTCCTGAAGGTCATTCGAGAGAAAGCCAAGTCGCTCAAGATCGACGCAGACATGCTCAAGCGTCCGGTGAACGTCGGCTTCTCGGGTGGTGAGAAGAAGCGAAACGAGATCCTGCAGATGGCGATGCTGGAGCCCAAGATGTGCATCCTGGATGAGACAGACTCGGGCCTAGACGTCGATGCGATGAAACTGGTCTCTGAAGGTGTGAATGCGCTGCGCGACGAGGGGCGCGGGTTCCTGGTGATCACCCACTATCAGCGTCTGCTGGACCACATCAAACCTGACGTCGTCCACATCATGGCGGATGGTCGTATCGTAAAATCCGGTGGCCCTGAGCTGGCGCTGGAAGTTGAACACAACGGTTACGCCGACATTCTGGCCGAGGTGAACTGATGGCTTTGCCGCAAGCAAAACAAACCGCAACCGAGGAACGGCTGGCGGCCATGACGTTGCCCGAGATGTGCGGGTGCACCAGCGCTGCGCGCGACGATGCCTTGGCCCGTGTGCGTGAGATGGGCCTTCCCAGTCGCCGTGACGAATACTGGAAATACACTCGTCCCGACACGCTGATTTCTCCGGAAGCGCCGCATGCCGCGCTGTTCCACTCGGATGAGGCGACGTTGTTCGGTGAAATCGACCGATTGAAAATCGTCTTCATAGACGGCGTGTTCAGCGCAGAAGAATCGGATGATCTTGAGCTGGAAGGCGTCAACATTGATCGGATCGAGGATATCTGCAGCAAGGATATTCACTGGGCCAAGGAGTTGTACGGCGTTCTTGAGGCGCGTGGGCAGTTTCCGGTGCAACGGCCTCTGGCATCGCTGAACACGGCCTTTGCCGAAGATGGCGTAGCGATTCACGTTACCGGCAAGCCGTCAAAGCCGATCAGTCTGATCTATCGCCATGCGTCAGAAACGTCGGATGCCATGCTGCATCACATTGTCCGTGTCGAAAACGGTGCCGAGGTGACGATCCTGGAAAACGGCCCGGCAGCGTCGCGTTTCAACAAATGCATGGAGATCGACATTGCCGACAACGGTACGCTGCATCACGTGCGCGCGCAGGGTCGAGATCACGAGCGTCGGGCAATGACACATATGTTCACCCGTCTGGGCAGGGAATCAACCTACAAGTCGTTCACCCTGACCGCAAATGGCGTTCTGACTCGTAACGAACAGGTCGTCGAACTGACCGGTGACGATGCGGTGGCCCATGTGGCCGGTGCCTGCGTCGGCGATGGTGATTTCCATCACGATGATACCGTCTTTGTCACCCATGATGCGGTGAACTGCGAAAGCCGTCAGGTGTTCAAGAAGGTTCTGCGCAACGGCGCGACCGGTGTTTTCCAAGGCAAGATCCTTGTGAAGGAAGGCGCGCAAAAGACCGACGGGTATCAGATTAGCCAGTCGCTGCTGTTGGATGACGACAGCCAGTTCCTGGCCAAACCCGAGCTTGAAATCTATGCCGATGACGTGGCCTGTTCGCACGGTTCCACTTCGGGTGCGATTGATGAGACGGCCCTGTTTTACCTGCGTTCGCGCGGGGTTCCGGTCAAGGATGCCACCAATATGCTGACGCTGGCCTTTCTGGCCGAGGCAGTGGAGGAGATCGAAGACAGCGAATTAGCCGATGCGATCGTGACCCGTCTGGAAGGCTGGTTGGCGCGGCGCAGCTGATGCCTGTCACATCGGATATCGTGGCCACGTACCGGGGGCCGGGGCGAGTAATGCGCCGGCTTCTGGACTTGGGTGAACGGGAAGACAGAGCGCTGATCTTTGTCATGGGATTCTGCGTGGTGGCTTTTATCGCGCAGCTTCCCAGCCTAGCCCGGCGTGCGCATCTGGAAGGGCTAGAGCTGAACATGCTGATGGGTGGGGCCTTGTTGGGCACCGTCATCATCTTGCCGCTGTTTTTCTATTTTCTTGCCTTTATGTCCTATGGTGCTGCCCGTTTGATCGGAGGGCGCGGTACAGCTTACGGAGCCCGGCTTTCACTTTTCTGGGCGCTGTTGGCATCAACGCCTCTGGTGCTGTTAAACGGCTTGGTCGCCGGGTTCGTTGGACCCGGCCCGGCATTGACCTTGGTTGGATTGATCTGGCTTGGGGTTTTTGTATGGTTCTGGTTGGCAGGCCTCAAACAAGCACAAAGGCGGTCGGAATGAATTCTACGTCCCTCGCCAACCTTGCGGTTCTGACGGTGACCAACCCGGTCCAGACCGCGCGCCTGTTGCTGGCCATGCGCCCCGGCCGCGAGGTTTTGTGGCTGGGATTCTCTCTGGCCGTAGTGCTGAGCTGTCTGCTTCAGGTGGGGGTCGCGCAACTGCTGCCTATCCCTCCGGACCAGCCTGTTCCCGCGACCGAGCCGGTTCTGCTGATCCTTGCCCGTTCAGCCGGCGCCATTATGCTGAGTATCTTGGCGTTTTTAATGTTCGGGCGTTTGCTTGGCGGTGTCGGGACTTTCGACGACGTTTTCCTTCTGACGGTCTGGCTGCAATACCTGCAGATCGCCGGGTTGGTGTTGTCGCTGGTATCGTTGTTGGTGTTGCCGCTGCTGATCGTCGTAATTACCCTCGCGACAGCTGTGTTGAGCCTTTACGTCACGCTCCATTTCCTGAATGAAGCGCATAAGTTCGGATCGCTCTGGAGATCCTTCGGGGTCATATTGTTATCTGCCTTGGTGGCAGTGCCTTTTGTCCTCGCTTTAACACCTAGCGGCCCGGTATAGGGATAAGAAGACCATGTATGACGTTGAAAAAATCCGTGCGGACTTTCCGATTCTTTCGCGCAAGGTGAATGGTAAGCCGCTGACCTACTTGGACAATGGGGCCTCAGCGCAAAAGCCTCAGGTCGTGATCGATGCAGTAACGCGGGCCTATTCCGAGGAATACTCGAACGTTCACCGTGGTCTTCACTACTTGTCGAATCTTGCGACCGAGAAATACGAGGCCGTTCGCGGCACTATCGCCCGTTTTCTGGGTGCGGAAGATGAGGATGAGATCGTCCTGAACTCGGGCACGACCGAGGGGATCAATCTGGTCGCCTATGGCTGGGCGATGCCGCGCCTGCAGGCGGGGGATGAGATTGTCCTCAGCGTGATGGAGCATCACGCAAACATTGTACCATGGCATTTCCTGCGCGAGCGGCAGGGCGTTGTCCTGAAATGGGTTGATGTGGATGCCGAGGGCGGGCTGGACCCGCAGGCCGTGATTGACGCGATTGGCCCCAAGACCAAGCTGGTCGCAGTAACCCAATGCTCGAATGTTCTGGGTACTGTGGTTGATGTAAAGACCATCACTGCAGGTGCTCACGCCAAGGGTGTTCCCGTACTGGTCGATGGCAGCCAGGGCGCCGTGCATATGCCGGTCAACGTGCAGGATATCGGCTGCGATTTCTACGCGATCACCGGACACAAGCTATATGGCCCGTCTGCCTCGGGTGCGATTTTTATCAAGTCCGAACGTATGGCCGAGATGCGCCCCTTTATCGGTGGCGGCGACATGATCAAAGAGGTCAGCAAGGATCAGGTGATCTACAACGACCCGCCGATGAAGTTCGAGGCCGGAACTCCCGGTATCGTTCAGACCATTGGCTTGGGTGTGGCGCTTGATTACATGATGGACTTGGGGATGGAGAACATTGCGGCCCATGAAGCCGGGATTCGTGACTATGCGATGCAACGCCTGACCGGTCTGAACTGGGTTCAAGTGCAGGGCACTCGCGCGGACAAGGCGGCCATCTTCAGCTTTACGCTGGACGGGGCAGGGCACGCGCATGATGTGTCGACGATTCTCGACAAGAAAGGCGTCGCTGTCCGCGCGGGCCACCATTGCGCAGGTCCTTTGATGGATTTCTATGGTGTAACCGCGACCTGCCGCGCCAGCTTTGGCCTGTATAATACCAAAGAAGAAGTCGACACACTGATTGACGCGCTGGAACTGGCGCATGACCTGTTTGCCTGAACCCTGACCGATCCGGGCAGATTTGCAGTTGCACCCGGATCGGAACAAGGTTAGCTAACGGCCAAGGCACCTGTAGCTCAGCTGGATAGAGCGCTGCCCTCCGAAGGCAGAGGCCAGAGGTTCGAATCCTCTCAGGTGCGCCATATTTTCCAAGAATGCTGATGCAGAAAGGCTGAATATGGCCTTAGCTTGAAGCCATTAGGGTTCGAACTAACCCAACATTTTATCGTCATTATACGTCAGCCGTTCGTAGCGCTAAGCCCGAACCATCAAAAAGTGCCACACGCGTGCGCGATGAATCTCTGGTATTGTGTTGGCAAACCTGTGTTAGCTCTTGTTTTATGGAAACAACAACGCAACCCAGACCGACTGTTCCCTATGCGCTAGCGGTTGGTGGTGTTCTTTTTGCCTCAGTTTGTTTCGGGCTGGTTCCATACTTCACCCGGGGGCTGACTGAGCAGGGCGTTGCTCCATACGCCGTCGCATTTTATCGCTACATCGTTGCCGCAATTCTGCTGCTGCCTGTTCTCTTCATACATCGTAAATCATGGCGCGAGATTTGTTGGGGGCTTGCTGTCGGTGTGGTGATGGGACTTGGGTGGATAGGATATGTGACCGCGCTAGAGACATTGCCCGCTTCGACAGTAGGTGTGCTCTATATGACCTATCCGGTTTTCACGGTGATTATCGCCTGGGTTTTGTTCGCCGATTCACCAACGAGGCGTGCCTTGGTTGCCTCAGGGCTTATTACGTTGGCGGCGATCATAGCGGCTGGCTCACCCGCGTCTGTGCCCCTAGAGCACATCCCAACGCTCTTGATTTCGCTTACAGCTCCTTTTGGTTTCGGCTTTGGTATATGCGTCTTGGTCCATAGGTTGTCCCGCATCGCGCCTCTTGCGCGCATTGCCTCTGTTTCCCTGGGATCTGTTCTTGGACTTTTACCTCTTATGATGAGTGCCGATCTGGCAGAGATTTTCCCCGACGGGCAGTCTGACTGGGCTTTGATAATTGGGATAGGCTTAGTTACAGCGCTTGTCCCACAGCTCATATACACTATCTGTTCCCCGTTGATCGGAGCTTCTCAAACTGCTGTCGTCGGGAGCGTCGAACTGCCCACGATGTTTGTAGTTAGCTTTTTTGCTTTTGGCGAAGCGATTACAGTGCCGCAGGCCATGGCCTGCGTTTTGGTTCTGAGTGCAATTGCAATTACCAGAAGTCGAACGACGCGCACTGTTACCACAGTGATCTCCAAGGAACCAAAATAGAAAGTCGGGCGCTTTGGTAGCAGTGACCCATGTGCTTCGTGGTTGACAGGAATACATGGCGTTTTCGGTTTTACGCTGAGAGCAGACAGCACCTACCGGCAATTAGAAAGGGTGTGAGGGCCTAATCAGTCAGTGTGCGTGGGTTGATAGCCTCCTTTCAGAGACATCACAAATTGCATGGCGAAAGTTAATCAGATGCAAAACCTATACGTTGAGGGAAGCACTTTGCCGACCTCCTGGCCAGTTGATCCGCAGGCTGTGTCACGGATTCAAAAAGTACCGCTTTCTTCACACTAAAAAACAAAGAGCGCCCAAGGGCGCTCGTCGTTTCGAAAATGTCCAGGGATCTTAGCCGCCCCAGCTGCGGACTTCTCCGCAATCCATATGAACAAAGTTCGAGCGGGAGTACTTACCCACACCACCGGCCCGGCAGGACATGGCCGCCTTGGCCATCTGCGAAACCGAACGCGAAGACAGGCGAAGGTCGGCGGCTTGGCCTCTCATATGCAGTGAATTCTTGGCAACCCGACGCGACCGCGACCGCAGCATGGCATTGGTCTTCGGAGAGCGATATCCCGAAAGCAGCATGTACGGTTCGTTCACATCCAGAAGGTTGTGCGAGGCCGCCATGATGTCGATGGTGCGCAGGTCCATGTCCTTGACCTGATCGGTCCGCCAGTCGCGCATGAAATGGTTGACCTCTTTCACGGCGTCCTTGATGTACTTGCCATCGACCCAATAGATCATGTCGATACGTTCGCCAGTGCGGCCGGAATACATGCGTATACGCCGGATGTCGCCACCGCCGCGAAGAAACCCTGCCGCATTGGAAAAAGTCGGTGCTGCCACAACTGCCGTAGCCGCAAATGCGCCCAGAAGGGCACGCCGGGTCAAGCCCGAGGTACTGCTCATCGTCATTTCAGTTTCGTCCCGTACTGTTCCTGCCTGCGCACGATGTTACGCGCGCGTTCTTAATTTTTTCCCATCCCAGATGCGGGATTTATGACACAGTCGCGAAAATCAGCCAAGAAGTCTTTCAAAATCACCTTTTCAAGGGGGAATTTTCGGCAGTTTTTTGCGCAGGTGATGCGATTATGTATAATTCAGAAGCATTTGGCGGCGCCATTTCGCCGGGCGATGCAAACACGCATCACGCACCGATTGATGCGCCGCGTTGATACATTTGTGAATAGACAAGCTGCCCGAGACGCAATCATAGTTGATCGGCACGCTCCCGAGCGGCGTAAAATAAAGAGTAATCAAGGCCATCCCATGTTCTCAGGTTTTCGGACGCGTACTGGTTTCATTTTAACGGCATGTTTTCTGGCTTCGGCATCTGTCTCAAGCGCAGGCACCCAGCCGGCAACGGCTTATCAGATGGCGGTAGCTGAATTTGCCCCGTCGGGGTCCGGAATTGCGGAGTTCTACCGGGAAAACAAATTTGCACCGGTTTGGGTAGGGGAATCGACTGAGCATCTGGCGCGGCGGGCGCGGTTGATCCGGGCGTTGTCGGGCACCGACATGCACGGTCTGCCGCAGGGCTCGTACAGCGTTCAAGCGCTTTTGGATCAGATGCAGAATGCCCGCACGACACGCGATCTTGGCGCGGTCGAGATTCAATTGAGCCGCGCGTTTGTGGAATATGCCCGGAACCTGCAGTCCGGCGCATTGCGGCCCTCTGCAATTGATGACGGTTTGGTTCGAAAAGTCGAACGGACCTCGGCCAAGGATCATCTTCAGGGGCTGATCGCGGCGGAAAACGGAAGCTATTTCGATCAGCTTGCTCCGCAATCAACGCAATACCGGGCGTTGATGAAACAGAAACTGGTTCTGGAAACTCTCGTCAACCAAGGCGGCTGGGGACCGACGGTTCCGGCTTCCAAGTTGGAATACGGTGACACGGGACCAAATGTAATCAAGTTGCGCAACCGGTTGGTTTCCATGGGTTATCTGCGACCTACGGCCAGCCCCGATTTCGATTACGCCTTGTTGAGCGCAGTTCAGGCGTTTCAGACAGACCACGGCCTAGCGGCCGATGGTGTCGCCGGGCAGGGCACAATCACCGAACTCAACCGCAGTGCCTCGGACCGGCTCAAGGCCGTCTATGTTGCGCTTGAGCGCGAACGCTGGTTGCCGCGCGAAAGGGGCGCACGGCACATTCTGGTCAATCAGACCGATTTCTCGGCCAAGATCATTGATGACGGTTTGATCTCCTTCGAAACCCGCGCCGTGATCGGCAAGAACACCCACGACCGCCGCAGCCCCGAATTCTCGGACGAGATGGAGCATATGGTCATCAATCCCAGTTGGTATGTTCCGCGTTCGATCATCACCAAGGAATACCTGCCCAAGTTGAAGTCCAATCCGAACGCGGTAGGTCATATCCAGATTACCGATCGTCGCGGTCGACAGGTCAATCGCGGTGCCGTGGATTTCACCCAGTTCAACGCGCGCAACTTTCCGTTTGCGATGCGTCAGGCGCCTGGCAACAGCAACGCTCTGGGGTTGGTGAAGTTCATGTTCCCCAACAAATACAACATCTATCTGCATGATACGCCTCAGAAAAGTCTATTCGCGCGTGAGGTGCGGGCGTTCTCACATGGTTGTATCCGACTGGCGCAACCGTTTGAATTCGCCTATGCACTGCTTGCCAAACAGGAAGAAAACCCAAAAGCGTTTTTCCACCGGGTCCTGAACACGGGGAAAGAAACAACGGTGCAACTGGATCAGCACGTTCCGGTTCACATCATCTATCGAACAGCTTTTATCGGGCCCAAAGGCAAGGTCCAGTATCGTCGGGATGTCTATGAGCGGGACCAGAAAATCTGGGAGGCTTTGCAGAAAGCAGGGGTAGCCCTGCCGGACGTTCAGGGGTAATCAGCGGGGCAGGTCCTTAAACCGGGAAGCCCGATATGCACTACACCATCCAGCAAATCGCCGACGCCCTTGCGGCGGAAAGCCAGGGGGATACCAGCCTGATTATCGAGCGCGTCGCCGAACCGTCGGATGCGGGGTCCTCCGATCTGGCAATGGCGATGTCTCCGAAGTATGCCGAGGCGCTGAGCGGTGGGTCCGCACGGGCCGCCGTTTTGTGGGAGGGTGCCGACTGGCGGGCGTTGGGTCTGGAAGCAGCGATATTCGTACCCCGGCCACGCATGGCGATGGCGGGGGTGACTGCGATGCTGGACCGCGGGCAGGGGGTTGAGCCGGGGATTCACCCCTCGGCCGTGATCGACCCGACGGCTGAAATCGGTGAGGGCGCCTCGATCGGGCCGCTGGCCGTCATCGGCGCGCGTGTGCGGATCGCTAAGGGCGCGGTGATTGGCCCGCAGTGCGTGATCGGGATGGACGCCGTTCTGGGTGATCATGCGATGCTGCGCGAGATGGTTAGTATCGGCGCGCGGGCGCAAATTGGCGACCGGTTCATTGCACAACCCGGCGCCCGGATCGGTGGCGACGGGTTTAGTTTCGTCACTCCCGAAGTGTCCGGCGCCGAAAACGCGCGCAAGACGATGGGCGATCAAGGCGACGCGCGGGCGCAAAGCTGGCTGCGCATCCATTCTCTGGGAGCGGTAGAGATCGGCGATGATGTCGAGGTAGGTGCCAATTGCACGGTTGATAACGGTACGATCCGCAATACGCGCATCGGCAATGGCTCGAAGCTGGATAACCTCGTGCATGTCGGCCACAACACACGCGTCGGGCAAGATTGCCTGTTGTGCGGCCAAACCGGCGTATCCGGGTCGGTCGAGATCGGCAATAACGTGGTTTTGGGCGGCCAGACCGGTGTGGTTGACAACATCTTTATCGGCGACGGCGTGATCGCGGGGGGCGGCACCAAGATTCTGTCCAATGTTCCTGCGGGCCGCGTGATCATGGGCTATCCGGGCGTCAAGATGGAGACCCATACCGATATCTATAAGGCGCAGCGTCGTCTGCCCCGAATTGCACGTGACGTAGAGGCGTTGAAAAAGGCTGTTTTCAAACAGCCTCCGAGTGATTAAATCATCCTCAACGGGATAATCAGAGGACCGACATGAGCATCACCGACCGCGTCATCGCAATCATTGCTGAGCAGGCCGTGCTGGAGCCTTCTGACGTCACTCCCGAAAGCACGCTTGAGGACCTGGGAATCGACAGTTTGGGTCTGGTCGAAAGCATTTTTTCCATCGAGGAAGAATTCGACATCTCGGTGCCGTTCAACGCCAACGAACCCGCGGCCAGTGACTTTGATATTTCGAACGTGGCAGCCATTATCGCCGGTATCGAAAAGCTCGTGTCGGAAAAGGTCTGACAAAACCTCATGAAACGCGTTGTCATTACCGGCGCCGGGACGATCAATTCGCTGGGCCATTCCGTTGCCGATACGCTGGAAGCCATGCGCGAAGGGCGTTGTGGCATCTCTGAGCTTGAGTTCCGTGACGTCGAACGCCTTTCCATCAAGATCGGCGGTCAGGTCCGAGGGTTCGAGGCCGAAGGGCGATTCAACCGCCAACAGATAAGCCTTTACGACCGGTTCACCCAGTTCACCCTGATGGCCGCCAAAGAGGCGATCGATCAATCCGGGATCGAGTTTCACGGTGACCTTGCCGCCCGGTCGGGCGTCGTTTTGGGCACCGCTGGCGGTGGTGTGTCGACCTGGGACGACAATTACCGGTCGGTCTACGAAGACGGCAAGAACCGGGTTCACCCGTTTGTCGTGCCAAAGCTAATGAACAACGCTGCGGCCAGCCATTTGTCGATGGAACACAACCTCAAAGGCCCGAGCTTTACAGTCTCGACCGCCTGTGCGTCGTCAAACCACGCGATGGCGTTGGCGTTCCAGATGGTGCGCAGCGGGGCTGCGCCTACGATGATCACCGGCGGGTCAGAATCGATGCTGTGTTTTGGAGGCGTGAAAGCCTGGGAAGGACTGCGCGTCATGTCCCGGGACGCTTGCCGCCCGTTTAGCGCCAACCGCAACGGTATGGTTCAGGGTGAGGGCGCCGGCATTTTTGTCTTTGAAGAGTATGAACACGCCCGCGCCCGAGGTGCCGATATCCTGTGCGAGGTCGTGGGGTTTGCCATGTCCTCGGATGCCGCTGATATCGTAATGCCCAGCAAACAGGGCGCGGCCCGGGCCATGGCGGGCGCCCTTGCGGATGCGCGTTTAAATGCGGATCAGGTCTGTTACATCAACGCGCACGGAACCGGCACAGCGGCGAATGACAAAACCGAATGCGCCGCTGTGGCGGATGTGTTCGGTCCGCACGCTGATGATCTGATGATCTCATCCACGAAATCCATGCACGGCCACCTGATCGGTGGAACCGGCGCGGTCGAACTGCTGGCCTGTATCATGGCGCTGCGCGATGGTGTGATTGCTCCGACCATCGGCTATGAAGAACCCGACCCGGAATGCGCGCTGGACGTGGTGCCCAACGACGCCCGCGAAGCAAAGGTCGAGGTGGCGCTGAGCAACGCGTTTGCCTTTGGCGGGCTCAACGCGGTGCTTGCGCTCAAGAAGGTTTAAATCAGGAAGCGAACTAAAGTAACGTCGCCGCTTCGTACGGCGACGTTCTTGTCGTGTTTAGTTCTGGTTCACGTTCAGTCCGTCATACCCGGCTGTGAAGCCCGACAGGGACATTTCCAGTTCCACCAGTTGATTGGGGGCAAGAACCGAAACCATGGACAATTTCGCATTGCTGCCAGCTTTCATAGCATCCACGTCACCCTGAGTGAAACCCAGTTGAGCAATGCACCCGACGGGGTTGCAGGTGTGATAGTTGTAGCGCTTGCCCGGTGCCCCATCGATCGAGAAGGCCAGCTGCGCTTGCAGAAGAATTTCCAGAGGGACGATAACGGTTGCGCCCGCAACGGCCGGGGCCCCCTCGGCAAGCTTTTCAATGGTAACTTCCGCGATGGGCTGACGCTGAGGGCCCAGCAGTATCTGACGCAAGGCGCAGGGGTCATTGTCTGTGCCTGTATTGATGCACGTAACGGACCAGTCTCCGACCTCTTCTTTGACGTATTGTTCGCCAACGCGAGGCCCGCTTTCACCTAGATCAAGATCGGTCCCTGTTTCTGTCTGCGGCGTTTCGGCCGGAGTTTGATCTTCCTGTGCCGTTTCTTGCGCGTACACGGCACCACAGCAAAGCGCAGCAGCCACTACGTTGAAAGAGAAAAGTTTCTTGATCATGAATGCCTCGGCAGATTGATTGATCTTTTTTGTGGGTCATACCACCGTTCGATCATGGTGTCAGGCATTAAGCTGAACAAACGGCCGGATGTGATCAGTTTTCTGCCATTTATCGGTGTTCCCGACCAATGAAAAAGGGAGCCGGTGGAGCGGCTCCCTTCAAAAATGTTCTCCCCGTCGGACTGGCCGACTTAGTTATGCGCAGACGTTACGAAAGGCGGGCGCAGCGGTCAACTGCAAACCTAAAAAATTAACGGCAGATCCAGTGTTCTGATAAAAAAGCCGCGCCCGAAGGCGCGGTCAGTCGACAGGGAGGAAGTTTGCCGCCTTGCTCCATTCGCAACGAAGGCGGCGAATTGACTATCGCAGTCAAAGGTTAACTTTGTATGCTGGGGGCAGATCGGTGGAAATTAAGGCCTTACATACATGGAAAAAAACATCTTTCTGGGTGGCGGGGGTGACGACTATAGCCAGCCTCAATCCCTCACGTTGAAATATGCCAATCGGCACGGGTTGATTGCCGGTGCGACGGGGACTGGCAAAACCGTAACGCTGCAAATTTTGGCTGAGGGCTTCTCAGCCGCAGGTGTTCCGGTGTTTCTGTCCGATGTCAAAGGGGATTTGTCCGGTCTGGCCAAGGCGGGAAGCGACACCCACAAGCTGCATCAGGCGTTTCGAGACCGCGCCAAGCGCATCGGGTTTCAGAATTATGCCTATGCCGCGTGCCCGGTGACGTTCTGGGACTTGTTCGGGCAGCAAGGCCATCCGGTGCGCACAACCGTGACCGAGATGGGTCCGCTACTGCTTTCGCGTCTCATGGACCTGAGCGAGGCGCAGGAGGGCATTCTGAACATCGCTTTCCGTGTGGCGGATGAAGAAGGAATGCCGCTGCTGGACCTCAAAGACTTGCAGGCATTGCTGGTCTGGATCGGCGAGAACCGGGCGCAATTATCCCTGCGTTATGGCAATGTCTCGACTGCTTCGATTGGGGCGATCCAGCGGCGCTTGCTGGTGTTGGAGAACCAGGGCGGGACCAACCTGTTCGGTGAACCAGCGTTGGAGCTTGCTGATCTGATGCGCACGGATGCGAACGGGCAGGGGATGGTGAACATTCTGGCCTCGGATAAGCTGATGGGCTCACCTCGTCTTTATGCGACCTTCCTGTTGTGGTTGCTGAGCGAGCTGTTTGAGGAACTGCCCGAGGTCGGCGACCCGGACAAACCCAAGCTGGTGTTTTTCTTTGACGAGGCACATCTGCTGTTCGAAGACGCGCCCAAGGTTTTGGTCGACAAGGTTGAACAGGTCGCGCGGCTGATCCGGTCCAAAGGGGTCGGGGTCTACTTTATCTCACAGAATCCGGCGGACATCCCCGAGGACATTCTGGGGCAACTTGGCAACCGGGTGCAGCACGCCCTGCGTGCGTTCACGGCCCGGGATCGCAAGAACCTGCGCCTGGCCGCCGAAACCTACCGCGAGAACCCCGCCTTCGACACCGAAGCCGCAATACGTGAGGTCGGGGTGGGTGAGGCGGTGACCTCGATGCTACAGAAAAAAGGGGTGCCGGGGATTGTAGAACGCACCCTGATCCGACCGCCCGGGTCGCAGCTTGGGCCAATCACTGAGGCCGAACGTCAGGCGATTCTGGCGGCCTCTCCGATGCGTTCGAAATACGGCACGCTGAAAGATCGCAGGTCCGCATTTGAAATCCTTCAGGGCCGCGCGGATGAAGCGGCTCAGGCTGCCGCCAAAGCGGAGGAGCAGGAAGAGACGCAGACAGTGGTTGAACGTGAATTTGCCACGGCTCGCCGGTACTCCGGTGGCCGTGTCGGGCGGTCTTCTTCGCGGTTGACGCGTAAGAAGGACACCTTTGCCACCGCCATGAGCGAGGCCGTCATCAAAGAGCTCAAAGGCACCACTGGCCGCCGCATAGTTCGCGGTATTCTGGGCGGGTTGTTTCGGGGCCGATAGGTGTATGGCGCCGCGCGGCGCCGATCCTGTTACTTCAGGCGGCGCTGGCCTTCTTGTCTGCAATAGGCGTCCGCCTCGGGCACCGACATTTTGGCGGCTGGGAAATCAATGGCGCGGTCCCAGGTAACTCGGTCATGTCGATACAATTGGCAGGTCACCACTCCCTTTGGGGTCTGGACCTTGACCGGTGTGGTCTCCAGATCTTCGGGGGACGGGATACATGCGGCCAGGCTGGCGACCATCGGCAGCATGAGGATCTTGGGGATGAAGGAACTTTTCATGTGTCGTCTTCTTACTCTCGAGAGGTGGCCAGTAGTTTCAGCCTTGATTGACTAATTAAACGTGAAGGCGATCTGGCGCAGGTCCGGAACGCGCCCAACAGTAACTTGGTCTATTCATGTTCGGTTCATGAATCAAGAAACCGCGCCAGTTATGCGGCGCGGTTTTCAAATTTCCCCCTGATGCGATCTATTTCTCGGGGATCAGCCCCCTTGGGCTGAATCTGAGAACAATCAGCAAGATCAGGCCCATGGTCAGCAGGCGCATATGCGCGGCACTTTCGATCAGATGCGCCTTGAGCGCACTGCCATCGGGCAACCCTGATGTGATCAGGTTCATCAGCCACAACCCGATGGGTTCGACCTGCACCCAGAGGAACCAAATGACAAACGCTCCCAACACCGCCCCGAGATTGTTGCCCGATCCGCCGACGATCACCATCACCCAGACAAGGAAGGTAAACCGCAGCGGCTGATAGGCGCTTGGGGTCAATTGACCGTCCAGAGTGGTCATCATCGCACCGGCAATGCCGCAGATGGCCGAGCCCAGAACAAAAATCTGCAGGTGGCGGCGGGTAACATCCTTGCCCATCGCCTCGGCCGCGACTTCGTTGTCGCGAATAGCGCGCATCATGCGGCCCCATGGGCTGTGCAGCGCCTTCTGCGCCATCCACAGTAGAAGCAGCAACACGATCAGGAACAGCAGCGAATAGCCCAGCTTGACAGAGAGGGTAGAGGCCGTGACCAGGTCCAGCCCCAACCAATCGGCGCGCGCGATAAAGCCCGGATCATTCTGTAGCTCGACCTCATAACCAACAACGGGGGCGGGGCGCGGGATGCCGTAGACGTTCTTGACGCCACGCGCCAGCCAGTCCTCGTTCTTCATGATAGCGATAATGATCTCGGCGATACCAAGCGTTGCAATCGCCAGATAATCAGACCGCAGACCCAGCGCCGTTTTACCGATCAGCCATGCGGCACCCGCAGCCAGCAGGCCACCCGCGGGCCATGCTAGCAACACAGGCAGATTCAGACCGCCAAGGTTACCCGCGACCGCCGGCTCAATCGCCTCAACAGCCGCCGTGTTGGGATCGAGAACGGCGCGGTACACAAAGAACCCCACGACCAGAATGGCGATGATCGACAGGGTTCGCACTCGGCCTTTCGGCATCTTCTGCGCCACCAGTACGGTGGTTACGACGGTCGCGGCACCCAGCAGCAAGGCCAATACGATACCGTACCCGCCCGCCGACCATGCTCCGGGCGTGGTCGGGGTTGAAACCAGCACAACCGCCAGCCCGCCCAGTGCGACAAAACCCATGACGCCAACGTTAAACAAACCTGCAAAGCCCCATTGCAGGTTCACCCCGAGCGCCATGATGGCCGAGATCAGCCCCATGTTCAGGACCAGGATCGCCGCATTCCAGCTTTGCGTGAAACCCGTTAGCACGATCAGGCCGCCGACTACGGTGAAAAGCAGCGTGTTTTTGACGGACTCGGTCATACAGCTTTCCCTTTAAACAGACCCGTAGGTTTGAACAGCAAGACGATCAGCAGGATCACAAAGCTGACGGCGAATTTGTAATCGGTGGACAGAAACTGCACCAATCCTGACGGCTCCAGGCTTTCGGGTGCCAGATAGGTCAACACCTTCTTCCAGGCATAGGTGATCGTCACTTCGGAAAAGGCGATGATAAACCCGCCCGCGATGGCACCCAGAGGGCTGCCGAGGCCGCCCACGATGGCCGAGGCAAAAATAGGCAGCAGCAGTTGGAAATAGACGAAGGGTTTGAAGCTCTTGTCCAGCCCGTAGAGCACTCCGGCGGTGGTGGCCAGCGCAGCGACGATGATCCATGTGATCATCACCACACGTTCAGGGTTGATGCCAGACAGCAGCGCCAAGTCCTCATTGTCGGAATAAGCGCGCATCGATTTGCCGGTGCGGGTCTTGTTGAGGAACCAGAACAACAGCGCCACGGCGACAACGGCCACGATAACGGTGATACCCTGAGAGGTCTTGATCGCCAGCCCCTCACGCAGCCCGGTCATCGCCTTGAAATCCCGCGCGGAAACAATGAACCGCGCGCCGTCCGAGAACCTCTGATCATCCGGCCCGATGATGAAACGCACAAGGCCGTTCATGATGAACATGACACCCATCGACACGATGACCAGAATAACCGGCTTGGCCTTTTGCTCGCGATAGAACCGATAGACCAGCCGGTCAGTGATCAGCACCAGAACGATACAGCCCAGAATGGCAAAGGGCAGGGCCAGCAGAGCGGTTGGCAGCGGCCCGAAACTGACCCCGGCGGCCTGCAGGCCCCATGTAACCAGCACGGCAATCATCGCGCCAAAAGCCATCGTGTCGCCATGGGCAAAGTTTGAAAACCGAAGGATGCCGTAGATCAGAGTGACCCCCAACGCACCCAGTGCCAGCTGGCTGCCATAGGCAATTGCCGGCACCAACACAAAATTCGCAAGCGCGACTAGCGCGTTCAGTATGTCCATCTCACCTTCTCATTCCGTCGGGTGCGGCCTTATGGCATATCAGCGAGGAAAGACACAATAATTCAGCAGTGTTGAGATGCCGAAATCCAGAGATAAAACGGCAAAAGTGCAACCTTTTGCGCCTCGGAACGGGATGCGCCGGATCAATGGAAATCTACCCGGCGCAGAGAAAGCTTAAATCCGCAAGTTGTAAGATTTGGAACGCGATCTCAGTTTGCGATCTTGCAGGTCCCGCGGTCGTTTCGTTGTTGTCCACCTGTCGCACGAACCTCAAGGTGGCCGGTGTCAGATTTCACTGTATACCCGACGCTTCCACCGGCCAGAACCTGAAGAAACTCCTGCGCTCCAAGACTTGGGTATACGAGAACCTCATGCTCTTGACCTTCAGCGACCAGGAGCCCTTTGGATTGGCCTTCAAATTTCTTCAACGTCACATGACCGGCTGAATCCAATGGCTTACAACCGCTGGACTTGCAGCTTTCGGTAATCTGGCACTCAAAAACAACATCACCTTCCACCGGGTTTTGCGATACGGCCTGCGCGGTCGCAGGTAGGGCAATAGCGGCAAGCGCTGCCAGATATTTCATACTGTGTCTCCTGAATGGGGCTTTTGCCCGAATTAGTTGAGAATCAAATGCACGATTCCCGCTGTTCGCGCGCTGTGAGTACGTGCGGATCGTGGCGAAAATTTAGCCAACGGGAGAGGTTTCAGGAGGTTGACGAACAGCTTTTAGAGCGTTGTAAATGAACGGTTTTGGTTGTTCGTGTTGAAATCTTCAGAAAGCACGATCACAGTTTAGCCGTAATCTAGTAGAGCAAGCGGATCGATAGGTTTTAAGGCGCAAGGACGAAGTTGGAGAGCGCCACAAAGGCGTTGAGGAAATCCATTAGTAGTCTTCCCCGCAGTGGCCGAGAAGAACAGAGATTTCGACCATCCAACCTCTGGTTTGCGTTGTGATCGTCACGTCGGTTGGTTGACCCTTGTGCAACTCGACCTGCATGATGGCTATTTCTTCGTCATTAGTACGGCTTGCTACAAGATCGTCATCTGTCGAAAGCCCTGAGTCAAACTCAAACCCGGCTAGCGGAAATTTGGAGTCTTTGTCTGGCCCGACAGCAAAAGTGTTCAACTGGTTGCCGATGGAAGAAAGCTCCATGTTAAAGCCGCCATCTAGACACTCGACGGCATCACAGTCGTTCGAGATGCAATGCGCGCGAACTTCACACATTTTCACACGACAGTAAGTTTGGGGGACGATTTCGGCATAGGCTATGCTAGTTGAACTGAATCCGGCGACAGTCAAAAAAAGAAAATGTTTCAGTCTTCGCAGAGCAAACACAGTAATCATCCCCCCAAGAAACTCTTCCGAACTTCGGGATCAGCCAGCAGTTCCTTACCCGTGCCGCTATACGCATTCCGCCCCTGAACCAACACATACCCTTTATCCGCGATCTCCAGCGCCTGACGGGCGTTCTGTTCGACCATCAGGATTGGCAGCCCGGTGCGTGAAACCTCGATGATCCGGTCGAACAGTTCGTCCATCACGATGGGTGAGACACCGGCGGTGGGTTCGTCCAACATCAGAACCTTGGGCTGAGTCATCAGCGCGCGGCCCACGGCAACCTGTTGGCGTTGACCGCCCGACAGCTCTCCGGCTGGTTGGTTGCGCTTGTCGCGCAGGATGGGGAAGAGGTCATAGACCTGTTCCATCGTCCCGGAAAAATCATCGCGGCGGATGAAGGCCCCCATTTCGAGGTTTTCCTCGACCGTCATAGACGTAAAGATGTTTGAGGTCTGCGGCACGAAACCCATGCCCTTGATCACGCGATCTTGTGGCGAGAGTTTGGTGATATCCTCTCCATCCAGCCGCACGGAACCGGCGCGGACGTCCAGCATTCCGAACACGGCCTTCATTGCGGTGGATTTACCGGCGCCGTTGGGGCCGACGATGACCGCGATCTCGCCCTTGTCCACGGCGATGGTGCAGTCGTGCAGGATATCCGGCCCCTTGCCATAGCCGCCGGTCATGGTGTCACCAATAAGGAACGGGCCGCCGCCGACGTAATGCGTCTCACCGCTGGACTGGTGCGCGGGCGTCATTGTTCCGGCGCCATGCGGATTGGTGATAGTGGCGTCCTTGTTGCCGTGATCGTCCTGGTAAGGGTTGTCGCTCGCGCCCGCGGTCATGTCTGGGCCTCCAGCTTGTCTTTGTTCTTCAGGCCGGTGCCCAGATAGGCCTCAATCACGTGCTCGTTGGCCTTGATTTCGTCCAGAGTACCCTCGGCCAGAACTTTGCCCTCGGCCATACAGATGACCGGGTCACAGATCTTGCCGATGAAATCCATGTCATGTTCGATAACCACGAAGGTATAGCCGCGTTCCTTGTTCAGGCGCAGGATCGTGTCGGCGATGGTCATCAGCAGGGTGCGATTCACGCCCGCGCCGACCTCGTCCAGAAACACGATCTTGGCGTCGACCATCATGGTGCGGCCAAGCTCCAGCAATTTCTTCTGCCCGCCCGAGACCTGACCCGCCTTGTGATCGGCAAGATGTTCGATGGTCAGAAATTCCAAAACCTCATCAGCTTTGGCCTTTAAGGCGCGTTCTTCATCCGCGATGCGCTTGCGGCCAAACCATGTGTTCCAAAGCGATTCACCTGATTGCGCACCGGGGACCATCATCAGGTTCTCGCGGCAGGTCATCGAAGAGAACTCATGCGCGATCTGAAACGTGCGCAGCAGGCCCTTGTGGAACAGCTCATGCGGGGGCAGGCCGGTGATATCCTCACCATCCATGATGACGCGGCCAGAGGTCGGCGGCAGTACGCCCGCGATCACGTTGAATAGGGTGGTCTTACCGGCGCCGTTCGGTCCGATCAGGCCGGTGATCGAACCCTTTTCGATCTCCAGCGAAGCGCCGTCCACCGCGTGGAAGCCGCTAAAATGCTTATGCACGTCTTCAACGACGATCATGGTATTCCCTTGTCTTTTCCCCGAAAACAGAGGTGCAGCCTTTTGTCACTGAAACAGCCCGGGCACAAGGCCCGGGCTGTTCCGTTTGGTCTGAATTGACGCTGAATTAACGGTAATTAACCGTCTTCATCTCACCGTCGATTACTTCGATCTCACGATACGCGCCAGCGCTTTCACCGGGGCCGATCAGCTCAACGCCCGACGCACCGACATAGTCGATGTCTTGACCGGCGGCGAGCAGCTCCAGACCTTTGGCCAGTTCACCCGGATAGATTTTCTCACCCGGTTCGTTGGCGACATCCATGATCTTTCCGCCGTAGTCCGCCGGGTTGCTGGAACCTGCGGCCTGCATGGCCAGCAGGAACAGAGCTGCGGCGTCATAGGATTCAGGTACGAAGATCGATGAACCGTCAAAGCCTTCGCCTTCGGCCATTGCAAAGAACGAATCCGCGGCCTCGCTTTTCGAACCCGGCGCCTGACCGTACGACCCATTCAGATCCGGACCGACGTTTTCTGGCAGCGAGTCACCGATCATCCCGCCCGGCAGGCCGAACGTGTCAAACGCGCCGCTGTCCAGCGAAGACTGGATGATGCCCAGACCGCCCTGGTCCAGGTAACCAGCCACAACTAGAATGTCACCACCAGCCGACGCCAGAGCGCCAACTTCGGCCGAGTAGTCGGCCTTGCCGTCTTCGTGCGCGGCCACGATGGTTACTTCACCGCCCAGCGCCTCGAACGAGGATTTGATCGCCTCGGATAGGCCCTTGCCGTAGTCGTTGTTGGTATAGGTCAGAGCGATCGAGTTCACGCCACGCTCTTTCAGGATGTCGGCCATGATTTCACCTTCGCGCGCGTCGGACGGCGAGGTGCGGAAGAACAGGTCATTGTCTTCCATTACAGACAAGCCGGGCGAGGTTGCCGACGGCGAGATCATCACCATGCCGTTCGGCACGGCGACGTTCTGCAAAATCGCGCCGGTCACGCCCGAGCAGTCACCACCGACTAGGCCGTTGATGCCTTCGGCAACCAGACGTTCAGCGTTGGCGGTGGCTAGCGCGTTGTCGGCGCAGCCGGTGTCGGCACGTACTGGGGTTACGGTCGAACCGTCCAGAAGCTTGCCCGATTCTGAAACTTCTTTCATCGCCAGTTCCGCACCGGCGGCCATGGCGGGTGAAAGCGATTCAATCGGGCCGGTGAAACCGAACATAATGCCCAGTTTGACATCTTCGGCCATGGCGGTGCCGGCCAGCAGAGCGGTTGCTGCAGTTGCAGTAAGCAGCTTTTTCATGAGGTTACTCCCTGAAGTGGTCTTCATTCTGGGCACGACCCTAGGCAAGCTCTTCGGAAAAGAAAAGTCCTAACGAAAAAGTGTCTTTGCGGCCGGGAACCCTATTTGATCTTATGGGTAAAAGGGCGCAGCTGGCGCAGGAAACGACGGAGGACCAGGATGATCCGGACGACCGCAATCTTGATGCTGGCATGGACCAGCGTCGCATGGGCTGACAGGCTGCAAACATCACAAGGCGCTGTCGAAGTTACTGAAATGGTGGGCGGTTTGGACACGCCATGGGCAGTTGGGCTTTTGCCGGATGGCGGGTTTCTGGTGACCGAACGGGACGGAGAGCTGCTACACATCAAGGACGCCAATAGTCAGCGCGTTTCCGGTGTGCCCAACGTAATGGCTAAAGGGCAGGGTGGGTTACTGGACGTGACCGTGGCCCGCGATTTCAATCAAACCCGAGAGATTTTCCTGACGTTTTCGAAGCCACAGCGGGGCGGCGCCGGAACCGCCCTTGCGGTGGCCCGTTTGTCAGAGGCAGGCGACCAACTGACCAACCTGCGCGTGATCTTCGAGGCTGTACCGGGAGGATCAGGCGGTCGGCACTATGGCTCGCGCGTGGTTGAGGCCGAGGACGGAACCCTGTTTGTCACCATCGGAGACCGGGGTGAGCGTCCCAAGGCGCAGGACAGGTCCAACTTCAATGGCACCGTCATCCGCGTGAACCGCGACGGATCAGTGCCTGCAGATAACCCCTTTGTTCAGGAAGACGGTGCGCGGCCTGAGATCTGGTCCTTTGGCCACCGCAACCCGCAGGGGGCCGGTCTGGATTCGCTTGGGCGATTATGGGTTTCCGAACATGGGGCCAGGGGCGGGGATGAGGTCAATATGGTCCGGCCCGGCCGGAATTATGGCTGGCCGGTAATCTCTTATGGTGTGCACTATTCCGGTGAAAAAATCGGAGAGGGTATTGCGAAACCGGGCATGGAGCAGCCCGCGCATTATTGGGACCCTTCCATCGCGCCCTCGGGGCTGCTGGTTTATTCGGGCAAACTTTGGCCGGATTGGAAGGGAGACATCTTTGTCGGTTCGCTGAAATTCGACTATATCGCGCGGCTGGCGGGATCACCGCTGCGCGAGGTCGAGCAGATCAAAGGCCCCGAGACCGAACGTGTGCGCGACGTCGTCGAAGCACCGGACGGGTCGATCTGGTTCATTTCGGTCGGGCAGGGCGCGGTTTACAGGATGACCCCTTAGTTCTGAGGAGCGTTGAAGGCTTCAATTCTAAGGCGTTAAAATGTTTCGAGTTTTCCTTTCAGCGTTTCTGAGCGTATGCGCGGCTCCGGTGATAGCGGGCGACCTGTTCGCTTCTTACGAAGATTATGCGTCGTTTGTTGACGCAAAGATGAAAAACCGAGATTTTTCCGATTTTATTAATCGGTTAGGCAGCGAGGCCCAGATCGTACCCCAAGAGGTAAGAACTGTTAACAATCAACTCCGTGAAGTGATTCCGTATTATTTGACAAATGCTAATGTCATTAAGCGCGTAGAACTTGAAAACGGATATTGGCAAGAAATGCGCGCTTACTGGAATGGCAAAGGCAGCAACAGATACGTTTACGCTTTTTTACACGAGAGAGACGACGGCCTGGCTGTTCTTCATTTCGCAATTAACACCAATTCCGAAGTCATATTCGGCATGTTCTAGAGATCTAAACTGACAGGCGATCACCCTGCGCACCACGCTCGCGATAGGGCGTCGTGTTGTAATGCGCCCGGTAGCATTTCGAAAAATGCGACGGGCTGGCAAACCCACAGGCAAGCGCCACGTTGATCACGCTCATATCCGTCTGCATCAGCAGGTTGCGCGCCTTGTGCAGACGCAACTCCATGTAATAGCGCTTGGGCGAACGGCTGAGGTAGCGCCGGAACAAGCGTTCCAGCTGCCGAGTCGACATGCCGACATCCTTCGCCAGTATCGAAGGCGAAATCGGCTCTTCGATGTTCTTTTCCATCATCAGGATCACTTGGCTCAGCTTGGGGTGACGCACTCCAATGCGCGTCGGAGTCGACAGGCGCTGGGTGTCCTGATCTGTGCGGATCGAGGAATAGATCATCTGATCTGCCACGGCATTGGCAAGATCTTCGCCATAATCGTCGGCGATTATCTTCAACATCAGGTCAATGGACGACGTGCCACCCGCCGTGGTCATCCGGTTCGCATCGAGGATAAAGACAGACTTGGTCAGTTCAACCTCGTCAAACTCCTCAACGAAACTGTCGGCGTTTTCCCAGTGGATCGTGGCGCGCTTACCGTCCAGAAGCCCGGCCTTGGCCAACGTGTAGGCTGCGGTACACAGGCCACCGATGCGAAGGCCTCGGCGTGCTTCGCGTCGCACCCAGTTCAACACCCTCTTGGTGGTCGCCGCCTGAACGTCCACGCCACCGCAGATCAAAACGACATCATCGCGTTGAAGTTCGACAAGGTCCTGGTCCAACTCGAATGTCGTACCAGCCGAACAATTGACCGTTTCGCCACCTTCGCCCATCAGGGTCCAAGTATACAGCGTCTTGTCCGCCATACGGTTGGCAATTCGCAGGCTGTCCAACGCCGAAGCGAATGACAGCAGCGAGAATTTGTCCAGCAGGACAAATACGTAATTGCGAGGGTTGGCCGCAGTGTCTTCCACCGTGACAACTTGGCGTTGCTCTTGCATGGCGAGGTGTCCTTGATTCGGCGCTTTATGACGTTACGTCCGGCGACAGATTTGACAGCCACCATGATCAAAGCTTGTTTCCCGCGTCAAGAGGCCCAAATCGGATATGGTCAGTCTTCGATGCTTTTTGTATAGAGACGACCTGACTACTTCTGCGGAGATCAAAGCTATGACCGAATGGCAAAAAACGAACTGGCGCAATAAGCCCCGGGTTCAGATGCCAGACTATACCGACGAGGCCGCTTTGGCCAAGGTCGAGGCCCAGCTTTCACAGTATCCCCCGCTGGTCTTTGCTGGCGAAGCACGGCGCCTCAAACAACATCTGGGCGCCGCCGGTCGCGGCGAGGCTTTCCTGTTGCAGGGCGGGGATTGTGCTGAAAGCTTTGAACAGTTCAGTGCGGACGCAATCCGTGACACCTTCAAGGTGATGCTGCAGATGGCAATGGTGTTGACCTATGGCGCCAAGGTGCCGGTGGTTAAAGTTGGCCGCATGGCGGGTCAGTTTGCCAAACCGCGTAGCGCGCCCACCGAGGTTGTGGATGGTGTGGAACTGCCCAGCTACCGCGGTGACATCATCAACGAGCTGGCTTTCACGCCAGAGGCACGCATTCCGAATCCCGGCAAAATGCTGCAGGCCTACACCCAGGCCGCCGCAACGCTGAACCTGCTGCGCGCGTTCTCGACAGGTGGTTTCGCGGATATGAGCATGGTGCATTCCTGGACGTTGGGTTTCACCGACGAACAGGATGTCAGCAAATACTCGGAGATCGCCGACCGTATTCAGGACACGATCGATTTCATGAACGCTGCCGGGATCACTGCGGACACCACTCATGAATTCTCGACCGTTGAGTTCTATACCAGCCACGAAAGCCTGCTGCTGGAATACGAAGAGGCGCTAACCCGTCTTGATTCAACCTCGGGCAACTGGCTGGCGGGATCTGGTCACATGATCTGGATCGGCGACCGCACGCGTCAACCTGACGGTGCGCATGTTGAGTTCTGCCGCGGCGTTCTGAACCCAATTGGTTTGAAATGTGGTCCGACAACCACAGCCGAAGACCTCAAGGTTCTGATGTCCAAACTGAACCCCGAGAACGAAGAAGGTCGCCTGACCCTGATCGCGCGCTTTGGTGCGGGCAAAGCGGGTGAGCACCTGCCGCGTCTGATTCAAGCTGTCAAGGAAGAAGGCGCCAAGGTGACTTGGGTCTGCGACCCGATGCACGGTAACACGATCAAGTCGGCGACCGGCTATAAAACCCGCCCGTTCGATTCCGTGCTACGCGAGGTTCGCGATTTCTTTGGCGTGCACCAGGCCGAGGGCACCATCCCCGGCGGTGTACACTTCGAGATGACCGGTCTGGACGTCACCGAATGTACTGGCGGCGTGCGGGCTGTGACCGAAGAGGACCTCTCGGACCGTTACCACACCGCTTGCGATCCGCGTCTGAACGCGTCGCAATCGTTGGAACTGGCATTCCTTGTTGCCGAGGAACTGACCAACCTGCGCCGGGATCGTAACAAACGCGTGGCCAGCTAAGGCTTGCGTTCGATAAAAAGGAAAGGCGGGCCATTCGGTCCGCCTTTTTTGTTGGCATCAGTCGTCGCGGGACGAAACCAGCCGTAAGTGTGATCCGGGGCGTTTGAACGTATCCTGATCCTCGGCGAAACCGGCAAGCTCGCGTTCCACTTGTTGCAGCGGCGCCTGAACGTCGGATAGCGCCCGAACGCGGGTGTCCGGAATGGTGAACCGGCGAGGTGTTGCACCAATTGCTCCGTCACTGACCATCACGCCCAGCACGCGGCTGACATCGCCAAGATCGCTTTTCAGCGGCAACAGGATTATACGTGCCTGCATTTGGGCACGCCCCAGCCTGCCAGCGGACACAAGACCAAGCTCGGCAATTGCAGGCAGGTCGAAGACCTGTTCCAGCACGTCCGAGATTTCGCCGCGGGCGTTGGGTTCGAAAAACGCAGTCAGGGGCATGCCACGGACTTCCATGCCCGCCAGTTTGTTCAGATGGCTACCGGCCAGACGAAACCGGGCCAGCCCTGGTGCGATGCGCTCCAGAATAAACGTGTATTCCAGAACATTCTCAAGACCACGAGGATCAACCTGCGAACGCCGGGGCACGCCGTCGCCTGTCAGTAACGCGGTCCAGTACGCTTCGACTTGTCGGAGGGGCGAGAGGCTGCGCCCGCTGTCAAAACGATCCATTGCGACGATCTTTCCAAAACTTGACCCGGAACCGTTTCCGAAAAAGGTTTTCATTTTCATTACCCTAGCGTCGATTGACCGTCATTTTCCTAAAATGCCAGATACCGGGACCATTTGCACCCGACCGGCCTCCGGCTCAGGTCAGATTGACACGGGTTAAGTCAATTTTGGTGGAATTCTTTAACGAATGGTTAACTTCTGGAGATCGGCTTACTGTGAGCAAACTCTTGCTCTGTGCCTGCCGATGGCTTTAGGTGCGGCAAGCAAGCAAAAAAGAGCAGCGACGGAAAGGGCAGGCATGATCAGATCCATGACCGGTTTCGCCTCGGGCAAGGGGGCTTTTGGCCCCCATAGCTGGACGTGGGAACTGCGCAGTGTAAACGGCAAGGGGCTGGATATGCGCCTGCGCGTACCCGATTGGCTGACCGGGCTCGAATCCGCCCTTCGTGCGCAAATTTCGAAAGCGTTGAGCCGGGGCAACGTTACCCTGTCGCTGAAGCTGAGCCGCGAAGAAACTGCACCCGATCTTGCCCTGAATGAAACGGCCATGGCCGCCGCGCTGACCGCACTGGCCCGCACACAGGAGATGGCGGCCGCCAGCGGTGTCACGCTGGCGCCGTCCACGGCGGCTAACCTGATCGGCATCAAGGGCATGATGGAGGCCGGCAGCGATGTCGATGACCCCGCGCCGCTGGTCGAGCAACTTACCAAGGAGTTTTCCGCGCTTTTGGCTGCCTTTGTCGACATGCGCCAGACGGAGGGCAAGGCGCTGGCCGACATAGTTGACGGGCAGTTGTCGCAGGTTTCTCACCTGACCGAGCAGGCGGCGGAACTCGCCGAGCAGCGCAAGGACAAGACAGCCGAGGCGCTGCGGGAAAACCTGGCGCGCGTGTTGGGTAATGCGCAGGGCGCCGACCCGGACAGGGTGGCGCAGGAACTGGCGCTGCTTGCCGTGAAATCGGATATCACCGAGGAGATCGACCGACTGAAAGCGCACGTTGTGGCCGCGCGGGACTTGTTATCACAGGAAGCAGCTGTCGGTCGCAAGCTGGACTTCCTGATGCAGGAATTCAACCGCGAGGCCAACACGCTGTGTTCGAAAGCGCAAAGCGCCGAACTGACCTCGGTAGGGCTTGAGTTGAAGGCGATAATAGACCAGATGCGCGAACAAGTGCAGAATGTTGAATGACTATGGGAACGACTGATATGGCAGATCGCCGCGGCCTACTTATCATCCTGTCTTCGCCTTCGGGCGCAGGGAAATCCACTCTGGCCCGCCAGCTGATGGCCTGGGACGAAGATCTGGAGTTTTCGGTCTCGGCTACAACGCGCGCGCCCCGTCCGGGTGAGGAGCACGGGCGCGAATACTACTTCCTGTCCGAGGATGAGTTCAAACAGCAGGTTGCCGATGGGCAGATGCTGGAACACGCGCACGTATTCGGTAACTTTTATGGTTCTCCTGCCGGTCCAGTTCGGGAATCGATCAATGCCGGCCGGGATGTACTGTTTGACGTCGACTGGCAGGGCGAGGTGCAGATCCGCAACTCGGATCTGGGTAAGCACGCGCTGTCGATCTTCATCCTGCCGCCCTCGATCCCCGAATTGCGCCGCCGTCTGGAAACCCGCGGGCAGGACAGCGAGGATGTAATCGCCAAGCGGATGCTGAAAAGCTGGGATGAGATCAGCCACTGGGGCTATTACGACTATGTTCTGGTTAATGACGATTTGGATGCGACCGAAGAAAAGCTGAAAACCATCGTCAGCGCCGAACGGATGCGCCGGATTCAGCAACCGAAACTGCAAAACCACGTGCGCACCCTGCAAAATGAATTCGAGGGGTTGTCATGACCATCTATGCTTTGGGTGAACACGCACCGCAAATTCACGGGGACACCTGGGTTGCACCCGACGCCAACCTGATCGGCAAGGTCGTGCTGGAGCAGGGTGCCTCGGTCTGGTTCGGCTGCACCATCCGCGCTGATCACGAAGAGATTCGCGTCGGCGAAGGCAGCAATGTGCAGGAAGACTGTATCATGCATATCGACGCCGGGTTCCCGCTGACCATCGGAAAAAACTGCACCATTGGACACAAAGTGATGCTGCATGGCTGCACGATCGGCGAAAACACTCTGATTGGGATGGGTGCCATTGTTCTGAACGGGGCCAGGATTGGAAAGAACTGCCTGATCGGGGCAGGGGCGTTGATCACCGAGAGCAAGGAAATCCCCGACAATTCGCTTGTCATGGGTTCGCCCGGCAAGGTCGTGCGACAACTGGATGAAGCGGCGGCGCAGAAAATCACTCTCAGCGCGCTGCATTATCAGCAGAACATGCGTCGGTTCCGTGATGAGATGAAGCCTGTGTCCTGAAGCGTCCGGAAAGATCGAGAAAATGTCTGACGATCTGCTCGCCGAATTTGTCGCAGCCATTCCGATGCCTGCCCTGATGGTCGATCAGACCGAGCGAATTATTGCCGCGAATATGGATGCAAAGACCCTGCTGACGCAGAATATCGTTGGTCGACATTTCGCGACAATCCTGCGGCAACCTCAGGTCATTGAGGCGATAGAGCAGGGTCTGCGCACCAAAGGCCCCTCCAAAACGCGCCACCTGTCCAATGACGGCGCGCAGGACACCACTTTCGAGATCGAATGCCGCTATATGACCGGTGTTGGCGCGGTGTCCGGCGGGGCTTTGCTGGCAACTTTTCAGGATGTCACGCATGTCGATCAGGCCAGCCAGATGCGCCGCGATTTTGTCGCCAATGTCAGCCACGAGCTGCGTACACCTCTGACCGCTTTGATGGGGTTCATCGAAACGCTGCGCGGTCCGGCCCGTGACGATGCCGCAGCCCACGACCGTTTCCTACAGATCATGGCCGATGAAGCCAACCGGATGAATCGATTGGTTGGGGATTTGCTGTCCCTGAATCGCGTTGAAAGCGAAGAGAGAGTACGCCCGAAAGAGCAGCTTGAACTGACGGGCCTGTTGCAGTCCACGCTGAACTCGCTGCGTCCTCTGGCCGAGGATGCGGATGTGCAGTTGACGCTGATGGCGCCAGACGAACCCGTCTTGCTGGTAGGGGACAACGACCAACTGCGCCAAGTATTCACAAACCTGATCGAGAACGGCATCAAATACGGCGGCAGCGGCGGGAGTGTCGAGATTCGCGTGCTTCCGTCCGAACGCGATTCCGCAATGCGGGGCCCGGCGGTCCGGGTTCAGGTGATCGACAAAGGGCCGGGCATTGATGCGGTCCATCTGCCGCGTCTGACCGAACGATTCTATCGTGCCGACAGTCACAGATCGCGGCAACTGGGTGGGACGGGGCTGGGCCTTGCCATCGTGAAACACATTATCAACCGCCATCGTGGGCGGCTGCGGGTGGAAAGTGATCTGGGCGAAGGGGCGACGTTCACCGTTATTCTTCCACGGTGACTTCGTAGCTTCGAAGTCGACAGAGTGGAGTCGTTTACCTATGTGAAAGCTGCATGTCTGCTTTGCGTCGCTTCTGTAAGAAATTCTGCGGACTGTCATATGGCTGTTACAAACCTGTCACAAAAGGCTTACGCGCAGACCTTAGAGGTGGCTGCAAGATCATCATGGGGGTGATCACAAACTACTTTCTCAAGGAGACTGAGATGTCCTTTGTAAAACTGTCGGCTTCGGCTCTTGCTATCGCTGCTGTCTCGGCCACTGCGGCCGCTGCTCGTGATCAGGTTCAGGTTGCCGGTTCCTCGACCGTCCTGCCCTACGCCTCGATCGTAGCAGAAGCCTTCGGTGAGAACTTTGACTTCCCGACGCCGGTTGTTGAATCGGGTGGTTCCTCGGCAGGCTTGAAGCGTTTCTGTGAAGGGGTTGGTGAAAACACCATCGACGTTGCCAACGCATCCCGCCAGATCCGTGAAAAAGAGATTAAAGCCTGTGCCGACAATGGCGTCACCGACATCATCGAAGTTCAAATCGGTTATGACGGCATCGTTTTTGCATCCGACATCAACGGCAACTCGTTCGAGTTCACGCCGGAAGACTGGTATAAAGCCCTGTCCGCGCAGATCGCTGTTGACGGCCAGCTGGTCGACAACCCGAACAAAACCTGGGCCGACGTGAACCCGAACTTCCCGGCGCAGCCGATTGCGGCGTTCATCCCGGGGACCAAGCATGGCACCCGTGAAGTGTTCGAAGACAAAGTGATCCTGGCTGGCTGTGAGCACTTGGGCGACTTTGACGCCTATCTGGCCGCCGCAGAAGGCGACAGCGACAAAGCCAAGAAGAACGCGGCCGAGAAAGCATGTATCGCTCTGCGCACCGATGGTGTTTCGATCGACATCGACGGCGACTATACCGAAACTCTGGCCCGCATCGACAGCAACAAAGACGGCATCGGCGTCTTTGGTCTGGCGTTCTACGAAAACAACACCGACAAGCTGCAGGTTGCGACCATGTCTGGCATTGTGCCTTCGACCGAGTCGATCGCGACCGGCGAATACCCGGTTTCGCGTCCGTTGTTCTTCTACGTGAAGAAAGCACATATCGGCGTGATCCCCGGTCTGAAAGAATATGCTGAGTTCTTCGTCGCCGACGAGATCGCAGGACCCGACGGCCCGCTGGCCGAATACGGTCTGGTCTCCGATCCGGAGCTGGCAAAGGTTCAGGACGCTGTTGCCAACGAATCCGTTCTGGGCGGCGGATCCTAATCACCATTGTGAACGGAACCGGGGCGTTTTAGGCGCGCCCCGGTTCTTTTTGACTCCATCTCTGCCATCCCCACGGAGTTATCATGACGTTATCCTGGCTTTTGCTTATCCTGCTCGCGCTGGCAGTGATCGGATACTTCACGGGTCGGTCCCGCGCCCTGGTAAGCGCGGGAGGTGATGTCCGCGAATTGCATTCTCTGCCATCCTACTATGGCTACAACGTCGCCATGACAGCCTTGGTTCCGGCTTTGGGAGTGCTGATTGTCTGGCTTCTGGTGCAGCCGATGATCGTGAACAGCACCGTATCCGGTCTCATCCCCGATCAGGCGATTTCCGAAGGAACGGATCGCGGCCTGGTCATGAGTGAGGTACGCCGCGTGGCTGACGGCTTGGACGGCGCGGTTGCGACAGGTGCCGTGACTGAAGCACAGGCGCAGAACGCGAACACGGATATTGATGAGCTGACAAAAGCGCTGAAAGACGCGGGGCAGGTACTGACGCAGGATATCACCCAACCCATTCTGGTTGCGGCTCAGAAATACCGCAGCATGACCGGGACCGGGTCGGTGGCGATGCAGGTTGTTGTGCTGGCGTTGGCCCTATTGGGCGCAGCCTTTGCCTATGTGCGGACGAACAAGGAATTCCGCGCGCGCAACGTGGTCGAGCAGGGTGTTCTGGCACTGCTGCTATTGGCAGCGTCGATCGCAATCCTGACCACAGTCGGCATTGTGCTGTCGATGCTGTTTGAAACGATGAACTTCTTCCAACTGCATTCGTGGAAGGACTTTTTCTTCGGTAGTACCTGGGCTCCGAACTTTCGCGGAGGCAGTGAGCTGTCGATCCTGCCGCTGTTGTGGGGCACACTGTATATTTCGCTGATCGCACTGCTTGTGGCCGTGCCGATTGGCCTGTTCGCTGCGATCTACCTGTCCGAGTATGCGACAGGCGCGACCCGATCCATTGCCAAGCCATTGCTGGAAATTCTCGCAGGTATTCCGACCATTGTTTATGGTCTGTTCGCGCTGCTGACCGTGGGTCCGGCGCTGGTGTCGATGTTTGGTGAGGGCGGTATGCTGGGCGTTGGCTGGATGGCCAGTTCCAACGCGGTTCTAACCGCCGGGCTGGTCATGGGAATCATGTTGATCCCGTTTGTATCTTCGCTGTCGGACGACATCATCAACGCGGTGCCGCAGTCGATGCGCGATGGCTCGCTTGGGCTGGGCGCAACCAAATCCGAAACGGTGCGCCAGGTGGTTCTGCCCGCCGCGCTGCCGGGCATCGTAGGGGCGATCCTGCTGGCAGCAAGCCGCGCCATCGGTGAAACCATGATCGTGGTGATGGCCGCTGGTGCGATTGCCAAGTTCTCGGGTAACCCGTTCGAGGCGATGACCACCATCACCACCCGGATCGTCAGTCAGCTGACCGGCGACACCGATTTTGCCAGCCCCGAAACGCTGGTGGCCTTTGCCCTGGGTCTGACCCTGTTCATCATCACGCTGGGGCTGAATATCTTTGCCCTCTACATCGTACGCAAATACCGGGAGCAGTACGAATGACCGATATATCCCAATCCCCTGGCGCTGCTCCTGCTGCAAAGCCGAAAGGCGGGTCGCTGTTCGAAAAGGACCCGCGCACCAAACGCCGTAACGCAGCCGAAGGCAGGTTCAAACTGTACGGCATCGCGGCCATCAGTATCGGACTACTGATGCTGGTCATTCTGGTGACCAATATTGTGAGGGCTGGCACCGGTGCCTTTCAGCAAAGCTTTCTTGAGCTGAACGTCGAGCTGAAGGAAGACAAGCTAGACAAGAAGGGCAACCGCAATATTGAGGATATCAAGAAGGTTTCGACCTTTGGCTATGCTCCTCTGATCTCTGCCGCGCTGGAAAGCGAAGTGGAAAAGCTGGGCATCCAGACCGACTTGAAACCCAAGGCGATGGGAAAAATCCTGTCCAAGGCTGCGCTGGCTGATCTGAGGAACTATGTCATAGCCAACCCAGAGGAAATCGGCAAAACGGTCAGCTTCCGCTTTTTGGTCAACAGCCGTGTCGACGGCTACATGAAGGGCCGCGTCACCCGCGAGTCGATTGCCAACGACAAGAGCATCTCGGTCGAGCAACTGGACTTCGTGGATCAACTGCGAGACGCCGGTGTCCTGTATAAAGCCTTCAATCCCGATTTCATTTTTGGCTCGGATGCCTCTGACCAACGGCCCGAGGCTGCGGGGATTGGTGTCTCCATGCTGGGTTCGCTGTTCATGATGTTCGTGGTTCTGGCGTTGGCGCTGCCGATCGGCGTTGCCGCCTCGATCTATCTTGAGGAATTTGCGCCGCAAAACCGGCTGACGGATATCATCGAAGTGAACATCTCGAACCTAGCAGCCGTTCCGTCCATCGTGTTCGGTATCCTCGGTCTGGCGGTGTTCATCAACTATATGCATCTGCCGACCTCGGCCCCGCTGGTAGGCGGCCTGGTGCTGACGCTGATGACCTTGCCGACAATCATCATCTCGACCCGTGCGTCGCTGAAGGCCGTGCCGCCGTCTATCCGCGATGCAGCACTTGGGGTAGGGGCCTCGAAAATGCAGGCGGTGTTTCATCATGTTCTGCCGTTGGCGGCGCCCGGTATTCTGACCGGAACCATTATTGGCCTCGCGCAGGCGCTTGGGGAAACCGCACCGCTGCTGCTGATCGGGATGGTGGGCTTTATCGCCTCGAACCCGCCGGACGGTATTGTCGCGGGTTTTCTGTCACCGAACTCGGCCATGCCAGCGCAGATCTACGAATGGTCAAAACGCGCCGACCCGGCCTTTTATGAACGCGCATGGGGAGGCATCATCATCCTGTTGATCTTCCTCGTGACAATGAACACCATCGCGGTACTTCTGCGCCGCCGCTTTGAACGCCGCTGGTAAATGGGGGCTACTATGAATGACATGACACGAGTGGAGAGAACCGTGGACTCCAAAGCCATCAAGATCGCTGCGAACAACGTTCAGGTCTATTACGCTGACACGCACGCCATCAAAGACGTGAATGTCCAGATCGAGGACAAGACGGTTACGGCATTCATCGGCCCGTCGGGTTGCGGCAAGTCCACGTTCCTGCGCTGCCTGAACCGGATGAACGACACGATTGATATCTGCCGGGTTGAAGGCGACATCCTGCTGGATGGCGAAGACATCTATGACAAGCGCGTCGATCCGGTGCAACTGCGTGCCAAGGTGGGCATGGTATTTCAGAAACCGAACCCGTTCCCCAAGTCAATCTATGACAACGTGGCCTACGGACCACGCATCCACGGCCTTGCCAAGAACAAGGCGGAACTTGATGACATCGTTGAGAAATCCCTGCGTCGAGGTGCGATCTGGGACGAAGTAAAAGACCGTCTGGACGCCCCCGGCACCGGCCTGTCCGGTGGTCAACAGCAGCGCCTGTGCATCGCCCGTGCCGTTGCTACTGAGCCGGAAGTTCTGCTGATGGACGAACCATGCTCGGCGCTGGACCCGATTGCGACCGCTCAGGTCGAAGAGCTGATCGACGAACTGCGCTCGCGTTATTCGGTGGTGATCGTGACTCACTCAATGCAACAGGCCGCGCGGGTCAGCCAGAAGACCGCGTTTTTCCACCTCGGCAATCTGGTCGAGTTTGGTGAGACCGGGCAAATCTTCACCAACCCCGAAGACCCCCGCACGGAAAGCTACATCACCGGCCGGATCGGCTGAGTAAAGGTACAAAGATATGACTGAACAACATATTGCATCTGCTTTCGACCGGGACCTTGAGGCGATACAGGCGCACATCATGAAGATGGGTGGGCTGGTCGAAGCCGCCATCATGAGCGCCGCACGTTCGTTGGAATCCCGGGACGAGGAGCTGGCACAGCAGGTCCGTCAGGGCGACAAGGCCATCGACGCGCTGGAAGAACTGATCGACGAAGAAACCGCTCGTCTGATTGCACTGCGCGCACCGACCGCCAGCGATCTGCGCCTGGTTTTGTCTGTCCTGAAAGTGTCCGGCAACCTCGAACGGATCGGCGACTATGCCAAGAACATCGCCAAACGGACCACGGTTCTGGTCAATGCGGGCGAAATCAACGGTAGCGCCGCAGCCCTCCGCCGCATGGCGCGTGAGGTCGAGCGTATGCTGCGCGATGCCCTGGACGCCTATATCCAACGCGATGCCGAATTGGCGACCGATGTCATCAATCGCGACGAAGAAGTGGATCAGATGTACAACGGCCTGTTCCGCGAATTTCTGACCTTCATGGCCGAGGACCCGCGCAATATCTCGTCCTGTATGCACTTGCATTTCATCGCCAAGAACATCGAGCGCATGGGCGACCACGTGACCGCAATTGCCGAACAGGTTGTCTATCTCGTGACCGGGGAACGCCCGACCGAGGCGCGCCCGAAAGCTGATGTAACTTCGCATACACCTCAGGAGATCTGACAAATGTCTGCGGATCAGCCCACAGTTCTGGTCGTTGAAGATGAACCGGCGCAGCGAGAAGTGCTGGGCTACAACCTTGAAGCCGAAGGCTTTCGCGTGTCCAAGGCCGCCAGCGGCGACGAAGCCATGCTGTTGGTTGACGAGGAGCACCCGGACATCATCGTGCTGGACTGGATGATGCCCAACCTCAGCGGGATCGAGGTTTGCCGCCGTCTGAAATCCCGTCCGGAAACGCGGTCGATCCCGATCATCATGCTGTCGGCCCGCACCGAAGAGGTCGACAAGGTGCGTGGTCTGGAAACCGGTGCAGATGACTATGTGATCAAGCCCTATTCGGTGGTTGAACTGATGGCGCGGGTGCGTACTCAGCTGCGCCGCGTGCGCCCGGCAACTGTTGGTCTGCGGCTGGAATTTGACGACATTGTTCTGGACTCTGAAACACACAAAGTCAGCCGTAACAGCAAACCTTTGAAACTGGGTCCGACCGAGTTCCGCCTGCTGAGTACTTTCATGGAAAAGCCGGGCCGAGTCTGGAGTCGTGAGCAATTGCTGGATCGGGTCTGGGGCCGTGATATCTATGTAGATACGCGCACGGTTGACGTCCATATCGGACGTCTGCGCAAAGCACTGACTCAACATGGCGGCGAAGACCCGGTGCGTACGGTCCGCGGCGCAGGATATGCACTGGGATAAAATTATGGGGTAGGGGTATGAGTTTTGCTCATGGTTAGATGCGAAACTCTTACTGTCTTTTGCTGGGGCGGCGGGTTAGGTTGCGTCGAAGCTGACTGAGCGGAGAAGCACTATGAACGCCCCAGACACCAAGCCCGCATTGCGTGCCAAGGATGCGCCCGACATGGGCAAGTTCGCGTGGGATGATCCGTTTCGTCTGTCCGATCAACTGAACGAAGACGAACGGATGATTGCGGCCAGCGCGCAGGCTTACGCGCAGGAAAAGCTGCAGCCACGGGTGACTGAGGCGTTTCAAAACGAGGAAACCGACCCCGAGATATTCCGCGAGATGGGCGATATGGGCCTGTTGGGCACCACGATTCCTGAGGAATACGGTGGCCTTGGGGCAGGGTACGTCTCCTACGGTTTGGTTGCGCGCGAGGTCGAGCGTGTGGATTCCGGATACCGCTCGATGATGTCGGTGCAAAGCTCTCTGGTGATGTACCCGATCTATGCCTATGGCAGTGAAGAACAGCGCCGGAAATATCTGCCGAAACTGGCCAGTGGCGAATGGATCGGCTGTTTCGGTCTGACCGAGGCTGATGCCGGCTCGGATCCGGCCGGCATGAAGACAAAGGCCGAGAAGATTGACGGTGGCTATCGTCTAACCGGCAGCAAAATGTGGATTTCCAACGCGCCGATTGCGGATGTGTTTGTTGTCTGGGCCAAGTCTGATGCTCATGACGGCAAGATCCGCGGTTTTGTTCTTGATAAGGGGCTTAAAGGTCTGAGCGCCCCGAAAATTCAGAACAAACTGAGCCTGCGCGCCTCGATCACCGGCGAAATCGTTCTGGATGGTGTTGAGATCGATGAAAGCGCGTTGCTGCCGAATGTTCAGGGCCTCAAGGGACCGTTCGGCTGTCTGAACCGCGCGCGTTACGGTATCAGCTGGGGTGTTATGGGTGCCGCCGAAAGCTGTTGGCACGCCGCGCGGCAATACGGCTTGGATCGGAAGCAGTTCAATCGACCATTGGCACAGACACAGCTGTTTCAACGCAAACTGGCGGATATGCAGACCGAAATCGCCTTGGCGCTGCAAGCGAGCTTGCGTGTCGGTCGCCTGATGGATCAAGCCGAAGCCGCGCCCGAGATGATCTCGATCGTCAAACGCAACAACTGCGGCAAGGCGCTGGATATTTCGCGGATGGCGCGCGACATGCACGGGGGCAACGGCATCTCGTTGGAGTTCCATGTCATTCGACACATGGTCAATCTTGAGACCGTAAACACGTACGAAGGCACGCATGACGTTCACGCGCTGATCTTGGGACGGGCGCAGACCGGGCTACAGGCATTCTATTGAAGATGCCGTGTAATTGGTATTATGGTTAAAAAATGAAAAACCCAAATACCAGATTGCACAACAAATCAAACAAGTTACGGTTTGAACCCGAACCAGCGTTTGGGATTGTGACATGGAACTGAGCGGAAAAACTGTGATTGTCACCGGAGCCGCTCGGGGCATCGGCAAAGGTCTGGCTGAACGTTTTGCCCGCGACGGTGCCATTGTCGTTTGTTCAGATATCGACGCCGATGGCGTTCAGCGTGTGGCTGAGGATATTGGCGGCCACGCATTGGTTTGCGATGTTTCGCAAGAAGCTGACATCCGGATGATAATCGAGACTGTCGAGGATACTTTAGGTCCGATTGATCTGTTCTGTGCTAATGCTGGCATTCTCACGCTTGGTGGCCCGGAAGTTCCTGACGACGACTGGGACCGGACCTGGAAGATCAATGTCATGTCTCACGTTTGGACCGCGCGCCACCTCGTGCCACGTATGATTGCGCGTGGCAAAGGTTACATCATGATCACGGCTTCAGCTGCGGGATTGCTGAACCAGCCGGGCGCTGCGCCGTACGGCGTGACGAAGCACGCAGCGGTCGGGTTTGCCGAGTGGTTGTCTTTGACCTATGGACACAAAGGTCTGCGCGTGTCGGTCCTGTGTCCGCAGGCCGTTCGGTCTGAGATGACGCGCGGACACGAAGTCTCGGTTGCGTCGATCGATGGCATGTTGGAACCTGAAGACGTGGCGCAGGCCTGTGTCGAGGCCATAAGGGCTGAACAGTTTCTTGTTCTGCCACATCCACAGGTTCTGGATTACATCCGCCATAAGGCCGAGGACTACGATCGCTGGATTGGCGGAATGCGTAAGTTAAATCAGAGATTTATCGAAGATACCTAAAGTTTCTTGCGCGCTTTACGCATTAAGCCTTCCTGTGCGACCGACGCGACTAAAGTGCCGTCCTGAGCGAAAATCGAGCCGCGGTTGAAGTTGCGTCCCTGCCCGCTCCAAGGCGATTCCATCGCATAAAGATGCCAGTTTTCAAAGTGAACCGGCGCGTGGAACCACAACGCATGATCCAAGCTAGCATAATTGACCTCGCGGCTGAACAAACTCAGCCCATGCGGCCGCAATCCTGATGTCATCAGGTACATGTCTGACGCGTAAGCCAAAAGAAGATGCTGGGTTACCGGATCGGCGCCCGCGGCGGCGCCCATGCGGAACCAGATTTGATTGTGATCGTCAGATTTTCTGGGGTTGAAGGGGTTAAGGTGGTTCACTTCACGCACCTGAATTGGTCGTTCACGCAACAACTCTCCACGCAGTTTTTCCGGAACCAGATCCACGTAACGCTGCCGTAATTCTGATCGTTCCGGGTAGTTTTCCGGGGCCTCGGTCTGCGGCATCGTATGTTGGTGGTTCCATCCTTCGTCCTGAACATGAAAAGAGGCGGACATGTTAAGGATTTGCTTGCCGTGTTGGATCGCGACCACGCGCCGTGTGGTCATTGAGCCCCCATCCCGTGCTCTATCGACTTGATAAATAACGGGAATGGATGGGTCTCCGGCGCGAATGAAATAGGCGTGCAGAGAATGGCACAGCCGATCTTCTACAGTTCGATATGCAGCCGCCAGCGCTTGGGCAATAACCTGTCCGCCGAAAATGCGGGTTGGGGTCTCGCCACCTGATCCCGTGCCACGAAACAGGTCGACCTCAAGCCTTTCGATGTCCAAAAGGTCCAGAAGGATGCGTTCTGCTTCGGTCATGCTGGGGTCTCCGGTTGATCGTCTCGGGCTTGGGTATCAGCGCCGGAAAGGTCATTCAATCATTGCCCCAAGGACAAGCGCTTTTAACTCAGCCCTCGAAGGGTATGAACTGGACGGCGACAGCTGCGTGAAGAAGACCGTTGTCAAATCGTTCACCCTATCAATCCAGAAAAAGGTCGAGGCCATGCCGCCCCAGCTGAAATCGCCAACAGAGCTCGGCACCCTGGTTCGGCCGGGGTTCAGCGCCACCGCGCCACCCAGTCCGAAACCGGTACCTTCCATGGGTTGTTCAGCAAAGCTCTGCGGTCCCATCGAGGCAATATCGCCCGGTAAGTGGTTTCGCAGCATATAGTCTATGGTTTTTGGCCCCAGCAGGTGTTGTCCATTACCCTGCCCTCGATTCCGCAACATTTCGACAAACCGGGAATAGTCGTCGATTGTCCCAACCAGACCACCACCGCCCGAGAATGTGGTGGTGTGTTCAAACGGAGATTCTCCGGCATGATCAACAAGCCGCAGGGTTTCGCTGCCGGTTTCGGCAGAATTAAGCGCCATCGCGTCCCCGGCCAATGGCGTGTAGAGCGAGGCAAATCGATCCCCTGCCCCCGGCGGCACCCGGAATCCGGTTTCCCGCATCCCCAGCGGCTCGAAGATTTCCTGCGCGAAGAACTGATCCAGCGACTGACCCGTGACCACCTCTATCACGCGGCCCAGAACATCTATGCCGACAGAGTATTCCCAGCGAGCGCCGGGTTGAAACGCCAGCGGAAGATCGGCCAGATCGACCACACGGTCAGCAAGAAGGCCCTGATTTGGTTTGAACATCAGGTCCTGCTCATCCATCGCCTTGGGCAGAACTCCGGGATTGAACGGATAGCTGAAACCGCTTGTATGGGTCAGCAACTGATGCAGTGTCGGTGTCGGAGCATCCTCGGTCTGGTCCAACCGTTCCGCCCCTGGGATCAAAGCCTGCATGTTTCGAAATTCCGGAAGGAAATCTGACAGTTGTGCGTCAAGATTAAATAGCCCGCGCTCGGCCAACATCATAAGTGCCACCGTGGTCACCGGTTTGGTCATCGAATAGATACGTGCGATCGTATCACGCTGAAACGGTAGATCGTTTTCTACGTTTCTTTGACCGAAGGCGTGGAAAAACACCTCGGTTCCCTCGTGCTTTACCAGCAAGGAACTGCCTGCATATTTCCGCTCATCGACGTAGCGTTGCATCCAGTCGGTGATACGGTTCAGGCGATTGGGGTCGAACGCAGCCATCTGTGATTTGCCCTCCGCATTTTTATCCAGATATTGCGGTGTTACGCGCTGAATTGACAGGGAATTCGACCGTAGCGGTACGTCCGACCCAACGGCTGCTACACTGAGTGCGTAGCGGATTCGCTGGTTACGAGTTGGAGATATTTCACCACCCAACCCTCCCGGAGGATAAATATGACGCAACGTATTGAATTATTGTATGATTTCTGTAGTCCGAATGCGTTTCTTGCCTATAAGGCCCTGCCCGCACTCGCTGCCAAACATAGCGCAAAGGTAACACTTATTCCTGTTCTGCTGGCTACGGTTTTCAAGGCCACTAACAACCAGAGCCCGTTTCAGGCGTTCTCGGAAAACCGCCAGAAAACGGCATATCTGACCCATGACCTGCACAGGTTTGCGCGGGCCCGTGGCCTGAGTTTTCACATGAGCCCGCACTTTCCGGTCAATACCAGATTTGCCATGCGCGGGGCGGTGTTTGCGGCTGGAAAATCTTGGGAGAACAAATATATAGACGCCATATTTGACGCTATTTGGATCCATGGCCAAAAGGTCGATGAGCTTGGCGTTCTTACCGAAATTATGCAGGAGAATAAGCTGCCGGTGCGCAAGCTCCGCGAAGCGATGACCAGCGTTGAGGTCAAGCAGCAACTCAAGGATCAGACCAAGGCCGCCGTAAAACGTGGGGTGTTCGGTGTTCCCAGCATGTTCGTGGGTGCCGAGATGTTCTTCGGCAAGAACAGTCTGGGAAACCTGGAACTGGAACTTTCAAAGGACTCCTAGGCGTTTAGCGCGGCCAGACCATGTTGCGCGAACATCGGGACATAGGAACCAAGAACCAAGGCACGCTTCGGGTCCGAGGCGTTGCCATCCTGCGCACGTTTGTAGACGCCCTGCAAGATTCCCGCCATGCGGAAGAAATTGAACGCCAGATAAAAGCCGAAATTGTCGATGCCGGACAGGTCGCGACGCTGGCAATACTGATCGATGAAGGCCTGATCTGTCGGCAGGCCTACGCGGTCCCTATCAATGCCCGCCAGACCGCGACCTTCAGTACCGGGCGGCATTCTCCACTGCATGATCACAGCAGCCAGATCCGCATAAGGATGTCCGATGGTTGAAAGTTCCCAATCCAGTACACCGATGCACCGGGTTCCATGTTTCTCGAACATCAAATTGTCGATGCGATAGTCGCCATGCACAAGCGTCCTTTGCCCGTCATCCTCTGGTGCTGCATGCTCAAGCGCGCCAATCAGCGCATTCATCTCGGGAATCTCTGAGGTTTCGGAGGCGCGGTACTGTTTGGTCCAGCGCGCAATCTGGCGTTCAAAGTAGTTTCCGGGCGGGCCATAATCTGAAAGTCCGGCAACCTCGATATCGACCATATGCAGCGCGGCCAAAACCCGGTTCATTTCATCCAAAACAGCGGTGCGTGTCTCGTTGCTTTCTCCTTTCATGGTGGGTTCAAGAAAGACGCGTCCGTCGAGGTGCTCCATGACATAAAAGTCCGAACCGATCACGCTGTCATCCTGACACAGCAGATGCATTCTCGGGACCGGTACAGCACTTTCAGCTAGAGCTGTCTGCACACGGAATTCCCGGTCCACCGCATGCGCGGACTTCAGCAATACGCCCTGGGGTTTGCGACGCAAAACATACGCTTTCTCAGGGGTTTGTAGCAGAAAGGTCGGGTTGGACTGGCCGACCGAGAACTTGGTTGCCGCCAGCGGGCCTCGATACCCCGTAAGATGGGTGCTGAGATAGGTGTCAACGGCCGCGATGTCCAATTGCGTGCTGCTCATCCTGCGCCTCCGTGTCTCGGCTTAAAAGGCTTCGGCAAAGATGTTACCGGCCGTCACCACATTGATGCCGCCCGACACCGGAATAACCGCGCCGGTCACATAACTGCCGCCGCGACCGCACAGAAACAACATGCAGCCGGCGATATCGTCTTCGCGACCAACCCGGCCCAAGGGAACGGATTTACCAACTTTATCCCGCGTTTTTTCATCGCCTGTGGCAAAGGCAGTCATGCGCGAGACAAAAGGCCCAGGCGCCAGCGCGTTGACCGTGATGTGGTAAGGCGAAAACTCCTTAGCCATGATCTTCGTCAGGTGCAGAACAGCCGCTTTCGACGCCGAATAGCTGTAGGCGCCGTCACCCATGGGAACCTCCCCCATGACCGAGCCGACATTGATAACCCGAGCCGGATCGTCAGCCGAGCCAGAATTCATCAACATTGGCAGCAGCTTTTGGGTCAGGTCGAACAGGCCCGCGACATTGACCGACATGACTTTGTCCCACGCTTCATGGGGGAATTGACCCATCGGCGCGCCCCAACTGACGCCCGCATTATTCATAAGGATATCCAGGCGATCCGTGCGAGCCCTGACCTTGGATGCAAGCGCTTCAACACCTTCTTTGGTCGCGACATCGCCGCCGAATCCCTCGGCCTGACCCGAGGCGTCCAGCGCATTCAGTTCCGCCGCGACAGCTTCGCAGGCCTCGGCCTTGCGCGACGCGATTAGAACTCGCGCCCCGGCCCGCACCAGCGCTTCGGCAGCCATGCGACCGATCCCGGTCGCTCCACCGGTGACAAGCGCAGTCTTGCCCTGCAATGAGAAAAGCGTATCGGGGGTCATTGTCTGCTCCTGTTCGTTTGTGGCGGGCGCATCGCCTTTTGGGGATTTGGTGCTTCGTCGAAACTGGTGGTTTCTTGACAAGACCTGTTGCTGCGCCAAAGCTCGTCCTTACCGAATAACAAGGATAACGGGTCTGATATGCAAGCTTTACTCAGCGTCGCGCCAGGTGGACCGGAAACACTGGAGCTGACCACCCTCCCCGATCCTACCCCCGGACGCGGCGAATTACTGATTGGAATCAGGGCGGCGGGCGTCAATTTTCCAGACACACTGATCATACAGGACCTTTATCAAATCAAGCCGCCGCGCCCCTTTGCGCCGGGCGGTGAAATTGCGGGGGAAGTACTGGCCATCGGTGAAGGTGTAAGCGGGTTCGAAGTCGGTGACCGAGTTCTGGCGCTGACCGGGCACGGTGGGTTCGCTACGCATTTGAACGTCCCGTCGGCTACCGCGATCAAGTTCCCCGACACGATACCGTTCGAAGACGCGGCTTGTTTCATTTTCACCTACGGCACCTCTTATCACGCCCTGAAGGACCGGGCCGATTTGCAGTCCGACGAGACGCTGTTGGTGCTTGGCGCCGCGGGCGGTGTCGGGTCCGCTGCGGTCGAGTTGGGCAAAGCCATGGGCGCGCGGGTAATTGCCGCCGTATCCTCGCGGGACAAGGCGGATTTCTGCCGGAGCCTTGGGGCGGACGAGACAGTTCTGTACGCGCATGACATGGACAAGGAATCTCAGAAGAAATTCACTACAGAAATCAAAGATTTGTCCGCGCCATTGGGGGTGAATGTTGTCTATGATGCGGTTGGTGGAGACTATGCCGAACCGGCGTTGCGCAGCATGGCCTGGAATGGGCGCTATCTGGTGGTTGGCTTCCCGGCTGGCATCCCCAAAATCCCACTGAACCTGCCGCTGCTTAAAGGGTGTCAGATCATGGGTGTGTTTTGGGGCGCTTCGGTGATGCGCGATCCGGTCGGGCATTCGGATAATGTGAGGGATTTGTTTAGGTTATACGGAGAAGCGAAAATCAAACCAAAGATCAATGCGCGGTACCCACTGGACCGCGCATCCGAGGCGTTGGCGCATATGACAAGCCGTTCCGCACTGGGTAAGATCGTAGTGACAATGCCAGTTCACGCCGAAGGTGAGTGACGTAACTTCCTCCATTCGCCTTATGCGCGCGCTGGCCGGTGGACATTGACACCAGTTAGCGTCTATGAATTTCCAATGGGAACAGTGAAATAATGCACAAAGCTCTGATTTTGAACGGCCCGAACCTGAACCTCCTGGGTACAAGGCAGCCCGAGGTTTACGGCGGCACCACGTTGGAAATGGTTGAGGACTTGTGCCTGAGCCATGGGTCTTCCATCGGGGTGCAAGTGTCGTGCTTTCAGTCCAACCACGAAGGTGCTTTGATTGACGCCATCCATGAAGCCAAAGGGGATCAGGACGGGATCGTTCTGAACGCCGGAGCCTATACGCACACCTCCATCGCCTTGATGGACGCCATTGCGTCGGTCGAGCTTCCGGTGATCGAGGTGCATCTGTCCAACATCCACGCGCGCGAGGCGTTCCGGCACGTGTCCTATGTCTCTAAGGTGGCTGTCGGCCAGATTTGCGGATTTGGCGCGCAGGGATATGTTCTGGCCCTGGATGCATTGGCCGCGCATCTGAAAGGCGGGTCATCTGAATGACGCTGGGTGAATATCTGCACTTTCTCAGCTACACCAAAACTCTGGAAGAGCTTTGGGATGCCCATTGTCGTCAGATGGCGAGTTTCGGATTTGATCGCCTGATCTATGGCTACACCCAGTACCGCACTGAAACCTCACTCGGTGACCCCGAAGATTTCGTGATCCTGACCAATCACGAAAAAGCTTATCTGGATGGGTTTCTGCGGGACGGGATGTACTTCCACGCTCCGATGCTGAAATGGGCGCTGCACAATGAAGGCGCGGCCAGTTGGAGTATCGCGCAGGAGATGGTGGCCAACGGAAAGCTGACTGCAAAAGAACTGGACGTGCTCGAGTTCAACCGATCGCAGGGTGTGACTTTCGGGTACACGATCAGCTTCACCTCGGTCTCGATGCGGTCGAAAGGGGCGATTTCCCTGTCGGCCGGGGACGCGGCCAGTCAGGCCGAAGTGGACGCGACGTGGGCGGAACACGGCGATGACATCCTGCTGATGAACAACGTCGCGCATCTGAAAATCCTCACCCTGCCCTACAACGCCCCCAACCGGGCCCTGACCAAACGCCAGCGCGAAGCGTTGCAATGGGTCGGAGACGGCAAGACCACGCAGGACATTGCGCTGCTGATGGGGCTGACATCGGCAACGGTTGAAAAGCACCTTCGCCTCGCACGCGAGGCCCTTTCTGTCGAGACCACAGCGCAGGCCGTTCTGAAGGCGTCTCTGCAGAATCAGATGTTCGTAATGGAGGCCTAGCGCCCCGAAATCTGACGCCAAATTGCGTCAATTTACCCTAGGTAAGGAAAACATGACTTTCCATTCCGGAGGCGGGGTTGCAAAGTGAGATAGTTCCGTGAGTGGTGGCTTTAGCCAGGGAACATTTGGTTGGATCTTTGCAATACCAGAGCTCTTCAGCCGCTCTGACAATAAGGCGCCCATTTGTCCGCGTCTGATTGCCGGAATTTTGGGGGGCCTCGACCATCCCCATCATGCGGGGCCCCTCATTCCTATCTATGAATGCCAAGACGCTTCGGCGTCTTTTTTTGTTTCGACACGAAAAAACCGGCTACGTCTTGCGCAACCGGTTTCGGCATTTTCATGTCCGGACCTCTTGCGAGGCCCGGAGGTATTGTTTAGCCCTGAGCGGCCTTGGCAACTTCGGCCGCGAAGTCTTCTTTTTCGACCACGATGCCTTCGCCAACTTCCAGACGGATGAAGCCGGTGATGGTTGCACCCGCTTCCTTGGCCGCCGCTTCAACGGTCAGGTCAGGGTTCACAACGAAAGACTGGTTCAACAGGGTCGATTCAGCCACGAATTTCTTCATGCGGCCTTCGATCATCTTTTCGATAACCTGCTCCGGCTTGCCGGATTCGCGGGCAATGTCCATCTGAACCTGCTTTTCCTTCTCGACAACGGCCGGGTCCATGTCCGCTTCGGACAGAGCCGCCGGGTTTACAGCCGCGATGTGCATCGCAACCTGCTTGCCGATCGCTTCGTCACCGCCGGTCAGAGCAACCAGAACGCCGATTTTGCCCATGCCGTTGGTGGCTGCATTGTGAACGTAGGAAACAACGGTATCGCCCGACAGTTTGGCCATGCGACGAACCGACATGTTCTCGCCGATGGTGGCGATCTTGTCGGTCAGGGTGTCGGCAACGTTTTTGCCGCCCAGATCGGCAGCCAGCAGCGCTTCGACATTGTCGACGCCTTCAGCGGCGTAAGCGATCTTGCCGACCATTTCCTGGAAATCGGCGTTTTTCGCAACGAAGTCGGTTTCCGAGTTCACTTCGACCGCAACACCGTTGCCGCCGTCGACGTGCACTGCAACCAGACCTTCCGCTGCGGTACGGCCCGATTTCTTGGCCGCTTTGGCCAGGCCTTTGGTGCGCAGCCAGTCGATGGCTTCGTCCATGTTGCCGCCGGTTTCGGTCAGCGCTTTTTTCGCGTCCATCATGCCTGCGCCGGTTGTGTCGCGCAGTTCTTTGACCATTGCTGCTGTGATTGCCATCTTTGGCTCTCCTCAATTCAAACGGATTTGGGGCAGGTCTACCCTGCCCCATATGTCATTTACGGGACGGGCAGCTTACGCTTCGGCTTTGGCTTCCGGCGTGGCTTCTTCTGCAACGGGTGCTTCTTCCGCAACGACTTCTTCAACCGGAGCTTCTTCGAATGCACCCAGATCAACGCCTGCTGCACCCATCTGAGCGGTCATGCCGTCCAGAGCGGCACGTGCGGCCAGATCACAGTACAGTGCGATTGCACGGGCTGCGTCATCGTTTCCGGGGATGATGTAGTCAACACCATCGGGCGAGCAGTTGGTGTCTACAACAGCCACAACCGGGATACCCAGTTTGTTGGCTTCGGCGATGGCCAGCGCTTCTTTTTTTACGTCGATGACGAACAGCAGGTCCGGAACGCCGCCCATTTCGCGGATACCGCCCAGCGATGCCTGCAGTTTGCCCTGGTCACGTTCCATGCCCAGACGCTCTTTCTTGGTCAGGCCTTCGGCGCCCGATTCCATCGCTTCGTCGATCTGGTTCAGACGGTTGATCGACTGGGAAACGGTTTTCCAGTTGGTCAGCGTGCCACCCAGCCAGCGGTGGTTCATGTAGTACTGAGCCGACTTTTCAGCGGCGTCTGCGATCGGCTGAGCAGCCTGACGCTTGGTACCAACGAACAGAACGCGGCCACCTTTTGCGACGGTGTCACGGACAGCCTGCAGCGCCTGGTCCAGCATCGGAACAGTCTGGGTCAGGTCCATGATGTGGATGCCATTGCGCGAGCCGTAGATGAACGGGCCCATGCGGGGATTCCAACGCTGTGTCTGGTGACCAAAGTGAACGCCAGCTTCCAGCAGCTGACGCATGGTGAACTCGGGAAGAGCCATGCTTTACTTTCCTTTTCCGGTTTACGCCTCGGCGGGGGTGAAAGAAGCGGATGCTCCAACCGGCGGGCCAGATAGGGATGTCTCCCCTACAAAGCCCAAACCCCGCCTGCGGGTTTGAATGGCGCGCGTATACGGCAGGTTTTGAGGTAGTGCAAGGTAAGTTTCAAGTTCTCTGGGATTTTGGAGAATTTTACCCAATGTGCTACATTGAAACTCATCCCCGACGAGCAAAGGCTTTTGGGGGTATTATTATTACGAGAAAATCAATTGCCTGAATTTTATACCGTTACATATTTCTCGGAGAACAATAGATGGGTCGCCGAACTACGAGAAAGAAAGCGAACGACGAAAACCAAACAGGATCAGTTTGGCGTTCTCGAATGGCCAGCCTTGCCGGCTTTCTCAAGGACGCAGGGATTATTCTTGCTGTTGTTGCAACCCCAGCTATTTTCATTCTGGCGTTAACGTGGACAGGGGTCGTTCGGCCGTGGCTGGCTTCCGAGCTATTCGAGGAACTTCGAGATAAAGACGAAGAAAAAGCCTACGATGAGCTGACCAAAGAATTTGTTCTAATGACGCTGTCCAACTTTGATGACGACGTTGTTCAAAAGTGGATGAGTCACTCCGGTCCGATAATCGAACGCCTGGATCGGTCTCCCACATCAGAAGATATGACAGTGCTTTTTTCTTCTCCCGAGTTTCGGCAGCAATTTCTAAGAGAAATACTGATGGCGTTGCTCAACAGGCAAGAAGAAAAAGTGAATGAGGTACTTAATGAACATGCCAACAAGGATTTAGTTGAAAGCTGGTTACAAAGCCAAGTTTCCGATCTGTCGCAAACAGTCGTGCAGCAAGTAGATGATGTTCACGTTCGAAGGATGTACTTCAAATATGGAGAAAACGAGCAAGAGAACCCGGATGCAAATACAGTAGATCGATTTTATGCGAGCAGAAATCAGATTTACTCGCTGGAAGTCGATGTTAACGCCTTTGATCACTTTGACGAGGTGGTTGAACAACACAACCGGGCTTTGTTTTTGAAATTGGGTAGCGAGCGTCCCAGAATAATCCGCAATGGCGCTTTATCAGCAAGGGATATTACATGCGAGGTTCGCAAGATCCTGACATCTCCGTCGGGATTTGTCCGATTGGAGGCCGGTGTTGCTGAGCAAGACGGAGTAACTCGCGCCCCCATTCCCAAAGGCGGATTTGACATCACTGTAATTGTTGCGGCGAAAAAAGGGCGAAAGATATGCAGCTAGTATTGGCCGTTTTTGCACTGCTTTTCTTTTTTTCAAGTGCCGTTAGAGCTGAAACAGGCAAGTGGACAGAGACGTATGAAGATAGCGCATTTTGGACAAAAGAAGGTGCTCGCTTTGTTCCGAAGGATAATGACAAAAGGCAGTTTCAGTATACCGCGTTAAGGTTTGATCGATCCCGTTACTCCTACGAGTTATTGGATATTGAGAGGTTACTGGACACTGCATTCCCGGAAAAAACTAAAGATGGCTTTGTATTTGACCAGAGCACGGGCCAATACAGGGTGATTCAAGCCAGCGTACTGCAAGCTTGGGAAGCTTTTCAGGAGGACAAGTCCGTCGTAGCGCTGGTACCAATGGGTTTCGCCAGAACTGCAGGTGAACCACGCATCGTTGGTTACCGGAAAATAGACGGCAAGCTGTTCAGGGGGCTGTTCAGCGCTAGCAATTTAGACACTATTCTTTGCTTGGATGACGTCGGGGACCCCCGTAAGAATAGATACCCTTTTCAAGTGCCTCTGATAGTAGGCATTAACTTTCCAAACCAAAAATTCACTTTCAACTATCTGGGAGACTTGGCGCCAATTAATCTGGCCGGGAAAGAAACGAAAAGCAGCGCCGAACAGATTGATTACTATAAATCACGCCTAGATGCATGTCCCGATGCCGTACAGGTTGGGCCGAGAATTCTACAGCCTCGCGATTACGAACCAGCGGAAAACGCTCCCGGTAGATTGGCCTACAGCATAAATAGTGTCGCCAGCGACAAAAGCACAAGCCGGATCGTGATGCTATACGACTGGAATGGATGGGTAAATTTCGTCAGAACGAGTGGAAACTCAACGCTTTACGATATTGGCACCTTACTCAGTTCTGACGCGTTCTATGACAAGGAACCGGACGACCCCAGAAAATGTAAGTGGGGCCCTCTACCACCTTCTCAGAGCTGCGAGTTATGGGCGGTAACGGTGGCAGCCTTTGATAATGCAGCGGTTGCTATTCGCAAAGGAGCTGAAGTGGAGTTCTGGGGTGATCCAAATGGTTTCACTCCGGGTGTTTTGGTGATCCGAAAACGACCGGAAACAAATACGATCTCCTCGCAAGTCGAAGAAGACCAAATTGAGAACCAGTAACCTGATGCAGCGTATATCTCAGAGCGGGAAATCGCCCTCAATCTCGGGCTCGAACAGCAGCATGAGAATTCCGTATCGCCTGTTCACAATGCGCGGCCAGCGCCTTGCGGTTCTCATAGTCGCTGACCTTGGCCGGTGTATGATAGATCAGTTCTACGTAACCTTGCCTGCGCGCGCCAAGTGTTTTGAGTAGATGCGGCCCGAACTCCATGTCGCCCCACCAGCCATAGAACCTTTCCGGCTGACCTTCGGGTGCGTGAAAGATCACTGAGACCGGCTGGACATACATAAAGTCACGCAGTTCTTCCCCGAAGAACGCGGCGAATAGCGTTGTTTTAAAAGGTAAAACACGCAGCCCGTCGGTTGAGGTCCCTTCGGGAAAAAACAGCAACTTGTGACCGGCTTTCAGGCGGGTCTCGAACACTTTCGTTTGCTCTTTAGCCTTTTTGCGGTCCCGCTCAATAAACACGGTGCCGGTCGCGCGGGCCAACCAGCCGATGCCCGGCCATTTCGCAACTTCTGCCTTGGACACAAAATACACCCGCTTTCGCGCGTTCAGTGCAAAAATATCCAGCCAAGACGTATGGTTCGCAACAACGGCCCCGCGCTGCCACATCAACTCTCCCGAGGTTCGAAAGCCCATCCCGAGGATGCGAAATGCATTGCGGCACACAAACTGACTGATGAATGGTGTAATCGGACGGCGCACGCCGAAAAACGGGACTTCGATCAGACGAATGGTCAGTAGTAAAATCAGACCGCCAAAAACCAGAAGGGCCAGAGGCACACCACGCAGGATGACCAATATCCAACCCACCAGACCCAGATCGATTGGGTCCGGCGCATTCTCACTGTTCCACAGCGCGTCGTTCACCGGGCTACGCTCCGCCATAGATACGTTTCTGCCGCTCGTTCATCCGGGCAGTGTCTAGGATCAGGCAAATGTCAGTTGTGTTGAAGGCGTGATCGATGAAGGCCCCCTCGCCCACGAAACCACCCAGCCGCAGATAGGCTTTGATCAGCGCCGGAACCTGCACCATCGCAACGCGACGATCCAAGTTGTCCGGTGCGACAAGGTCCATAGATTGAAACGCGTCCGGTTGTACCCTAACCCGCAGGTCCGGCGGCGCCAGATGGTTGTGATGCAGCATCGACAAAGGCTGCGCCAGATCCTGAACGTTCGTACCGTGAAAACTGGCCACGCCGAACAGAACCTCGATCCCGCGTTCGGAGACATAAGCAGCCAACCCGTTCCACAAGTGATACATGGCCGTACCACCGCGATAATCGGGATGCAGGCAGGATCGACCCAGTTCCAACAACTTGCGGCCGCTTTGTTTCAGAACGGTCAGATCATATTCGTCCTCGGAATAAAACTGCCCAAGTTCCGCTGCACGTTCGCCCGGTAACAGCCTGTAAACGCCAACTGTTTCCCCGGTCAGGTCATCAATTGCAAGCATGTGGTCGAAATACGGATCGAACTTGTCGCGCTCCAACCCGGTCTCGTGATCGACCATCTCTCCACCACCACCCAGTTCGCGAACGAAAACGTCATAGCGCAGCCGTTGGGCAGCTTGCAGCTCGTCCTCGGATTCGGCGAGTTTGACGGTAAAGGAAGGGCCTGCATCCGGCATCTGTGTTTCCGTTCATGTTTTTGCGCTGATACCGCAGTTTCCTGGGGGATAGCAACAAGAGCGGATTTGCCGGGATGTTAACCATTCCTAAACCAGTTTCACGGATCAAAGACCGGCACCAGGGCGATGCGTGTTCCGTCAATCACCACTTTCCCCTGCTCGCGAAAGTTGACGGTGATCTTGCCTCCGATGTTGGACTGCACCTGTCCAATGCCCCAGTCGGGGAAATCGGGGTGGCGGACATACATGCCCGGTGCAAGAATGGCATTAAGGTCTGACATGTCTGGGCTCCGGTCCGACGGCAGATGCAGCAGGAGGTACGCATGAGCGACACCACAGTCAACCTGGCCGAGCTGATCGGCTCTCGGATCTGCCACGATCTGATCAGCCCCATCGGCGCAATCACTAACGGTCTGGAGCTGCTTGAGATGGTTGGGGGCACCCAAGGTCCCGAGATGGAGCTGATCTCGGGTAGTGTCGGCAGTGCCGGGGCGCGGATACGGTTTTTCCGTGTCGCATTCGGCTCGGCCAGCGACCAGCCCTTGGGACGGACCGAGGTGTCAGACCTGCTGAAGGATGTCGAGCGTGCGGGCCGTGTGCGTGTCAACTGGCAACTGACCGAATCTGTTCCGCGTAATCAGGTGAAATTGGCGTTTCTGGCACTGATGTGCTGCGAAAGCGCTATGCCCTTCGGCGGTGAGGTCACAATCGCAAATACCGGAGCCACCTGGGCGGTGACCGGCTTGGCCGACAAGCTAAACCTGGATAGCGATCTGTGGAAGAACCTTCCTTTGGGCCGGTTTGCCAACAAGGTCACCCCCGCTCAGGTGCAGTTTGCCCTTCTGCCCGAGACCGCGGCGTTGATGGGGCGGCGGGTTGCGGCGGAAACCACCGCAACCCGTATTGTGATCCGGTTTTAGGACCGGGTCGTTCCATTCCCACGCACCAGGTATTTAAAGCTGGTCAACTGCGCGGCGCCCACGGGGCCGCGCGCATGCATCTTTCCGGTGGCGATGCCAATCTCGGCACCCATCCCAAATTCACCACCATCGGCGAATTGGGTCGAGGCGTTGTGCATCAGGATTGCGCTGTCGAGCCGTTCAAAGAACCGCGCGGCGGCGCCTGCATCCTCGGTCATGATACAGTCGGTGTGGTTCGAACCATGCTGACGGATATGCGCGATTGCCGCGTCGATATCCGCCACCGGTTTCGCGGCAATAATGCTGTCGAGGAACTCTTTGCCCCAATCGTCAGCAGTGGCCGCGACCGTGCCTTCTGCGACCAATGCGCCTTCGGTATGTACCTCTACGCCGACAGCCAGCAGAGCCGCAATCACATCCCGACCCAGCGTTTCGGCCACGTCCTGATGGATCAGCAGGCACTCGGCAGCGCCGCAGATTCCGGTGCGGCGGGTCTTGGCGTTCAGCACCACATCCAGCGTTTTCTGCGGGTCAGCGGCTTTGTCGATATAGATATGCACAATGCCTTCAAGATGTGCGAAAACCGGCACGCGGGCTTCGCGCTGCACCAGACCGACCAGGCCTTTACCGCCGCGCGGCACGATGACATCCACGTAGTCGGTCAGTGTCAGGAGTTCCTGAACCGCTGCGCGGTCGCGCGTAGGCACCAGTTGGATGGCGTCTTCGGGCAGGTTTGCGGCCTTCAGCCCTTCAACCAGACAAGCATGGATCGCGCCCGAGGAATGAAAGCTTTCTGAGCCGCCGCGCAGGATCACGGCATTGCCGGATTTCAGGCACAGTGCACCTGCATCCGCTGTCACGTTCGGACGGCTTTCGTAGACGACGCCGATCACGCCCAAAGGCGTGCGCACGCGTTGGATGTTAAGTCCCGAGGGCATGTCCCATTCGGTCAGCACTTCGCCAACCGGGTCCGCTTGTTCTGCCACAGTGCGCAGACCGTCAACCATGCCCTGAATACGCACCTCGTCCAGCATCAGGCGGTCCATCATAGCCGGGCTCAGGCCTTTTTCGCGGCCAAATTCCAGGTCTTTCTTGTTGGCCTCGATGATGTCAGTCCGGTTTGCCCAAACTGCGTCCGCCGCTGCTATCAGCGCGGCGTGTTTACGTTCGGCGCTGGCATAGGCCAAATCTGCCGAGGCTGCCTTGGCGCGTTTTCCAAGATCGGCCATCAGGGTGGGAATGCTGTCGAAATCCTTCATCTCATGTGCCTTTCGGTCGGTCTTTTGGTGTTCTAACATCGCGCGTCTACAGCGCCAAATCGTCCCGGTGGATCAAAACGGCCCGCCCCGGATAGCCCAAAGTCGCCTCGATTTCCGAGGACTTGCGTCCCTTAATCGCATCTGCCTCTTGCGCAGTATAGCGGCTGAGACCTTGCGCCAGACGGCGCGCGGACGGGTCAAGGATGGCCACCGGGTCACCGCGGCCAAAATCCCCGGTCACTTCGACGATGCCTGCAGGCAGCAGGCTTTTACCATTGCCGAGCGCCCGGGCGGCGCCTGCATCCACCACGATCTCTCCCCGCGGTTTCATCGCTGAAATCCAGCGTTTCCGGGCTGCATGCGGATCCAGTGTGGCTGTAAACCAGGTGCAGTTCGCGCCATTCTCTAGCTTTTTCAGCGGGTTCAGGATCGATCCTTCGGTGATCGCCATGTCGCAGCCTGCCGCCGTCGCCATCTTGGCGGCCAGCAGCTTGGTCTTCATGCCGCCCTTGGACAGGCCCGATCCGGCATCGCCTGCCATCTCTTCGATCTCAGGCGTAATGTTGTCGATCACGTCATAGCGCGTGGCCGACGCATCCTCGTTCGGGTTGCCGGTATAGAACCCATCGACGTCCGAAAGCAGGATCAGCTGGTCTGCGCCAACGGTCACCGCGATCTGAGCGGCAAGACGGTCATTGTCGCCGTAACGGATTTCATCCGTCGCAATTGTATCGTTTTCGTTAACAATAGGAACCACACCGAGGCTCAGCAGTGTCTCGAGCGTCGCACGCGAGTTTAGATAGCGGCGCCGGTCGGTGCTGTCTTCCAGCGTCACCAACACCTGCGCTGTGGTGATCGTGTGCGGGGTCAACGCTTCTTCATAGGCCCGTGCGAGCCGGATTTGGCCCACGGCGGCAGCGGCCTGAGATTTCTCAAGCGCCAATGCCTCCATCGGCAGGTTCAACACGCCGCGCCCTAGGGCGATTGACCCGGACGAAACCAGAATGACGTCCGCCCCCTGTCCCTTTAGCCACGCCACATCTTGCGCCAGCGAATGCAGCCATTCCGATCGCAACAACCCTGTTTCCCGGTCCACCAGCAGTGCGGACCCGATCTTGACCACAAGACGTTTGGCAGAGGTCAGGGTTGCCACGTCGTCGCCTCCTCAGCGGGCTTTTGGCGCAGGCGGTTTTCGTCGATCTGAGTGCGCAGCGCCCGCAGCACCTCGGTTACGCCCAGATGCGCCACGCCAGACATGGTCATGACGGGGCCGCCAACGGCCTCTTCCAGTTCGGCCCTGGCCAGATCGCGTTCCTCGTCATCCAGCGCATCGACTTTGTTCAGCACTGTTATGCGTGGTTTTTCAGCCAACTCACCGCCATAAGCCTCAAGCTCATGTATGATGGTCCGGTAGTCCTCAGCCACATTCTCCGAGGTACCATCGACCAGATGCAACAGAACGGCACAACGTTCGACATGTCCCAAGAACCGATCTCCAATTCCACGGCCTTCGTGTGCACCTTCGATTAGGCCGGGTATGTCGGCCACAACGAATTCCACGTTATCCACGCCCACAACGCCCAGATTGGGGTGTAGAGTCGTAAACGGATAGTCCGCAATCTTGGGGCATGCGTTGGATGTAGCGGCCAGAAAGGTCGACTTGCCCGCATTGGGCATGCCCAGCAGACCCACATCGGCGATCAGCTTCAGCCGCAGCCAGATGGTGCGATCTATCCCCGCCTGCCCCGGATTAGCACGGCGCGGCGCCTGGTTGGTGGCTGATTTGAAATGCAGGTTACCAAAGCCGCCATTACCGCCCTTGGCCAGCAAGACCCGCTGTCCGACCTCGGTCAAATCGCAGATCACCGTTTCTTCGTCTTCATCCAGAATTTCCGTGCCAACCGGTACGCGCAGGACGATATCGTCGCCGTCCTTGCCAGTTCGCTGCTGCCCCCGTCCGGGCTGACCGTTCTTGGCAAAGAAATGCTGCTGATAGCGGAAATCAATCAGGGTGTTCAACCCGTCGACGACCTCGGCCCAGACGGACCCGCCTTTGCCGCCGTCCCCACCGTCGGGACCGCCGTATTCGATGTATTTTTCGCGCCGAAAGCTGACGCAGCCGCCACCTCCGGCCCCGGACCGGATGTAGACCTTTGCAAGATCGAGAAATTTCATGGCTGTCCCCTACTGCAAAGGCCCCATCGGCCACAAGTCAGAGTTTTTTACTGTATGTCCAGGTGGGCACGTTTGCATCACGCGCCACCGAATAGGTTTCCGCGTCACCAAGGTATTGGAATCCGCAATGGGTCAGAACCCGGGCCGAAGCCGGATTGTCCTGAAAAACGCTGGCGAACATGGTGGCGTTCTCCAACGGGTTTGCATTGACCAGCGCCTCGACGGCCATCGACGCGATGCCGGTGTTCCAATACACCGGCGCGACCCAATAGCCGACCTCGGACTGATTGCGGTCCAGTCGTGTCAGCGTAATCAGGCCGATCAGTTCCGGGCCGCCATCCTTGGTGGCATCCATGACCCAGACGTCCTCGTCGCGTTCCTCGGCCATGGACCGGGTTACGAAAGCCTCGGTCGAGCCGGGCGGCAACGGATGCGCGATGCTGGTTGTCATGCGCGCCACACGCTCGTCGCCTGCGTAATGTTCGATGAGACCCATATCCGACCGACGCAGCGGGCGCAGGTCGAACCGCTCGGTTTCTATGACCGGCTGGTTTATTATCGTCTCAAGTTTCATGAGTTCGTTCCTCCTCCGAACAACACGTAAATCGCGGACGCAACGGTGAAACCAATTAACGTCCATATCAGATATTTCCGGCCCATCCGATCTTCAACCGCAGGGGCGATCCTGCCCTGAATCAGGGGCGGGATTATGCTTGCTGAGTTTGTCATTGGAGCCATTGTTCAAAATTGCGTTAAAACGAGAAAGGGGACCGGCATTTTCTGCCGGTCCCCCAGGAATGTTTCAAACCTTATGGGTTTCGGCTTACTCTGCGGCCTCCGCCACTGGCAGGACCGAAATAAAGGTGCGGTTCTTGAGGCCCTTGTGGAACTTCACGGCGCCATCGACAGTTGCAAAGATGGTGTGGTCTTTGCCAATGCCCACGCCTTCGCCCGGCCAGAACTTGGTGCCGCGCTGACGCACGATGATGTTGCCTGCGATGGCAGCCTGGCCACCATACAGCTTCACGCCAAGGCGGCGCCCAGCTGAGTCGCGACCGTTACGGGAGGAACCGCCAGCTTTTTTATGTGCCATTCTCTCTCTCCTTAGCCTTGAGCCAGCTCTTTGGCTTGCTCAACCCATTCGGGTTTCACTTTGATGGTGTCGATAGCAGCAATCTGCTCGTCCGACAAGGCGGCCAGAGCGGCAAAGCTTTCGATTCCGGCTTCAACCAGCTTTTTGGCAGCGGCAGGGCCGACACCGTTCAACTTGGTCAAATCGTCAGCGGCGGCGGCGGGTGCCTCTGCTTTGGCTGCAGCTTTCTTGGCGGGCTTTGCAGCAGGTGCCGCTTCGCCAGCCGGAGCCGAACCGGTTGCAGCTTTGATGCCCGACTTGTCAGCGCCCGATGCCAGGATGTCGGTGATTTTGACCAGTGTCAGTTTCTGACGGTGGCCAACGGTACGCTTCGAACTGTGCTTACGACGGCGCTTGACGAACTTGATGACCTTGTCACCTTTGACCTGTTCGATCACTTCGGCCTGTACGCCTGCGCCTTCAACGAAAGGTGCGCCGACAACCGGAGCGTCACCGCCCAGCATCAGAACATCGTTGAATTGAACTTTTTCACCTGCGTCGGCAGCCAGTTTTTCAACGCGGAGCACATCGCCCGCCTGAACCTTGTACTGCTTGCCGCCAGTCTTGAGGACCGCAAACATGCGTCTTTCCTTTTCCAAACCGCGTTCTGTGGTCCCCATCTGGGTGTTTTCGGCCTGAGCCACCTCGAACAGCGCGCCCTTTTCGGGCTGTGTGACGACCCTTGGGGCACGCCCTATGGGTCAATAATAACGATACCCGGCGCGGAAATCCGGCCGGGATGCGCGCTTATCCATAGATCACAGAGGAAAGTCAACATCAAATACGGGCTTAGAGATCGGACCCTTGCAGCACCTGCGCGACGGCTTGACCCAATTGAAAATAGATCGTGTCGAACATCTGGTCAAAGCTTTCGAACAGGGCATCATTGATCGCCCTGCCCGCCTCGGTTCGGGAAAACGCGATATTCTCGCGTATTTGGGCCTCGCTCAGCGGTTGATAGGCCAGCAGAAAGAAGGAATACAGCCAGTTACGGGTCTCTTCGCTCATGCTGTCCTTTTGCGTCAGAAGTTGGGATAAAAGCTCGGCATCATCCACATTACCATCCAGGTCCATCCCGCGGAAAAAGTTGTAATCGGCGCTGATAGAGTTCTGGACGTTTTCTTCAATCAGGTTGTTGATCCGAATGTACTCATCAACCAGCCGGTAAAACACAGACTCTTGGTCCCCGTTCTCATAAGCGTCCTGCGCCATTTCTTCGATGGTTTCATCAGCAAGTGCGATGCGGGCGGTAATTTCAAGCGACACGATGGCCTGGCCCAGATCGCTTTCATAAAAAAGGATGGCGCGGTCCAGATCTCTTTCGGTCAGGGTCTGATCGAAGACCTCCACAACCTGATTGCGCATCCTGTCAGCGTCGTAAATCCGGTCGACCTGCTTCTGAAAAACCTGCCCACCATTGTTGTTCAGAAAGTTTTCCTGCAGGGTTTGGCCCATCATACCACCTTCATCCCGCAAAATCTCGATGATCTCATCCAGTTGCAGGGCTTGTAGCAGACGCTCGACCTTTTCTTCGGCCAGCAGCGGTAAGGTCCACAAAAACAGTGCAGCAGACGCCAAAACCAGTCGCATCAGATGTCCTGTGCCGGGTGCAATTCGGCCATCCGCGAGGCCAGAACTTCGAATTTCATCGCCATGATTTCGTATTGAACCGCATTAAGAAGTTCATAAACCTCCTGCATAAGCGGCTGCTCCAGCGCTTCAGCATAGGCGATGACATCGGCGTCCGAAAAATCCTGATAGGTGTATGCGGCGCCCGCAAGCGCGGATAGTTGCAGCGCTTGCCGCATGCTGGTTTCGTTCTGCTTCATCATTTGCCGCAGCTCATCAGCGCCCAGTTGAAGGTCGATCACTCCGGATGCACTGGCAGCCAGCAGAAAACGCAGTTGGACCTCCTGCAATGCCCTCAACGCCGTTCCGCTGGAATCAATGGCAGCGTTCATGCGTTTAAGGTTTTCGACCCGCATGGATCCTTCCTTGATCAGACCAGCCACGATTTCCTGCCCCTGCTGCAGCTTGGCGTCGTCGTCCTCGACCATGTGAGACGCATTTTCCGCCTCGACCAGACGCTGTCCCAGTTCCGAGGCATAGAATTCGACCGCATGGTTCAGGGCGGCGTCACTCAGAGTCTGTTCCAGGATAGCAACGGCGGTTTCGTGCATGTCTTGGGTATCGAAGACCTCTTCGGTCAGGCGTGCCCAGTCCGAGCCGAACCCTTCGGGATCGATTCCCAGCATCCGAGGGGCCGAGGCCGACGCAAGCGCGATGCTTTCGAGCGCCACGTCAAAACCGGTGGTGGTCAGAAAGGCTTCTATCCGGTCGCGTCCGGCGGCAAAAGATTGCGCAGGTAGCATGGCAAGCGCCAATAGCAACGGAACAAAGGTCAATGCGATGCGGCGAAGGTGATATGTCATACTCAGAAGCCTAGGTGTTTTATGCCATCTGGCAATGGAAAATCCCGTGTCGGTGAGTTTCCGGAATTTTCTGCTTGCACCCCCGCACGTTCCTCACTAAATCCCCCCCTCACAGACCCCCGCGGAGAGGTGCCGGAGTGGTCGAACGGGGCGGTCTCGAAAACCGTTGTGGGTGCAAGCCCACCCAGGGTTCGAATCCCTGTCTCTCCGCCACTATCCATGACGATGACCAATTTCGACCGCCAATGCATACTCCCTTTGGTGTCGCATCGGTTCGCTTCGCCATCGTGTTGTTACCCGTCCAACAACAGGTGGGACCTTATAAATAAAGTCCAAAGTGGTTTCTTCGATTACTCAAGCTTTCCGATTCAATTATCCGATACACGTTGAAAGAACCCACTTCCGGCCCAAATCGGACTTTCGACCAGCCCTCGAGATGCTGCAGAGCGGACCTTCACTGCTGGCGCGAAACGTAACACCACCCAACGTGGATAACACGCAACAAAGTGTAAACCCGTTGCGGCTGATGCCTGCAATCGGTGGTGTAGATTATCAGCACTTTCTAATTGCCGACAGATGAGGTTGTACAGTTTTGCAAGGATAACTTTGGTTCAGTGAACAAAGCTAATCGTCGAAAATGCTCCGGAAGCAGATGCGCCAAACTGGTAAAAAACCTTTGCGCTTGGTGTTTCAAACACTCCGTCACAAGGAAAACCAACAGGCTAACAACGATTTTCATTTTTCTCCTCCCAAAGCCTAAGATTCGAACCAACCAGATGAACGTCCCCCAAAAATCAGTTTCAAGTCGGAAGGTAGAAAACAATAGCTTCGGTGTTGCGTACTCTGACAAATGACTCTGCCTTAGATCTCGGCTGGTCTCTTCGCCAATGGGCTCACTGTAGGAATAGAAGGCCGCGCGCCACACACGCGCACTGGATTTTTCTTTTTGCTGAGAAAGATTGCAGAGACGCGATAACAGTCTGATCTATAATCATTTAAATAAATGATTAGGCAAATCCTAATGTTTAGTGAGGAAGTCAATTCTTAGGAGGATTACGCAGCCCGTATATACCCGATTGAAAATTCGCGGTGCTCAGGGAGGCGCAATTGTCTGACAAGGAAAATATCGCGATTGACGTGCGGGACGCGGTAAAACGCTACGGCGATTTTACGGCGCTGAAGAAGATATCGCTGTCGATCATGGACAATGAGTTCTTTACTCTTCTGGGTCCGTCTGGTTGCGGCAAGACCACGCTGCTGAGAATGATCGCCGGGTTCGAGGCCGTAACTGAAGGCGCGATCTATCTATTTGGGGATGAGATCGAGAACCTGCCGCCCAACAAGCGCCCAGTGAACACGGTTTTCCAGAACTACGCCCTGTTTCCGCATATGACCATTCTGGACAATGTGGCCTTCGGGCTGGAAATGCGCGGGAATTCCAAATCGGATGCTCTTAAGAAAGCAGGCGAGATGCTGGAACTGGTTCAACTCTCCCAGTTTTCGGCCCGCAAGCCCAGCCAGTTGTCCGGCGGTCAACAGCAGCGCGTTGCGTTGGCGCGCGCCCTAGCGCCTCAGCCAAAGGTTCTGTTGTTAGACGAACCCCTGTCGGCACTGGACCTGAAGCTGCGCAAGGCAATGCAGCTTGAGCTGAAGCACCTGCAACGGGAAACCGGGATTACCTTTATCTTCGTCACCCACGATCAGGAAGAAGCTCTGACCATGTCCGATCGTATCGCGGTTATGTCGGCAGGTGAGTTGCAGCAACTGGGTGCGCCAACGGACATCTATGAACGCCCACACAACATGTTCGTGGCGGATTTCATCGGCGAGACCAACTTGCTGGAGGTTTCGGTAGATGGCGTCCAAAACGGTCGTGCGACATGTCACTTGGGTGGTGGGCATGAGCTGACTTGCAACGCCGTAGAGGGGATCGACGTTGGTTCCAAGGTACACATGTCGATCCGCCCTGAGCGGTTGTATATGTCCGACACTCCTGCAGAAACCGAAAGCCTGAAGGGGCGGATCAAAGAGAACATCTTCGTCGGAACAGACATCACCACCATCGTGGATTTGCAGGATGGCCCTGATTTTGTCGTGCGAACGTCGAACTCCGACCGCGGGAACAAACGTATTTTCGAACCAGGTACCGAGATGTTCGTCAACATGGAGCTGGGGGCTGGACGCCTCCTGGTCGACTGATGGCTGCGGGTGCAGCAAGCGGCGGCAGCGCAACGACGGATACCTATAAAGAGGCTCGTACCTGGCTCTTGCTACCTGCGTGGGTGACACTGGCCATTCTCGCTTTGGCACCAGTAATCATGATGCTGATTTACTCTTTCCTGACGAAAGAGTTCAGGGGCGGCGTGATCTGGGAATTCTCGCTGTCAGCCTATGATCAGTTCTTCTTTGACCGAGGGCTGTTCGGTGACGACCCGCCCAAAATCGAATGGACCTATATCACGATATTCTGGCGCTCAATCTGGCAGGCAGGTGCGGCGACGTTGTTGAGCCTCGCGATCGGTTTTCCAACAGCCTACTTCATCGCGACCCGGTCCGAGAATATGCGACCGGTTTGGGTGTTCCTTATTACTATCCCCTATTGGGTGAACCTGTTGATCAGGACCGTGTCGATGAAATTCCTTCTACGCGATCAGGGACCGCTGAATGACTTTCTGATGAATATCGGTCTGATCGACAGCCCATTGCATATCGTCAACACCAATTTCGCGGTACAGCTGGGTCTGTTCTATTCCTATCTGCCGTTCATGGTGTTGCCTATCTATGCAGCGGTAGAGCGCTACAATTTTGCCCTGTCTGAGGCTGCAGCCGACCTCTACGCATCGAAATGGACCACGCTGCGCCGCGTGCTGCTTCCTGCGGTCAAACCAGGCGTATTTGCGGGCTGTATTCTGGTCTTTGTCCCTTCGATGGGTTCGTTCCTTGCACCCGATCTGTTGGGCGGAGCCAAGAACTTTATGATTGGCTCGCTGATTGAAGAACAGTTCAAGGGCAATGCAGGCAACTGGCCGTTCGGAGCAGCCGCGTCGATGATCCTGCTGACGATGGTTCTGATCATTCTGATGTTCTCGGCCCGACAGCAGGCCAAAGCCGACAAGGCGGGGGACTGACCAATGGCAAGCAAGCAATTCGACATCAAGTCATACACTGGCTTCAAGGGGATCACCCTGCTGTGTCTGGTTATTCTCTATGCGCCGCTGGTTGTGGTCACGATCTACAGCTTCAACGCGTCTCAATCGCTGACCAATTGGGAAGGCGTCTCGCTGCGCTGGTATGCGGATGTGTTCACCGGCCCTGAAAGCGGCAAATTCAAAACAGCCGCCAAGAACAGCTTTATCATCGCGATCGTCGCTGCGACCACGGCGACCACGATCGCCACGCTGGCCGCTACGGGCATGGTGCGAGGAGGCAAGTTTCGCTTTCGTACGTTGTCCTTCGGTTTGATCAGCCTGCCCCTAATGGTGCCCGAGATTGTGCTGGCCGTTGCGACGCTGATCTTTTTCAATTCGATCGGTTTTGAGCGTGGGCTTCTTACCATCCTGCTGGCCCATATCGCCTTCTGCATTCCTTTTGCCTACCTGCCAATCTCGGCACGGATGCAGGGGATCGAAGACAGCTATGAACAAGCAGCACTGGACCTCTACGCCACCAAGCGGCAGGCCTTCACCAAGATTCTGCTGCCATTGATGATGCCGGGGATTATTTCGGGCTTTCTGCTGGCATTCATCGTCAGCCTGGATGACTTCATCATCACAAACTTTGTCAAAGGCGCTGGGGTCGAGACCTTGCCAACGGCGATCTTTGGATCGGTCAAACAAGGTATCAAACCGAATATCATGGCGATTTCGACCATGTTGCTGAGTGTGTCCATCATCATGGTCACGATCAGTTATTTCGTTAGCAAGTCTGACAACACAAAATAACCAACAGATGGAGAGACACATGAAACAAATGATGAAAAGCGGCGTCGCTGCTCTTGCTCTGGCAATTGGCGCAAATGCTGCCGCAGCCGAAGGTGAGTTGGTTCTGTACCACTGGTTCGAATACATCCCCCAGGAACTGCTGGACAAATTCACCGAAGAAACCGGCGTCAATGTCACCATGGACACCTACGACTCGAACGAGGCGATGCTGGCTTCGCTAAAGGCCGGTGGCATCGGAACCTATGACGTGTCAGTGCCGGGTGACTACATGGTATCGATCATGGCGGGTGAAGGCATGTTGGACACAATCGCTGATGGCGAGTTGAAGAACAAAGGCAACATCGCCGAGGAATGGGCCGATCCCGGTTTTGATCCCGGTCGCCAGTCCTCGATCCCGTATCAGTGGGGCTCGACCAGCTTTGCGGTCAGCCGCGATGCTTATGACGGTGACATCCAGACCACTGATATTCTGTTCAACCCGCCCGCCGAGTTGCAGGGCCGGATCAACATGCTGGACAGTCAGGGTGAAGTAATGGCCATGGCTGCGTTGCATATGGGTATTCCGCAATGTTCCACCGACCGTGAGCAATTGAAGGCGCTGAATGCCATGCTGCAAGAGGCCAAAGTGCACTGGGCCTCGTTCAATTCGGACACCGCGAAAGAGGTGCTGGTTTCGGGTGACGCCGCCGTGGGTCAGATCTATGATGGGTTCTCGGCTAAGGCGCGCGAAGAAGGCGCCAATGTGGAATACGCCTTTCCGACGCAAGGTTACATCGCTTGGATGGACAATGTCGTTCTGCTGAAAGACGCTCCTAACCGCGAGAACGCGTTGATCTTCATGGACTTCTTGTTGGAGCCTGAAAACATCGCAGCCGTGTCAAACTTCGCGCAGTACAACGCCGGTGTGAACGGGGTGGAAAGCCATCTTGATCCGGCGCTGGCGGAACAGCCGGAAAAGAACCCCCATGCCAATGCAGGTCCGGGAGTATTTATCGAAGTGTGTGATGAAGAAACCCAGGCGGTGTATGACCAGATCTGGACGAACCTGAAGAAGTAGTTGGGATTACATCCTTCACTTAACGCCCCCGGTTTTTCCGGGGGCTTTTTGCCTCCAGCAAGTATTTTACTGTTTATCGACTGATGTCCTGCAGGATGCGATCCATCATCGCGTCGCAGGCGTTCAGTTGGTCAATCTCCAGATACTCATCCGGTTTGTGCCCCTGGCCTTCCATTGATCCGGGGCCGCAAACGACCGTGGGAACGCCAAGTTCGCTAAAAAACCCGGCCTCGGTTCCAAAGGCAACTTTGGTGGTGGCGTTGCTTTGCGCGAGTTTTTGGGCATAGGCGATTACACCTTCTGTCTCAGCGACCTCCAGCCCGGGATAGGCGTTATACTGTTCGACCTCGATGCGCGCCTCGGGGCACTGGTCCTGATACATCGCACCGACCCTGCCGGCCGCGTCCTGTATCTGTAACAGGATGTCCTTCCCAAGATCCGACGCAAGGTGGCGATACTCAAAGGTAAGTTCAGCGCGATCTGGCACGATGTTCAGCGCCTTGCCGCCCGACATCATTCCAACATGGAAAGTGGTGTAAGGCACCGAATAGGCCGGATCGCTGTTGCCACTATTGGCATAGGTTTCTTGCAGCGCGCGCAGTTCGGCCACAAAGTCGTTTGCCAGATGCAAAGCATTGACGAACTTTGGAGCCAGCGCCGAATGCCCGCTTTGGCCGTGGCAAACGGCTCTCAACGCTGCCTTGCCTTTATGGCCCACAGCCACCTGCATTTCGGTCGGTTCGCCCACAAAACAGGCGCGAGGCTGGCCCAGCATCGGGGCAAGCCGGTCCAGCATGTGCTGAATGCCAACGCAGCCCACCTCTTCGTCATAAGACAGTGCGATCTTGAGCGGTTCGCGCAGATCTGCCTCGGCAGTTCGATTGGCAAGCGCCATGACCGACGCCACATATCCCTTCATATCCGTAGTGCCGCGCCCATAGACGCGGTTGCCTTCCCGGGTCAGTCGAAACGGGTCCCTCGTCCAGCTTTGGCCTTCGACCGGGACCACGTCAGTATGCGCCGACAGCAGGACGCCATCGCCTTCGGGCCCTTTTTCTGCATAGAGCCCGGTTTTGTCACCGCCGGGATCGGTGATGCGGTGAACAACAAAACCGCGCGCCTCCAGAAACTCTTCGACATAAGTGGCTAGCTCGAGATTCGAGTTCTTGCTGACCGTATCGAAGCCAACAAGTTTGTCGAGAATATCCAGTGTAGAGGTCATCGGATCGAACCTGTCTCTTGAATTGGCCGCCCCTTTGTATTTGGGGACATTCTCACCAAGCCTATACGACAGGCAGAATAATTAAATCCGGGAATGGCGAAGCACAGGTTAGGAGACTTCTAAGACCCGGTGATCACTCTTGCTCCCGCGCACAAAGACCTGGAAGCGCTCCTGATTTCACGGCCTGCGTACAGTGTTCGATGAAAGCCTTTGACGTGTTCGTCTCATTCTCGGCGCGCGCGCGGAGAAGGCCAAGACGCATTGGGCGCAACTCTCCGGCCAAAGGTACAAAGATCAGCTTCTTCCCGTCCGGTGATAACGTATTCAGCGGGCGGATATTGGCAATCGAAAACCCAAAACCGTTGGCGACAAGAGACCGCATTACCGACATGTCCGCTGTGCGTTCTGCAATATTCGGTTTGATATTGGCTTCACGGAAAAACGACAGAAAATACTCACCGCTGAACGGCAGGTCCAATAGGACCATTGGGCTGTCCTGCAGATCTGGGATCGTCAGCTCGGCACGGTTTGCCAAGGGATGACCTTCGCCCAAAGCGACGTAAGGTGGCAGTTCATGTAGGGCTTGAAACTCAAGGTCGGCCGGAATGTCCAGATCATAAGTCAGGGCGATGTCCAGCTCGGCCCGGCGCAATTGGCTGAAGATATCGGCCTGATTCAGTTCACGCTGTTCGATGCGGACATCCGGATAGCTATGTTCGAAGTCGCGCCGCAACCCCGGCAGAACGATTTGAGCGAATGTCACAAGACAGCCAACGGACAGAATGCCCTGAACCTTGCCGGTGATTTCCCCAGCAAGAGTTGCCAACAGTTCAGCTTCGCGCAAGACAAACTCGGTACGCTCCATGAACTTGTGCCCGGCCTTGGTCAGCGATAGGCCGCGCGCGTGTTCGCGTACAAACAAGGTGACGCCGAATTCCAGCTCGAGCTGGGTGATCGCCGCCGAGATTGACGGCGATGACACGTTCAGTTTGTCGCTGGCGGCGGCGATGCTGCCAGCCTTTCCCACTGCAACAAAATACTCAAGCTGCCGCAGCGTGTATCTGAAAGGCAATGGCATATCTCCGCTTGATCGCGGATCAGGCCTTGTACTTGATCCACGTAGTCTTCAAAGCAGTATACTTATCAAGCGAGTGCAATGACAAATCACGCCCAAAACCCGACTGCTTCATACCGCCAAATGGCGTCATCGCCGATAGAGCGTCCACCGTGTTCACCGAAACTGTGCCTGCCATCAACCTGTCCGAAATCCGACAGGCACGGGACAGGTTGTCGGTCCAGACCGATGCAGCGAGACCATAAATCGTGTCATTTGCCATGGCGACGGCTTGTTCTTCGGTATCGAAAGGAATGACCGACAAGACCGGGCCAAAAATTTCATCGCGCGCCAGTGGGTTGTCATGGGCGACGTCGTCAAAGATGGTTGGCTGAACAAAACAGCCCTTGCCATCTACAGTGACGCGCTCACCGCCTGTCACCAGATTGGCTGCTTTCTTGCCGACTTCAACAAAGCGCATGATGCCTTGCGTTTGCTTTTCGTCGACAATAGCACCCATTTTCGATGCGGGATTCAGCGGGTCGCCCGGTTGCGTCGCTTGCGCACGCGCGATCAGCTTTTCGACAAACGCATCCTTGATCGATCGTTCGACATAAAGCCGTGAGTTGGCCGAGCAGACCTCACCCTGATTGAAGAATATGCCGAAGGCGGCCATGTCAGCGGCGGCGTCCATATCCTCGCAATCGGCAAAGACCAGATTGGGGCTTTTGCCACCGGTTTCCGGCCAGACCTGTTTCAGGTTCGATTGACCCGAATACTGCATGAACATTTTGCCGATCGCGGTCGAGCCGGTGAAAGCTAGGCAATCGACATCCATATGCAGACCCAGCGCGCGGCCCGCTGTTGCACCAAAGCCGGGAACCACGTTAAAGACGCCGTCTGGAATGCCGGCTTCGGCCGCCAGTTCCGCCAGACGCAACGCTGACAGCGGAGACTGTTCGGCCGGTTTAAGGACAACGGAGTTTCCTGCAGCCAGCGCAGCCGCGGCTTTCCAAGTGGCCATGTCCAGCGGGAAGTTCCAAGGTGTCACCGCACCAACGACGCCCAGAGGCACACGGCTGACCAGCGCCAGATCGCCGGGGCCGGTTGGGGCGACTTCGTCATACACTTTATCGATGGCTTCGGCGTACCACTGGAAAAAATGCGCAGAACCTGGCGCATCGATAGTCACTGCATCTGTCACCAATTTGCCCATGTCGAGGCTGTCCAGCAGCGCCATCTCTTCCAGGTTATCGCGGATCAGGTCAGCCAGCTTCAGCATCACCGCCTTGCGATCGCCGGGTGCCATACGTGACCAGCGACCATCCTCGAACGCGGCACGACCTGCGGCGACCGCGCGATTGATATCTTCCTCGTCACATTCTGCGACCTGCGTCAGCACTGAACCTGTGGCCGGGTTGATACTGTCAAAGGTCTTGCCCGATGCGGCTCCGGTGAACTTGCCGTCGATAAAAGCCTGCCCGCGAAACGACAGACCGGCGGCGCGACTTTTCCAATCCTCGTGGGTATAATCCAACATTGCGTGTCTCCCTGATCATTCGTCGCCCGGGACGCCGTAAGAAGGCGCTTCGCGCGGGTCGAGCGCGCGCTGGGTGTAGGCGTCAAGTTGCGGTTTGTAGATATTCCAGGCGGTTGCGATGGCCTCGATCGGGCATTCCTCGGTCCAGTCGCAGCGCAGATCAGCCACTGGCCAGCTGACCTTGTCGACGATCTTCATTCCCGCCGAATGCACCGGGCCTGCTTCGCCACCGGCGGCCAGACCGGCGCGCATTGCAGCTATCAGGCGGTCTCCGATATGCCCCAAAGATGACAGGAACCCGTCGACGATGGCTTGTGGGATGCCGTCATTGTCCAGAAGGTTGCCGCCAGAGGCAACGTTTTCGGCCGCTGCCTGCGTCCAGATGCCTAGGCTGTTGGGACCGGAATGGATCGCCGTGCGCCCGCTGGTGTCCACCGCCAGAACCTGGCGGTATTCAATGAAATTGGCTTGGGTTTTCATAGCGTCGATCGCCTGAGGCGCGGACATGCCCTGTTCCATCAGGTCCAATGTCAGCGGACCAAGGCTGGGGTCTGTCACGTTCTGCGATGCAACCGCGCCAACACCAGCTCGGGCAAAGGAGCAGCGTGCGGCGACTGCGGGTGAGGACGACGAAATCGCCAGACCAAACATTCCGGTATCGGCGCAGCGAGCGACCAGTGAAAAAGTCATAGGGACCTCCTTAACGGCAAAGACCGGGCTGCGCGGGGTGAGAGCGTATTTGCGCAGCCCGGTATCCTCAATTGATCGGCAAGATCAGTCGGGAATGACAGCGGTGCCGTCGATCTCGACCAACCACTCGGGACGTGCCAGCGCCTGAACAACAAGGCCGGTCGAGCAAGGATAAACCCCTTTGATATACTCGCCCATGGTCCGATACACGGCTTCGCGGTGGCGGACGTCGGTGATGTAAACGACGACCTTGACCAGATGCTCCATCGAGCCGCCGGCTTCTTCGATCAACTGCTTGATGTTCTGCATCACCTTATGGGTCTGTTGGACCGGATCATGGCTGTCGATATTGACGGCATCATCCAAATTCTGCGGGCACTGGCCGCGCAGATAGACCGTTTTTCCGCCCTGCGTAACAACGGCCTGACAAAGGTCATTGTCGAGGTTCTGCTCTGGGTAAGTCTCTTTGGTGTTGAATTTACGAATGCGTGTATGCGCCATTTCGGTGTCCTGACCTAGTTATTCTGCAGCAGTTGACGCGACTATTGCCGCTTCGCCATCGTATTCGGCATATGCACGCTGAATCGCGATCTGATCAGCGATGTATTTTGCGTCGTGCCAAACACCCCAAAGAAAGGTCGAACCGCGACGGGACTGCCAGGGAAGACCCAGGAAATATACGTCTGGTTCAACCGAAACGCCGCGCTGATGCATCGGCGCGCCTTTGTCGTCAAAAGCGTTTGCTTTGATCCAGCTGAAATCCTGTCGGAAACCAGTTGCCCAGATAATTGTAGTGATGCCTTCCTTTGCGAAATCGACCGAAGCAAGCGGGTTAGTCAGGCTGTCTGGATCAGCAAAAGCTTGGCGCGCCTTAGGTTCTTCCGGCAGATCAATACCCGTGCGTTCAACATAGGCGTCCGCCAGATCCAGCATTTCGTTGTAGTTGGCGTCTCCGGCCGCCACGTTGCGCTGCAAATCATCTGCAAAGCTGAGCACACCGTTTTCAAAGCTCTTGGTCAGCCCCACAAGGGTGACGCCCTCATTGCCCAGACGACGGAAGTCCATCGTGTGCCCGCCATATGCACCACTGACCGAGATTGTCACATGTTCGGTGCCGGGCTTCAGTGCAGCGATATCCCAAAGACCCAAGACGCCCAGCCACCAGACAAAGTCCCGGCCCCGGTAACGGCGCGGTGGGCGGTCATGCGGACCAACTGACAGAAAGACCTTGCGTTCAGCACGGTTCAGCTCATCTGCGATCTGCGCTCCGGATGATCCAGCTCCCACAACCATCACGGCACCATCAACCAGTTGGTCAGGGTTCTTGTAATAGAAGGAGTGGATTTGTTCGACGCCAGCCGTTTCTGGCACGATTGGCGGAATGACCGGATGCTGGAATGCGCCGGTTGCGGCGACAATACGGTTGGCATGGATTTCACCGTCAGTCGTTTCAACTCGGAAACCACCTTCACCGGGCAAACGCTCGGCCTTGAGCGCTTCAACACCCTCGCGGATAGGTGCGTTCACCATTTCTGCGTATTCGACAAGGTATTCGGCGACACGGTCCTTGGACACGAACGCATCCGGGTCATCCCCCTTGAACAAAAGGCTGGGAAATCGGTCATGCCATGCCGGGCCATTGGCGACCAATGCATCCCATCGACCGGTGCGCCAGGCTTCGGCAGTCCGGTTCTTTTCCAGAATGATGTGCGGCACGTTGTTGTTTCCAAGGTGCTCGCTTAGCGCAATACCTGCCTGTCCGCCGCCAACAACCAGCGTATCCGTCATTTCAATGGACATGTGTCGGTTCCCTTATTGTGTCTTGATCCGACCCGAATGGTCAAAACTCTACTTTGCACTGGGCTGGGCCTGGTATTGCCGTCAAAGCTGAACAGCTCGTGCAACCACCAGAATCGGAGCATTATGTGACGCTCCAGCACACCTTGCGCGTTTCGACGACAAGGTCCCACAAGTTGAAAACCGGCGAAATTATTGTCTCACTTACCGTTAATTAGGCTTTGGCTAACGTGGGTGGATTTACGGGTTCGTTTCCTTTGCCTGCCTACGATCAGACAAGTAAGGCGCGACCAGATAATACAGTTCTCCCTGCGAGGATATCTGACACTTCTTGTAAAGCTGCTTGCGTATGACTTTTACCGTTTGCGGGCTGATCCCAAGTGTTAGACCAATCGAAACGGATGAGTGCCCCTGAAGAATCAGAATCGCGATTTCCGCCTGCCTTACGCTTAAGGCAACTCCGCGTTCTGCGCTCAAACGCTGGCGTAACTGCGCAACCACGTCTTCTGGTGTATCCTCATTGCGCGGATTGAGATTGGCCCAGTTCTGTTTGACCAGAGCATTCACGATTGGGGCGATGCGTGTTGCCTCATTCAGATCGCGCGCAGAGAATCTTGATCGTGTGGAGGCATCACGCCCGATGCAAACCGTCATCGAAACGCCCGCCGACGGTGAGGAGAAGAACGCAACTTCGTCTGCCAGCGTGGTCTGATGGTAGTAGGACTTATAGTATTCGTTACGTTGAAACTGGTCTGGCGCGATATCGGTCAAACGATACACGCCCTCCGCCGCTCGATTTGCATGCAGTGAATAGAACGGGTCAAGCAGATAAGCGCCGGTGATGTAATGGCTGTTCATGCGTTCAAAAACACGCCGTTCTGCAGCGTGGGCCAAAAAGACCTGGGGTTGCTGGTGGTCGAAAAACGCAACGATCGTCATATTGTCGAAGCGCAGACAGGCATTGAGCCACTGGTGAAGCCGTTCCGCGAATCCGGCAACCCCGATTTGCAGGATTGCTTCTGCCAATAGATCAGCATTCGAGGTTCGGGTCACGGGTTCATACCTCCCTGGGGGTATATACCCCTTAAAAAAAGAGTATTACCAATATTAGTCAAATTAGAGGGGTATATCCACTTCGGATTTTTCCCTGTCGAAGGATAGTTTGACCGAAAACAGGTCGAAACCGCCAGATGCCCAAGGGAGATCCAGCTATGCGCGACCCACGCTATGAAATTCTGTTTGAACCGATGAAAATCGGCCCTTTGACTGCCAAGAACCGGTTCTATCAGGTGCCGCACTGTAATGGCGGCGGATATCGCGACCCATCGGCGGCGGCCGCAATGCGTGGGATCAAGGCCGAAGGAGGCTGGGGCGTCATCTTCACCGAACAGTGCGAGATGCACCACACGTCTGAGATCACACCATTTATCGAACTCCGCCTGTGGGAAGACAAGGACATCCCACAACTGCGCAAGATGTCCGAGCGGATGAAGACGCATGGTGCGCTTGCGGGTATTCAGCTGGCCTATTCCGGCATCAACGGGCCCAATTTGTACACCAAAGAGGTGCCGCTGGCCCCTACGGCCATGCCGATCCGCACCTTTACTAATGACCCGGTTCAGGCGCGCGCGTTGGACAAGCAGGACATCAAAGACCTGCGCCGTTGGTTCGTGAACGCCGCGAAACGCTCAAAGGACGCAGGTTTTGACTTGATCTGCCTGTATGGCGCCCATGGGTTTGGCATCTTCCAACACTTCCTCAGCCGGGCGACCAACCAACGCAGCGACGAATATGGCGGATCATTGGAAAACCGAGCGCGGTTTAGCCAAGAGGTCATCGCTGATATGCGCGATGCCGTGGGTGACACGATGGCGATTACGCTTCGGGTGTCATTGGACGAAACCATTGGCAATCTCGGTTTTTCGAACGCCGAGGTGCGCGATTACATCGAAATGAACAAGGATCTGCCTGACCTCTGGGATCTGGCGCAGGGTACTTGGGAAGACTGTTCCGGACCCTCTCGGTTCAAAGAAGAGGCAGCGCAAGAAAAACTGGTGCGCGGTATTCATGAATTGACCGACAAGCCCATCGTTGGTGTTGGACGCTTCACATCCCCAGATGTAATGGCCAAGATGGTCAAATCTGGCACATTGGATTTCATCGGCTGTGCGCGGCCGTCTATCGCCGACCCGTTCCTGCCGAAAAAAATTGAAGAAGGCCGGATCGAGGACATCCGCGAATGCATCGGCTGCAACATCTGCATCACTGGCGACATGACCATGTCGATCAGCCGGTGCACCCAGAACCCGACCTTCATGGAGGAATGGCGCAAAGGCTGGCACCCCGAGAAGATGAACGAAAAGGGTGACAGTTCGAACGTGCTGATCGTGGGCTCGGGACCGGCCGGGCTTGAGGCCGCCTGGGCGCTGAGCCGTCGTGGCTATGACGTCGCCGTGGCTGAAGCGCGTGATATGATCGGCGGTCGCGTTGCCCGCGAACGCCTTTTGCCGGGCCTGTCGGCCTGGGGCCGTGTCGTGGATTATCGCGACTACCAACTCAGCCAGCGTCCGAACGTGGAAATCTATCGTGAAAGCGAGTTGGATGCCGAGAGTATTCTGGAGTTCGGCTTTGAAAACGTATGCATCGCCACGGGGTCCACTTGGCGCAATGATGGGGTCTCGCGTCAGCACGTTGTGCCGATGCCGATTGCCGAAGGGGCCACGGTCTATACACCGGACGATCTGATGGATGGCACAATCCCGTCGGGCCGCGTGGTGGTGTATGACGATGACCACTATTACATGGGTGGAGTTCTGGCCGAACTGTTGGCCAAGAACGGCGCGCAAGTGACCCTGGTCACCCCATCGGCTTACGTCAGTGACTGGACCAACAACACACTGGAACAGATCGCCATCCATCCGCGGCTGGTCGACGCTGGGGTCGAGATTGTCCTCAATCAGGGTGTCACAGAAATCCACCCGGATCATATGGTTTCGAATTGCGTTTACACCGACCGCACTTGGAAGATCGAGGCGGATGCCGTTGTGGTGGTTGCGTCGCGGTTGGAAAACAACGGCGTATTCAATGACCTGAAGGCACGACAAGCTGAATGGGGGGATGCAGGTATCAAGTCAGTCAAACTGATTGGTGACGCCAACGCTCCGGGTCCGATCGCTTGGGCGACCTATGCCGGCCACCGCTACGCGCGTGAACTTGATGGCAAGGATATAGGTGATGATCTGCCCTTCCGCCGTGAAATCACAGAACTTGCGGTGGACTGAGATCATTGGTCAGTTTAGTGCGGTAGACGTCGAACTCTGCCGCCTAATACACTTGAACACCAACTGCCATCTGCGATGCTTCAATAGATGCGACAGTATTCGGTGCGTCCCAGAGTTCGCGTTCTCCAGTCAGCGGCGAATTCTTAGAAGTTCTCCACGATTTTGTAACAGCATGATTTTCTGCTTTAGCTTCGAAACAGTTAGCCGTTAGCAACAGCCGCGAATGACTGCTCTCCGCACTTTTGGGAGCGATACCTCCTTTCTGAACAAAAACTCAAAAAGCGCGCTCAAAGCATTTCGCTATGCCCCCCCCCTCCCCGCTTTATATGCCGAGATTGCCAAATCTGCCGTCACAAAGCTCTTATTCTATTGATTTGACCCTTCTGGGTATGCCCTCGGAAACGGTCTCGAAAACCGGTGTGGGTGCCCGCCCAGAGTTCGAATTCCTGTCTCCCGGCCATTAAGATTCAGAGCATCATAGCGTTTTCGAATGAAGCTCAGAATGACCGAGACCCCAACGTTTCCCAATGCTTAAAGCCGGTCTAAACACCACATATGTTCAGCACGCGACAGGCTATCATGTCCGTATGTCTAAACTTGGTCCTCAAACATCAATTCGATGTTCTGTTGCGTGGCAACACTTTGGCAGCACAGAATAAGCCCCTGGGAAATATCATCGTCTTCAAGCGCAATGCGGTTCCGCATATGGACAGTTCCATCGGTCAGGCGGGCCATGCAGGCGCCACAGACGCCAGACTGGCAACTGAATGGCGGGTTTAGTCCGCCTGACCGGGCGGCTTCGAGTATGGTTTGACCGGCAGCAACCGGAACGTCTTTCCATGCGCCGTTCAGCTTTATTCGGGCCGTTGCCGCAATCCCCGATACGCTTAGGTCACTTTCGGTATCTCCGCCGAAGCTCTCCATGTGAATGCGACCATCGGGAACGTCCAGATTTTGTAACGCCTTCCGAATGTCGGTGTTCATGCTACCGGGACCGCAGATCCAGTATTGGGCGTCTTGTGCAACCGGGGGTGTTTCGGAAATAGCGGCCTCAATGGCGTTTGCCTCCAACCGCCCCGTGCGCCAGGGGGTAAACCAACTGAACATGGAAGGTCGGGACAGGACGTGGCGGAGGGTGAACCGCTGTGGGTATCGCGCTTGCAGTTGCTCAAGTTCCTCCCGGAAAATGATGCTGTTCGTGTCTGAGTTACCAAGGACCAGATGCGCCGCGGAATGCGGCTCATCTGCCAGAACAGCCTTAATCATCGCGTAGAGCGGAGTAACGCCACTGCCGGCGCCAAAGAAGTAATGGGTATGCCGTTTCAGGGTGCTGGGAGACAGCATGAAATGTCCGAAGGGAGGCATCACCTCGACCGTATCCCCTGCCCTCAGGGTGTCGCCGACATGGTTCGAGACAATTCCCCCTTTGACGCGTTTGACAGTGATACGCAACGCGGCCCCCGGCGGGTTTGAGATAGTATAGCTGCGCCTGTGCTCCTCTTCTTTGATCAGAAACCTGACCGTCAGATGTTGCCCTGCGGTCCATTGGAACAAGCCTGTCAGAGAAGATGGAATGTCGAAGATGACAGTGGTTGCCGCGCCGCCGATCTCCTTGCGGATTTCCGAAACCGTCAGTGTATAAAAGTCACGTTGCATGGAGGGCTCCAATCACCGGTAGTCGTAGGTCGTGGTCAAAGACCGGAGCACGGCCCCGCCAAGGTAAGATGCAAAGGCGAATTCGTCCGTCTGACGCATTCTGCCCGTATAGCCTTGCCAGTCATAGTCGACATGGGTCACTGCGGTGATGTGGGATACGCCATCTTCAAGTCGCGAAGAAATCTCGGGCGCGGATCGTGCGGTTTCCGTGTACCCGTGCAGCGCCTTTGCGATTTCGGAGTCATCCAGACCGCTGTCCTCTGTGACCCGGTATGAAAAGACGTCATCCGGTTGCCCCATTCCGTATTTGAGGACGATTTGATGCGTGGCCTCGGGGTGCCAGTTGTCCCATGTAGCCAGCAGGCTTTGTTCGTCCTGTGCCTGCAGGATACGCTCGGCAATATCTTTGGGCGCGTCTGCTTGGGCCGTCAGAACCAGAGAGGACGCGAGTAAAATGCCAATCAGAGTTGCTTGAGCAGGCTTCATGATAACTCTCCGCGGCTCTGGTTTTCTTGCATGAAACTCAGCACCGCTTTCTGGTGCTGAGTAACCGGGCTCTCGCCAATCCCGGCAGGACCGACCTCCATGTAAGGGCTTTTCAGAGACTTCTGCTGCTGTTCGCAGGCATAAATATCCTCAGCCGTGAAGTCACCGGAAGCCATAGGGTCGTCTGCGCCGGTGGCATCGTCCGCTTGGTATTTCGCGCCGCCAAAATCCTTCCAGAATCCCCAGCTTTTCCACTGTTGCTTCTGAAAAGCCCAGTCCGATGCGTTGGCCAGCTTTGTGCGGTTCTCGACACGTGTCAGATCGGGAGCCAGCGGTGTTATGATGAACAGGTTCCAGCTTTCCTCACTTGCACCGATGCCAATGCCCGGAAAAAGCATCGGAACCCAAGCACCAACATGAGGTTCGGGGATCGTGCGCGGCATCGGCAGCTTGGCTTCGTGTCCTTTCGCGTAAGCGGCTGATGGGGGCTCCCAGAAATGATAGTGCGGCCCCTTCCACCCGTATTCGGCCTTGGCATGGTCATACATGTGCAACGTATTCGAATGCAGATGGCTCAGGTGGTAGACGTCGATGTAATTCTCAACGACGATCTTCCAGTTGGCCTTGATCTCGTAGGTATTTCGCCCTTCGGCAAATTCGACCAGTTCTTCCGGCTTGTGAGGACCGAGATGCGAGTCAACTTCCCCGAACCATTCCGCCAAAGTCGGCGCATCCGGGTCGGGGTGTACGAACAGCATGCCGCGCCAGACATCAACGCTGGCCGGTTTGAGGCCAAGGCAGGATTTATCGATGCCGTTTGGAAACTCGGATGGCTCATCGGGAACCGAAATCAAGTTACCTTCCAGATCATAAGTCCAGTCGTGATACGGACATGTCAGCGCCTTTTGCGTTTTGCCAACCGCCCGGATCAGCTGGGTGCCCCGGTGGCGGCAGATATTGTGAAAGGCGCGCAGGCGGTGGTCGCGTCCCATTACGATGAACAGGTTGTTCAGACCCGCCTGAACCGACAGGTAGTGCCCCGGCCCCTCAATATCTTCAACCAGACCGGCAAACCGCCAGGTGCGTGAGAAAATCTGGGTCTGTTCCCTCTCGAACCAATCCTGCGAGGTGTAGGCCTCGACCGGCAGGTGGTGATACATTTTGGTCATCTCAGTTCCTCAGGTAAGCAGATAGGCGTATTGGGGAAACAGGCTTGCGGCGATCATCATCATCCCCGACAAAGCCCAGAGGCAGACAATGGCCCAGTAGAGAAACGGGTCGTCGTCCCGATTGATCTCAAACATCAAAAAAGCCTGTCCGTTCAACAGTGACGGGACGACCCACCAAAGGAAAAGCAACCCCCATACCCAGTAGAGACCAAGCACCGCGGCCACCAACAGGATGGGCAAGGCAATGTAGTTCGTGGTTCTCGCAAGACTCATTGCTGCGCCTCCAGAACCGAAGCCAGAAGCGTTGCGGCCTGTCTTAACTCAGAGCGCCATTCTTCTGGCGGATTCAGCGGGGTCAAAGCGTCCAAACTCACGAAAATCGCCGATATTCCCTGAGTAACTGCGCGAATGCTTGTGTCGGGCACCGTAGGAGCCGCCCGCGCAAGGATCGCCTCGACCAAATCAAAGAAATCCGTGAGGCTGTCCATGAGACCTTGCCGAAGATCCGGCCGGTCCGGAACCACCGTCACCAACGCCTGATAGGCCAGCATCAATCGCGGATCGGTTCCAGCCCCTTCGGAAAACAAAGCGTCCACAAGATCTGAAGGCGTCGCGTTTTTTGGCAGTGCCTGACGTAGCCCTTCCAACGAAGCGGCAAAACCGGCAATGGTGTGGTCGGCCAGTGCGGTTATCATTTCATCCTTGTTTCCAAGGTAGTGACGCAAAAGAGGACGCTTGACGCCAGCTTCCACTGCAATCCGTTCCTGTGTCGCACCATCGAGCCCGAACCGCGCTACACATGTGAGGTAAGCGTCTAGAATCTCATGTGATCTTTGATCTTTCAGCGAAGGTCTTGGCATTTCGGCCCCATAAATTGTCACCACTGACAAATAATGATCAACTCTACTTTGTCAATGGTGACAATCTACTTTTTGAACCAGCCACTAAGACGAAACCGCCCAACCAATTGCAAAGTCTTACCAAGTGTTGCCGAAACTATGCATTGGAGGTTTTCAAACGAGGTTTGCCTGCCACCAACCTCTGCATCGCAACGGGATCGGCAACCAGTGACTTCAGCATCCGTTCGGACCACTGCAATGCGCCCGAAGTTAAAAGAAACGTCTCAGGCACGACGACCCACTCTGCAATCCAGACGCCGCCGGACCGCTCGTGTTCTTGCAGGGTCAGTTCCCCAATCTGTTCAGCACGCTGGCGTCCCAGACGGGCAACCGCTTCGCCGAATTCCGAAGCCCGTTGGTTTTTTTTGTGCGCCATCGCAGAGGATGCACCTTTGCCCGGCTCATGCACCTCGGCAAACTCACCAATGTCGGACGATGAAAGCTGATTGACGTTATGAGCGGTTTTGCAAAGCGTCCCGCACAGAGCCCCCATAGCCATGACGATGTCAGCCACCCCGTCTCGCGCGTTCTGCCAATGTGGCTCGACCACGTTCAACCCAAGTGAGCCCGCAACTCCTTTTTTGACTTGCTGGCCAGTGCCGTTTTCGTACCCGCGCAGATCACCCACGGGACCACCGATCTGAACATTCAAGCCACGTTCCGCCGCTGCATCCAACGCCTGAGATCGGCGTTCCAGTTCCGATCGCCAGACCTTGAACTTCGTCGCCAAATCGATTGGAACGGCGTGTTGACCATTGGTGCGCCCCATGATCATCGTGCCCTGACAGGCTGAGATGTGATCGTCGATCAACGCCACAACGGTGGAAAGACATCTTTGGACTTGCTCAAGCCCAAGTTTCATCTGCAGGACCATCGCGGTGTCCATAATGTCCTGCGTCGTCGCTCGAAAATGTACATGGGCCGCATAGTCCGGCAGCAATTTGCGCAACTGCTGGACCAGCCCTACGATTGGGCGGCCGACAAGCATCATCTCTGCCTGCAACTCGGCCTGGTTCAGCTCACAGATTGAAATCGCTTCGATAGCCGCAGCAGCTTCATTCGGGATCAACCCGGCTGAGGCCTGACGCGCGGCAAGAACCTGTTCGATCTTGAGCCAGGCAGACATTGTGGCATGTTCCGACCAGATGGCGCGCATGTCGGCACTGGAAAAACAGTCCCGATAGATACCATATTCAAGCATCTTCCAGTCCTCCTTGTGCGATCCGCCGTTCCTTGAGGATCCCACGGATTCGGAACGCCATGGCGGCGAGCCCGACAATCAGGAAGGCCAACGCAATCGGGCGCTCGATAAAGATCGTTGCGCCGCCCTCGGACATCAGCAGCGACTGGCGGAAGGTCTCCTCGGCCCCCTTGGCCAGCACGAACGAGATCACGAAAGCCGCGACGTTGAAGTCGTATTTTCGCATCAACCAGCCGACAAATCCCGCAATTGTCATGACCGTCACGTCGAACATGGACCCGCGCGCCGAATACGCCGCGACAAACGCTGTCAGGAAGATCAGCGGATATAAAACGTTGGTCGGAATCTTGAGGATCAGACGTGCAACCTGCGTTGCGCCGAAATAGCCGATCAGACCATAGGCCAGTATTCCCAGCATGCCGCAGGCGAACAGTTTGTAAATCAGTTCCTTGTCGGTCAAAAACAGGGTCGGGCCGACTTGAATGCCATGAATCAGGAAAACACCCAGCAGGATCGCCCCGATGGTCGAGCCCGGAATACCCAGCGTCAGCAGCGGCGCCATCGAAGGGCCGGAAACCGCGTTGTTGGCGGCCTCGGGCGCGGCGACACCTTCCAGTGCACCCCTGCCCCACATCTCGGGATTTTTTGCGCGCCGCTTGCCTTCACCGTAAGAAATGAATGCCGCGATGGCCGAGCCCAGGCCGGGCAATACACCGATGCCAGCACCGATGAAGCCGCCACGAAAAGCATGCGGCAGGCAGGGCCGATATTCTTCCCAGGTCAGTGTGTTGCCGTCTTCGGTGCTTTCATTCTCTTCGGTCTCGCCCGTAGCTTTGCGGCGTGTTTCCAGCTGGGCAAAGACTTCGCCCAGAACGAACACACCGATCATCAGCGGCACAAGGCCAATGCCGTTGGACAGCTCGAACGACCCAAACGTATAGCGCTCTTCGCTCGAGATAGGATCAAGCCCCACCATGGCGATCAGGATACCCATCAGAGCCGATGCCAGACCCTTGACGATGGAGTTCCCGATGACAGAGCCGATGACGACGAAGGCGGCAAAGTAGATTGCAAAGGTCTCAGGCGGACCCAATTTCAGGGCGATGGCCGCGATGAAGCCGACGCCGATGACCAGCAGGATATCCCCCATCAGGTCACCGATGATCGACGAGATCGTGGCGACCTTCATAGCCTTGCCAGCCTTACCGGCACGGGCAAGCGGGTAACCGTCGATCTGCGTTGCGGCGCTGGCCGCCGTACCGGGCGTATTGAACAGAATGGCTGCGATCGAGCCGCCGTACCGCCCGGATTTTCCGATCACGTACAGAAATGCGAGAGCAAATAAAGGCGACATGTAAAAGGTGATGGGCAGCAGCATCGCAATCGCCGCCGAAGCAGTCAGGCCGGGTGTGGCACCGACGATCATTCCCACAACTGCGGCGAGGAAGATGGCAAAGAGCAGCGTGGGATCGGTAATAACCGAAAGAAGTGCAGGAAAGATTTCCATGATGTTTTACCCCTGAATCCAGCTGAGCAGGTCGAAAACCTCGCCATAGGGAGGGAAGACGCCAAGCAGGACGAAAAAGATGAGGTGGAAGACCAGAGGGCACAGAACAACAGACAAGCCCAGCCCGATCCAGCTGCGTACGCCGAAGAAGTAAAGGATAATCGGTGCAACCACGGCCGTGGGCAGCAAGTAGCCAAACCAACGGAAGGACTGCTGATAGATCAGGGCGATGATGAACAGACCGATGATCTGAAGGGTCGCACCGTCATCTTGATCATGGCTCGTGTTTCCCGCCGTTTGGCGCGCCGCGCCCAAAAGCATCAAGCCTGACAGGAACAGCAAGGCAACCGATGCAGAAAATGGTACAATACCTGCCCAGGTATCTCCCGGAGATGCGGCGGGCACTTGCCAGGCCCCCCAAATGGCAAATATCGAAACAAGGCCAAGAACCAATCCTTCTGCATAGGCTCGCATAACTTTCCTCCCGGAATCCGGCTGATAGAAGATGGGGCCGGATGGACATGACCCACCCGACCCCGAGGACTTTAGTTGGTCAGACTTTGGACCAAGGGAGCGGCGTCCTCCTTCATGGCGGACAGCGTTGCTTTGGCATCCGCACCATTCTGATAAACCGGACCGGTTCCGCGCGAGGCGAGAAGCTCGGCAAATTCGGGCTTGGCGGCGATCTGCTCCAACGCGGTTTCCATCGCCGCAACCACTTCTTCTGGTGTGCCTTTGGGTGCGAATACGATCACTGGTGAGGAGACAGCTGCGAATGGAATGTTCAACTCACCAAACGAAGGGACGTCTTTCATGATGCCATCACGGTCCTGGCTGTTGACGGCCAGCGCACGCAATTGCTCTTCGAAACCTGCAAGCTGCTGAACGCCGAGAAACCCGAAGTCTGCCTGCTCACCAATCAGTGCGGCACGGGTCGGTCCACCCCCTTTGAATGGCACGTCTTGCGCCTCGATTCCGTTGCTGGCCAAAAAGCCCATTCCGCCGACATGGTGGAACCCGCCTCGGCCTGAATGGGCCCAACGCAACTCGCCGGGGCTTTCCTTGGCCGCTTCGATCACGTCCTGAACGGACTGGAACGGGCTGTTGGCCGGCACCATCAGCGAGGTCTGCAACTGACCGACCTGAGCGACAAAATCAAAGCTGTCCAGAGCGTCGATGTCCGTGTCACGGGTCATGGTCGACAAGAGAAACGACCCGCCAGAGGTCATCATCATCGTATAGCCATCGGGACGGGCGCCAACGACGGAATTGGCGCCGTTCAGGCCACCGGAACCGGGCTTGTTAACGACAACCACCGGCACATCCAGAATACCTTCGGCGGCGGCCGATATAGCGCGGGCATAGGCATCGGTGCCTCCTCCAGCTTTGTAAGGAACAACCAGGTTGATCGGACGTTTCGGCCAATCTGCGGCAAAGCTTGCGGTAGCTGTTGCGGTGACCGCAACGGCAGCGATTGCGGCACTAAGAAGAGTTCTGCGTTTCATGAGTAACCTCCCAATTTCACTTGGGATCAATCTACGCCGAGTCTTCAATTGTAAAAAATGCAAAGATGTTATTTACTCTTGCAAAATACGAAAGCGTGGAAAATGAATATCAAAGCCCTGCGTGCGTTTCGCGCGACATTGTCCGAAGGCTCGCTTGTCGCCGCGTCGGAGGTACTTCACCTCAGCCAGCCGGCAATCAGCCGCCTGATCTCGGGGCTTGAGGCAGAGCTTAAACTGACGCTTTTCGATCGCAGTGGTCGAAACCTGACACCAACGCCAGAGGGGCTGGCCTTTTACAAAGAGGCCGGACGAATCCTCGATAACCTCGACGAGGTTCCGCGCATCGCTGCTGACATCAAGGCGGGTCGCACTGAAACACTGCGCATTGTGACCATGCCAAGGATCGCGCAATCCCTGTCGGCCCCGGCCGTTGCACGGTTCACGAAAGCCAATCCAGGAACCAATGTCAGCCTGGACGTCCGCGCCCGAAGAGAAGCGGGGAAATGGTTGGCAGGGCGGGAATACGATATCGGGATTGGCGCGTTGCCTGTCGATCATCCAGGCATCATCACTAAACCTTTGTTGAGAGTGCGGGCCCAGGTCGTCCTACCCTTGGTTCATCCACTTTCAACTCGAACAGAGCTGACGGCAGGTGATCTTGCAGGTGAGACTGTCATACGTCTGATGCACGGCTTGTTGTTGCGCGACCAACTTGATGACATCTTCCATTCGGCTGGTGTTACACCGGTCCAAACTTGCGAAGTCGCTGCCTCTCAGCTTGCTTGTTCGTTGGTTGCCGAAGGTGTGGGATTAACTATCGCAGATGAATTGGTTGCAGCGCAGGCCAAACCAGAGAAGGTCGCGCTTGTACCTGTTACACCCGAACGTTGGATGACCTTTGGCCTGCTCTACCCTGTGTCTAACACAAGGTCCAATGCACTTGTTCAGTTTGAAAAGGCGTTGTTCGAAGTGGTTGAGGGGTTGGCGCAACAAAGCACGACACTCGAACTTGCAAATTGATTGTGTCTACTTGTTCACGCGCTGCGGCGTCCGGCCCCAAACAAAGGCCGAACCCGCGCCAAGCCTCCATCGCTGCGCGATCCCGCGCACGGATGGGGAAGCGTCGGTCGAACTCGGCCCATCAGTCCACGCGACCAGAACGCGACTCCTTTAGGTCCGGAAGCATCTTTGCGAACGGGCTTTTGCCCGACCCGTTTGCGTCCAGGACGACCAAAGTCGTGCCGGCTTCGAAATCCATAGACAGAAGACGGAACACCGACCGGTCCCGGCACCCAAGAGCCAGATCGCGGATTCGCAGAACAGCCGACATCAGATCATCGTGTAAGTCGAAAGCCATAGAAGCGCGGACAGCGCCAGAGCGTCCGCAACCAGAACCGGCACGCTGAATTCAGTCAGACAGCCTCCCCGCTGGCTAGCGCTGTTTTCTGTTAAGCGCTCCGTCATCGAGTTGCCCTGCAAGACCCAGCGTAGGCCCGAAGATCAGACGATGCCGAGACGAAGTGCGCCCCAAGCGTGCTGCAGGATCGGGTTTCAGATTTCCAAAACGACAAGAATATCACCTGCCCAGCTTGGACTAGGCATAACAGATGCAAGGTTTTGGACGGCAAAGACCGTTTGGAACCTTTTCATCCCCTATGAGTCACCCCACCCAGATTGGAAACAATTTGGATAGCAGGTCACCAGACTTGCGGTTCGACGCTGTCCCGATCCTTCTCTGGCAATTGCCAGTCGCCGATCTCGGATAGCTCACCCCCGACAGTTGCGGGCGAAGTCACGGATTGATTTTTTTCAGAGCTGCACCGTATACCCCTTAACCACCCCGCTCGACGCGGGCGGGAACCATCGCGGCTCCAACACGCGATCCGAGTTGGTTCAAAAAAAACGCGCCATGAATCGTTAGGCTGGCCGCTTGGCTTCCCGTTGACCCATGAAAGCGCTCGACATCCCTATAACCCAGCATATGGGCAGCCGGTCAAAACCAGCTGGAGTTTGGTGTTTTCCCGATTTCTTCGGGCCCGGTCGAAAGCTAAGAGGGAAACCCTTGGTACTTTCGCGCGGCTTTGGCTCTGGCGAGCAGAGAACTCGGCGGAATACGCGCCTTGGCACCGTCCGCTCCGTGCTAGTCAGAGCTCTGCAGGCAATCAAAACCGCTTAACCACGCTTCGGCCAGCCGCGCCGCATCCTGCCCCGCTCGATGCGGTGGCGGCCCTGCACTTTCTAACGTGTGATAGACGCGTGCGACCGCTGCGTCCTCGGTCAGGCTCATCCGGACATAGCTGTCAAAGTCGAGAAGCTGGACTTTGGGAAAGGGCATTTCCGTTTCCAGCAGCCGTATAAGCCACCGCCGTTCAAACTCCGGATTGTCCGTTACAGCAATTCCGGTGTTTCTTGCCTTGAACCATTGCGCAACCCTCTGGGGATCGCCGCCCTCTGCTTCAAGATAGGCGCGGCTTAATCCGTGGATTCGTGCACTGACGTCCGACCAGCCCGCCGCGTCCCAATCAGGGTGGGGTTTGATAAGACGCGATCCAGTGATCACGTTGCCGTTGACAGCGCGTGCAATCCCAATCTCAATTGGCCAACTGATCGCGCTTAGTGAGCTGGCTTCGAAATCGAGGAAATATGCGGGCTGAGTCCGGACTAGATTCTGGGTTTTCTCGGTCAAAACAGGCTATCCATTCTATGCGCGATACGCTTGTACAAAGGGCATCAAGCTTAAGCTGCTAGTTCGAGGCAGGAACACTCACTTTGAACGCCGTTCTTGGATCGGCTGACGTCCAAGAGCGCAATGATTTTGCGCGGTCTTCGAAAAGAACGGTGCTTCCGATCACCAAAGTGGCAACAGAACCGATAGTACATTTCCAACAATCACAAGCAGTCCGCGCTCGAACAAAAGTGTTGTGGCATGTTATTGCCGTTGCGGATCAACGGATAGGCATAGCACGGCTCAATCCACGGATTTGAAAAGAATTTCCGGGATTTCCCCTTTGCATCCGATTAGATTTAACCCATCTCGGCGAGACATTTTCCAAAGGAGAGACACATGTCGCGCACTATCCTATTAGCTGTAGCCATCGCCGCCATCGGCGCTGGCGCGTATTATTACTTTACTCAACCTGAACCCACGCCTGCTGAGCAATTGCAATCGGCGGCACAAGACGCTGGCGACGCGGTCAGCGAGGCCGCCCAGGATGCAACCGATGCTGTAAGCGAGGCTGCAAGCTCGGTCGCGGATCAGGCAACCGAAGGCGCCTCATCCATCGCGGAACAAGCTACTGATGCGGCCGAGCAGGCCGGTGAAGCGGCCACCGATCTGGCCAATCAGGCCGGTGAAGAGGTTGCTGCCTTGGCGACCCAGGGTCAGGACCTGCTGAACTCGTGGGTCGAGAACGGCGCGCTGAGCCTTGAGAATTTCGACTATGACACGATGGTGGCTTCGATTCAGGAAAGCGAACTGGCGCAGGACATGAAAACGCAGGCCATCAAGATTCTGGACGACATCAAAGCTTCGCCAGAGACAATCGCGGTGAAGATTCAGGAACTCCGCGACCTGCTGTCGGGACAGTGAAGCAGACGGGTCGCCCGGTTCGGGCGGCCCATATTGCGGGCGTGGCGCAGGTTCCATCCACGTCAGGGCGTCGGCCGATTGACCCGCGACGGCTCATTTGTTTGGCTGTCGTCGAGTTGGAATAAACCCAGATCCATGTTTTTCACGACGCGGTTATGAGTAGCCGCCAGTGACCGGGTTTCATCAACGATACGTTCAGTTCAGAAACAAGGAACGACCATGACCACCCTGCCCTCGACTATGTTTGCCACTGTTCTTTTACACGACGGCTATTCCGGCGAATCCACCGGCCCTTATATCCGTGATGCTGCTGACTGGTTGGCCGAGGCCGAGCTGCCCGTTCCCGAACCCGGCCCCGGACAGGTTCTGGTCAAGCTGCGCGCGGCATCGGTGAATCCGTCTGATATCCACTTTATCAAAGGTGAATACGGGCAGCCTCGCTTCAAGGGGGCCGCCGCCGGGTTTGAGGGCTGCGGTGACGTGGTTGCAACCGGAAAAGGCGCCGAAGCGTTGCAGGGTCAGCGCGTTGCATTTATCACTGCCAGTTCCGGCGCTTGGGCGGAATACGTTCTGGCTCCGGCAATGATGTGCATCCCTTTGCGCCCCGAGATTTCCGACGAAGACGGTGCGGCGCAGATCGTGAATCCTCTGACCGCCATGGCGATGGTTGATATCGCACGGGGCGCCGGGGATGCATTTGTAATCTCGGCAGCCACCAGCCAGTTGGGCAAGCTGATGTGCGGCCTCGGGCGCGATCTCGGGCTGAAACCTATCGCGCTGGTCCGGCGCGGGGAAACTGTCGACATATTGAAAGATCACGGAGCGGCTGAGGTTCTGGTGACCACCGATCCGGACGTTGCTCAGAACTTTGCCAAAGTCAGCCAGGCACTGAAACCCCGCGTGTTCCTGGATGCCGTGGCCGACCAATTGTCCGAGCAGGTGTTCTGCGCCATGCCCAACCAGGCGCGCTGGATCTGCTACGGCAAGCTCAGCGCCGAACTGCCGCAACTGACACAGATGGGCCAGCTGATCTTTATGGGCAAGCAAATCGAAGGGTTCTGGCTTACCAATTGGGTCACCTCAACCCCACCGCAAGATCAGGCGCGTGTCGTAGCCGAGGTGCAGGCCCGGTTTGCTGATGGCCGCTGGAAAACCGATATTTCCGAACGACTTGCGTTGAAGGATTTAATCCCAAATCTGTCCGAAGCCCTGAAAAAGAGTGACGGGAAGGTGATTATCACGCCATAGTAGAACAAAGCCCCGGGTGACGGAGGACCCCCGGGGCGTTCAATATGCCGGGCGCACCGGCGTGGGAGGGTGAAATTGGACAACGCGCAGCTGCTGATCAGCGGGCTGGCAAATGGCTGTGTCTATGGCCTGATCGCGCTTGGTTTCGTGTTGATTTACAAAGCGACCGAGGCGGTGAACTTCGCGCAGGGCGATTTCATGATGCTGGGCGCCTTTGTCACCATCGGGCTTACCAATACCGAATATATGGGACTGCCCTTCTGGCTGGCCCTTCCGATCTCGCTGGGGATCATGGGGGCTCTCGGGTATCTTTTAGACCGCCTGATCATCCGCCGCCTGTTTGGGGAAAGCCAGACCGCAGTGGTGATCCTGACAATCGCTTTGGGCTTTGTGATCCGGTTCGCCGCGGGTCTGATCTGGGGACATGAACCGCAAACTTTGCAGAACCCTCTGGCTGGAAAGGAATTCCGTTTCGGAGGCATTGTTCTGGGAATGGAGGATGTGGCTGTCATCATTGTCACCGTAATGCTGACTTGGGGGATGTATGTGTTCTTCAACCGAACCAAGCTGGGGCTGGCAATGCAGGGTGCGTCGCAGAACCAGTTAGCGGCCTACTACATGGGCATTCCTGTCAAACGTGTTCAGGGGTTCATCTGGGCCCTGGCCGGAGTGGTGGCCGGTATTGCGGGCGTGTTGTTCGCCGCCAAGGGCGCGGTCGACCCGACAACTGGCCTTTTGGGGATCAAAGCCTTCGCTGCAGCTGTAATTGGTGGGTTAGGCAGCCTTCCGGGCGCGCTGGCCGGAGGGTTGATCGTCGGCGTCATCGAACCCTTTGCCAGCCGCTATATCGCTGCGGGCTACAGTCAGATCGCGCCATACGCGCTGCTGCTGGCAGTGCTGATCTTCCGCCCCAATGGGCTGTTCAGTCAGGTTCGGGTCAAGAAGGTCTAGGCCCATGCGGATCGTGTTCAAAACCAACTATATACAGGATATCCGCCCCTGGACGGATCGCTATCAGCTCATCCTCTACCTGATCCTGCTGGCACTTGTCGCCCTGGCGCCGAGGTGGCTGGATGATTTCTACCTCGGAGAACTGACGAATGTCCTGATCTGGGCCATCGCCGGGCTGGGTTTGATGGTTCTAACCGGCCATACCGGGCAGGTCAGCCTGGGCCATGCCGCCTTTTTGGCCATTGGGTGTTATGCGAACGTCATCCTGATCGAAGCGGGTGTTCCATTTCTGGTCGCCTTCCCCTTGGCTGGTGTCCTTACGGGGATTGCCGGTGTGACGGTTGCTATCCCTGCCCTGCGACTGCACGGAATCTATCTGGCGATCTTCACCCTGGCGCTGTCGATCCTGATGGATGACGTGATCGTTCTGGCGGAACCGCTCACTGGTGGCGTGGCGGGCAAGTATCTGGGCGGCGTCGAGGTATTCGGCCATCTGGTTGATCGCTGGGCCACACCCGATCAGTTTTTCTGGCTGGTTCTGGGCGTGGCCATTCTGGTCACCCTCGGCTATATCAATCTGCTGCGTGCACCTTTGGGGCGCGCTTTCATCGCGGTGCGCGACTCCGAGATTTCAGCGCAGGCGATGGGCATTGATATCGCGCGCACCAAGATGATCTCGTTCGCCCTGTCCTGCGCCGTCACGGGCTGGGCGGGCGCGCTGATGGGCATGTATGCTGGCGCGTTCAACAACGAAACCTTCAGCGTTCTGATTTCAATCCAATTGCTGATGATGATCGTGATCGGTGGGCTGGGGTCGATCCACGGAGCGTTCCTTGGTGCCATCGTGATCGGATTTCTACCGCAATTCCTGTCGATATCGAAGGAATATGTGGGGGCGCTGTTTGGAGGCAACACGGTCGCAATTCCGGGGCTGGAGTTCGGCATCTTCGGGATGATCCTGATCGCCTTCATCCTGTTCGAACCGATGGGCATGTACGGGCGCTGGCTGAAGATCCGCACCTGGTTCGAGTTGTTCCCCTTCTACCGAAAGGACATGTTCAAGCGACAGAAATCCTATCTCAAGACGGAACGTCTGCGATGAGCCTGTTGGAGTTAGAAAACGTCACCCTGAAGTTCGGGGGGCTAATTGCGGTCAACGATCTGTCCTTCTCAGTTGACCAAGGTCAGGTTTTTGCCATCGTCGGCCCGAACGGCGCGGGCAAATCCACTGTCTTCAACCTGATATCGCGGTTTTATGAGCCATTTTCGGGGACAATCCGTTTTGACGGCCATGACCTGTTGCAGGTCAAACCGTCGGGCGTGGCGGCCTTTGGCGTAGCGCGCACGTTCCAGAATATCGAACTGTTCGAACACGCCACTGTCCTGCAGAACCTCCTGGTCGGACGGCACCGTCATCGCCGCACCAACATGTTGTCTGAGTTGCTGTTCCTGCCCTCCGCCCGACGGCAAGAGGTCGAAAACCGAGAAAAGGTGGAAGAGATTATCGACTTCCTCGACCTCCAGGCGTATCGCGACAAGATGATCTCGGGCCTGCCTTATGGCGTGCGCAAGGTGGTTGAGGTCGCCCGTGCACTGGCCACCGATCCCAAACTGCTGTTGCTGGACGAACCGGCATCGGGGCTGTCCGTCGAAGAAACCACGGACATGCGTTGGTGGATCGACGATATTCGGCGGCAAATGGGCATCACGGTGCTGATGGTCGAGCATGACATGGGGCTGGTGTCGGGCGTATCCGACAGGGTTCTTGCCATGGCCGACGGCGCGATGCTGGCGCTTGGCACGCCCTCACAAGTTCAATCCCATCCTGCGGTGGTTGAAGCGTATCTGGGGAAAGCCTCATGAGCGATCCTGTCCTGACCATCCGCAACGTCGAAAGTTTTTACGGTCCCATCATGGCCATCCGGGGTGTGTCTCTGGACTTGCACCACGGACAGATCGTCTCGATCCTCGGCGCCAATGGTGCGGGGAAGACAACCTTGATGAAAACCGTCTCGGGCGTGATGGACCCCGAAAAGGGCAAGATCACGTTTGATGGCATCGAAATACAGGGGTCGGAGCCGCACAAGGTAGTCGAGATGGGTATCGTCCACGTCCCCGAAGGACGTGAGGTCTTTCCCCTTCTGACCGTAGAAGAAAACCTCAACCTTGGCGCTTATACTCTGGCCGACAAATCCCGGATCGATCACCACCGGGAGCTGGTATTTTCCTACTTCCCGATCCTGAAAGAGCGGCGGAGGCAAGAGGCCGGCACTCTGTCGGGCGGCCAGCAGCAGATGCTGGCTATTGGGCGTGGCCTGATGGCCAACCCGAAAATCATGCTTCTGGACGAACCGTCACTGGGTCTGTCTCCGCTCCTGGTGCAGGAAATCTTCGGCATCTTGAAGCGCCTGAACGACGAGCAGAACATGACTATGATGCTGGTCGAGCAGAACGCAAAGGCCGCGCTGGAACTGGCCCAGCACGGATATGTGATGGAGGTTGGCCGCATCGTCATGGACGGCGCGGCGGATGTGTTGCTGCAGTCCGAGGATATCCAGAATTTCTATCTGGGCGTTCAGGAGGACGGTGCGCGGGAAACCCGACGTTGGAAACGCAGAAAGACATGGAGGTGAGCGGTTGAACATCAGCACCCTGCCCCCTCAGACCAGTATCAACGGCGTCTGGTTCAACGCCACCGCCGGTCAGCGTCCGGTGCATGTAGATGAATGCACCACCATCACCCAGCTGTTCAAGAAACGCTGCGCCGCACTGGCTGACCGTACCGCGCATCGTGAAAAGGATCTTGGGATCTGGAAATCCTATTCATGGGACGACTATTGGCAACACGCCAAATGGATCGGGCTGGCCCTGCGCAAACTGGGTCTGCAACGGGGCGAGGTCGTCTCGATCCTGTCCGAAGACCGCAAGGAATGGGCCTGGTTCGATATGGGCATTCAGGCCGTCGGCGGTATCGCGTCGGGCGTTTACACAACAGACTCGGCCAACCAGTTGAAATATTTGATCAATGATAGCGGCAGCCGGTTCCTGATCGTCGAAGACGAAGAGCAGTTGGACAAGTATCTTGAGGTCGAAACCGAGGTACCTGGCTTGCAGTACGTCATCATTCTCGAGGATGAGGGCCTGCACGACCTGACTCATCCCCGCTGTATGATCATCAACGACCTGTACAAGCTGGGTCAACAGGCCGAGTCCGAAGATCCTACGCGGTTCGAGGCCGAATTGGCGCTGGCGTCCCCTCAGGATACGGCCCTGCTGATTTATACCTCAGGCACCACCGGCGAACCCAAAGGCGCCATGCTGAGCCACGAGAACATTCTGGCCGCCATCGAAAGCGGTGCCCGCGCCCTGCCCGCCTTTGAAACCGACGAACAGCTGTGTTTCCTGCCGCTTTGCCATATCCTGGAACGTGCGGTCTCGATCTATTTCCCTCTGGCCGCGAAATGCGTTGTGAATTTCGCCGAAAGCCCCGAGACCGTTTTTACTAACCTGCAAGAGGTTTCCCCCACCACCTTCGTTGCCGTGCCACGCGTGTGGGAGAAGATCTATTCCCACGTCCAGATCATGGCGCAGGACGCGACCCCAACGGGCCGCGCCGCTTATCAGTTGGCGCTGAAGGCTGGGGTTGCGCGGACTCATTATCTGTGCGCTGGCCAGCCCGTTCCAGCAGGTGTTTCGGCACGGTTCTGGTTGTGGGATCGTCTGGTGCTGCGAAACCTGCGACGAATGCTGGGGCTGGATAAAATACGCCGGGGCGGCACCGGGGCGGCTCCGATCTCACCCGAATTGCTGAGATGGTACTGGGCCATCGGCGTACCGCTGATCGAAGGGTTCGGGATGACCGAAACCTCGGGGCTGGCAACGATAAACAGCGTTGAGAGCAACAAGATCGGCACCGTTGGTCCGGCGATCGCCAGCAATGACATTCGCATCTCGGACGAAGGTGAAATCCAGTTGAAGGGTCTGAACATCTTTCAGGGGTATTGGCGCAACAATGCCAAAACGGCCGAGACCTTCACCGCCGATGGTTGGCTGCGGACCGGCGATCTGGGGCGTATCGACGATGAGGGCTATGTCACCATCACGGGGCGGCTGAAGGACATCATCATCACCGCCGGGGGCAAGAATATTACCCCGGCCGAGATTGAAAGCCGGTTGAAGTTCAGTCCCTATATCTCGGACGCGGTGATCATTGGGGATGCCCGGAAATACCTGACCGCCCTGATCATGATCGATCGGGAAAACGTCGAGAAATACGCGCAGGATCAGAAAATCCCGTTCTCGAACTTCGCCTCGCTTTGCGCGGCACCCGAGGTCAGAGATCAGATCGGAGTCGAAGTCGCGGTGGTCAACAAGGAGTTCGCGCGCGTTGAGCAGATCAAAGATTTCCGCCTAATCGACGTGTTGTTGACCGCTGATGATGACGAACTGACCGCGACGATGAAGCTGAAACGCAGCTTCGTGGAACAGAAGCACGCGCATCTTATTGAAGACATGTATAAATAATGGAATTCACAGGGAGGAGTAATCATGACCAATGGGATTAAAGGTTTTGCAACCGCGGCCGCTCTGGCGGTGTCAGCAACAGTGGCCAATGCCCAGACGCAGGGCGTCACGGATGATGAGATCGTTATCGGTTCGGTCAATGACCTGAGCGGTATTTTTGCCGCCGTTGGCGTTCCGGCAACCAAGGGCGCGAATGTGGTGTTTGATCGGGTCAACGCGGCCGGTGGCGTACACGGCCGCACCATCCGCTATGTGGTCGAGGACAACGGTTATCAGATGCCACGCGCGATGCAGGGCTATAACAAGCTGCTGAACCGCGACAAGGTGTTCGCCATGCTGCAATCATTAGGAACCCCGATGAACCTTGCCGGGTTCAAGCTGCTCGATCCCAAGGGCATTCCGAACGTCGCCCCCCTGACGGCTTCAAGCCAGATGCTGCAGGAACCGATGAAAAACAAGTTCATCTCGTTTTCCACCTATTTCGACCAAAGCCGTATTGGCGTGAAATACCTGGCCGATCAGTTCGACTCGCAAAACGTCTGCACCATGTACCTACCGACGGACTTCGGCGAAGAAATCCTGGAAGGCAGCAAGGCCGGTGCCGAAGAGGCCGGCATCGCCTTTGTGGCAGAGACGACGCACAAACCGGATGAGACCGACTTTGTCGGCTCGCTGAGCAAGCTCAAGGAAGAAGGCTGCGAAATAGTCACGATAGCGCTGGGTGTGCGTCAGGCGATCACAGTTGTGGGCACAGCCAAAAAGATGGGCCTGACAGACATGAAGTTTCTTGGCACAGCTGCAAGTTTCCTGACTGTTGTGGCGCAGGTTCCGGGTGGTGTGACGGACGGGTTCTACGCGGCCGCCTCCTGGCAGGATCTGTGGGCGCGTGCCGATGATCCCGCCCCGGCCGCGTTTATTGAGGAATACAAAGCCGCAACCGGCGAAGACCCCGTCGGGTTTTCTATGTTGGGCTACTCCTCTGCTGAAATGATGGTCATGGCGCTGGAGGCCGCAGGCCCCGATCTGACTCATGAAAGCTTTATCGCGGCCATGGAAAGCCTGGACTATGACGACGAGTTGGTTGGAAACCGCCTCACCTATGGTCCGGATGATCACCAGGGCGCCGACATTGTCTTTGTCAACGTGGTGGAAGACGGGGCCTGGAAGTTGGTTTACGAGGAATAAGCCTTAACACTCACAGTCTTTTCCAGAAAACTGCGCCCGCCGATCCCCGGCGGGACCGCCAGTACGTTCAAGGCGCCCGTCCGAACGTCGGCTCAGTTTACGCTGTTACAAAACTGTTATAACTAGGCAGCATGACAACCGCTCGAATAGAAAACATGTTGAAGCTGACCAATTGCGACGTCATTGCGCAAGGGAACCGGCAGTTTGTTTACCAACATCCTGACGCGCCGGATACGCTTCTCAAGATACCTCAGCCTGACACAATGGATGGTCGGGCCAATCTTGTAACAGACACGTGGTTTGATCGAACATTTCGTCGATCCACGGTTTTCAAAGGGTTCCTGCGCGAGTTTCACGAGTCCTTCGACCTGATGGTTCGCTACCAGAACCGAGATGATCCTATTCCGGTTTGCGAGGTTCGTGGCGTCGTTCAAACGGATATGGGCCTTGCGCTTATGTATGAACGGATATCCGAGCCGGATGGGCAGTTGTCACCCAGCCTGAAAGAATTGGCAAATAGTGGGCGCCTTACACGTGAACATCTGACCGCACTGCACAAACACTTTGACCAGTTGATCGAGCAACAAGTTCTGATCAGCAACAAGAACACCGGTAACATTGTGTATCAGACGTTTCCTGACGGATCGGCACGATGGGTTTGGATAGACAGTTTCGGCTGCAAGCAGGTCATTCCTGTGCGCCGCTGGTTTGGGTTCTTGAACAAACGCAAGATCAATCAGATCAGGGAAAGGTTCATCAGTGTTGCCGAGACGGCTTTGAACAAAAAGTCGGCTGAGAAGACCGAGGCATAGAAGCTATATTATTATAGGTCGTCGTTTGACCCGACAAAGCAAAACGGCCGCAATTTCTTGCGACCGTTTGAAATTTGTATTCCGTAGCGATTAACGCTTCGAGAACTGGAACGAACGACGCGCTTTGCGCTTACCGTATTTCTTACGTTCCACAACGCGGCTGTCGCGGGTTAGGAAGCCTGCGGCTTTCAACGCGCCACGCAGCGACGGATCGTACAGTTGCAGCGCTTTCGAGATGCCGTGCTTGACCGCACCGGCCTGACCGGTCAGGCCACCGCCTTTGACGGTTGCGACAACGTCGAACTCACCTTCAACACCGGCAACCTGGAACGGTTGGCGCAGGATCAACTGCAGAACGGGACGAGCGAAGTACTTGTCCTGATCTTTGCCGTTCACGGTAACCTTGCCGGAACCCGGCTTGATCCAAACGCGTGCAACAGCGTCTTTACGCTTGCCGGTGGCGTAGGAGCGGCCCAGCTCGTCACGTACGGGTTCACGCACGATGACTTCTTCGGCCACAACCTCAACGCCTGCAACGGCGCTCAGCTCTTCGAGAGTATTGATCTGATCAGCCATGGTCATTAGCTCCGGGTGTTTTTCTTGTTCATGGACTTAACGTCCAGAACTTCGGGCGCTTGCGCCTCATGAGGATGCTCGGCACCGGCGTAAACGCGCAGGTTGGTCATAACCTGACGCGAAAGGCGGTTACCCGGCAGCATGCGCTTGACCGCCTGGGTCACGACGCGCTCGGGGTGTGCACCCTCGAGGATCTGCTGCTTGGTGCGCGACTTGATGCCGCCCGGGTGGCCAGTGTGCCAGTAGAAGTTCTCGTCGCGCTTCTTGCCGGTCATCTGGATTTTGTCAGCGTTGATCACGATGACATTGTCGCCCATGTCCATGTTCGGGGTGAACGACGCTTTGTGCTTGCCACGCAGACGCATGGCGACGATCGAAGCAAGACGACCCAGAACAACGCCCTCGGCGTCAATCAGGATCCATTTCTTGTCGATGTCTGCAGGTGTTGCAGAAAAGGTTTTCATGGCAGGATAGTCCTGTTTGATGTGAAAGACCGCCCAAAGACAGAGCGGCCCGAATTCGATGGAGCGTATTTAGAGGGGAGTGTTGCGCAGGTCAACAACACTAATGGCTTTTAAATTACGTAATTTCAAATACTTAAAAAATAGGTATTATTTTACCCCAAGTTTTTGGGCCTATACCCCTGCCCCGCCTTGCCCGCTATAGTGATAGAGCAAGCGGACCATGGGAGCGCGGACACTATGGAGTGGCAACAAACCATCGCTGATTACGGTGCATCCTGGCAAGAGACAGACCCGGATAAGCGCCTCTTGCTTTTGACGAAGTGCTTTGCTGAAAATGGTCGCTATGTCGACCCGACCGCAAATGTGAATGGCCGCGCGAACCTGTGCGATCATATAGGTGAGGTTCTTCAAAGCTCAGGCGGACGCGTTGAATTGACGAGCAAACCCTCCAATCACCACGACGTTGTCCACTTCACGTGGCACATGATCGCTCCGGACGGTAGAATCTTTGTGTCAGGCCACGACTTTATTCGGTTGGATGTCGACGGTAAAATCGCTTACTTGGCGGGTTTCTTTGGCGACCCGGCCCCATTGGATTGAAGGATCAGACACTGATCTGTTCAGGCGGATTGTCCAGCAGTCGCCGCAACCGCTGCATCGCGTCCTCAAACCGTTCCAGTGACACGTGTCCATTCATCGCGATGCGAACGGCATTCGGGGCCCGCCCGTCTCGCAGGGCAAATTCATCAGCGGACCTGAGTTGTATCCCTTCCCGCTCTGCCGCGCGTGTAAACGAAGCGGCGCGCCAACCGGACGGCAGGTTGAGCCAGACAAAAGGCACGTCCGGTGCCCAGTTGAGGTCAAACCCACCCAGCGCATTCACCGCCACCCGGACATAGTCGCCCATCCGAACGCGAACATCCCTGGCGATCTGAAGAGTCCGGGGATCGGACAGCAGCAACCGGGTGAGTTCTGCCAGCGGCTGCGCCAGCCCGAAGTAACCGTATTCAGCCGAACGCCGCAGATCGACGCTCCTCTCTCGGGGTGCAATGGCAAACCCGACGCGCAGCGACGGTGTCAGGATTTTCGATATCGAGGACACATGCCACCCCCGTTCAGGGGCCAGAGCCCGATAGCTGGGCTCACGCGCGTCACCCATGCGATAGCAGTCATCCTCGATGATCTGCAGGTCAAAACGCCGGGCGACCTCGACAACCTCCTTCCGGCGTTCAAGCGGCGTGTGTGAACCCGTCGGGTTCTGCACTTCTGGCGAAACACAGACCGCCTGCGCCGCGGTTTGGCGCAACAGATTCTCCATTGCCCTGGGGTCGATTCCCCATTTATCCATCTTCACACCAATCACATCGGCGCGCATCAGTTCCCCGGCGCGGCGGAAACCGGCGTAAGACAGGTCTTCGACCAGAACCACGGGCTTGGGCCCACGCAGAATGGTTTGAAACACCAAGCAAAGACCATTTTGCCCACCATGTGTCAGTACAATGTCGTCATGGGTCAGCGCGCCCAACGGCAGATCCGACAGCCACTCGACGACTGCCTGCCGCATGGGCTGATATGCATCACGGGTCGGATAGTTCAGAAACAAGCCCGGATCGGCTTGTGACACCTTCTGCAAACACTCCCGGATCAGAGACACCTGCCCCATATCCGCCAACCGCGGGCTGAAAAGGCTGACATTGGCGTTGTATTTGTCATCCCGCAGATGCAGTTGTCGGGCCCACACGTCATCCAGAATTGGGGATTTCGGTGGGGCCACAAATGTACCACGCCCGACCTCAGCTTGTAACAATCCCTCATCGGTCAGAATCGTGTAGGCCCGTGCGACAGTGCCCGGCGTAATTTGTAATCGATACGCCAGTTCTCGCACCGGAGGCAGCTTCGTGCCGACCTCGAGCAGCTTGTTATCAATGGCTTTTCGGATTGTGTCAGCGACCAGAGTGTACTTCGGCCCCTTGGATTTTGGCAGCGCCTCTGGCCAAATTGTATCCATTACAATTCTTCCTTTGATTTTGACACAATCCTGAATGTATCAACTATATATACCGAACAATATCGCTTTGTGTCAATACAATTTGAAAGGATATCCACAATGACACGCGCAATGCACAACCCCGCCCTCATGCTGCTGAACGACAGTCCCCGGCTGCCGCTGATCGCCGCGCTGGCCGTGCGGTTTGCGGCGACAGTGACAAAGTGGGAACGTCAACGTCGCAGCCGTGTTAATTTGTCCAATCTGGACGACAGGCTTCTGAAAGATGTCGGCCTGACCAAATATCAGGCCCGCAATGAGTATACCCGCTACTTCTGGCAGGATTGATAATTCCCCAGTCCCTTGACGGGACCTCTTCCTGGCCGGGCTCTGCCCGGCCCTTTTTTACCCAAAAGCCGCAGCCACAGAACCCTCAGGTGGAAGCGAATAGGTCATGGTCGCCCGGGCCACCGGTTTGTCAGACCCTTCCGAGAATATCAGAACATCTCCAACCGCCAGACTGCGGCCCAGTTTCAGCAAGCGGCAATGCGCGATCAAGTCCTTACCGCCTTCGGGTTTGCGCAAAAAATCCAATGAGCTGTTTGTAGTCACCGCCAGTGATTGTCGTCCCTTGCGGGCCAGAACCAAAGCATAGACGCTAACATCGGCCAATCCGAACATGGACGGCCCGGACACGGTTCCGCCGGGGCGAAGATGTCTGTCTTCGACAACCAGACGCATGACAATCGAATCTTCTTCCAATTCTTCGACGACGAAATCCCGATGCACCTGCGGAAAGATTTGCTTAATATACTCCATCAGGTCTTTCCGACCCATTACCAACGCCATGCTTCCCCTCCTCGACTTGCCGACTTAGAGTTGGCCAACATCAGATCGGAGGGCAAGATGGCAATTCTGGAACGTAACGACACCGACGCGGTCGCCACCCTTATAATGAACGCGCCCGAGCGCCTGAATGCCCTGAGCGATGAGATGCTGGCCGCGCTACAGGCCGAGTTTGTCGCCCTGCGGGATGACAATTCGATTCGCGCCGTGATCCTGTCGGGGGAAGGTAAGGCGTTTTGTGCCGGACATGATTTGAAACAGATGACGGCTGGGCGCCAGTCCGAAGATGGCGGCAAGGCCTACTTCCAGGATCTGTTTGCCAGATGCGCACAGATGATGCTGTCAATCCAGTCTCTGCCCCAACCCGTCATCGCGCAAGTCCATGGTATCGCGACTGCTGCGGGGTGCCAGTTGGTCGCCACCTGCGATCTGGCTGTTGCCGCTGAGGGCACTCGATTTGGCGTCAACGGCGTTAACATCGGGCTGTTCTGCTCTACTCCAATGGTTGCGCTCAGCCGGAACATCCCGCGCAAGCGTGCATTCGAGATGCTAACGACCGGCGACTTCATCTCGGCCGAAAAAGCGGTTGAGCTGGGTCTGATCAACCGTGTGGTGCCCGAAATGTTGCTGGAACACGAAACGGCAACCCTTGCCGGTCAGCTTGCGGATAAGCTGGGATCAGCCGTGAAGACCGGCAAGCAGGCTTTCTACAAGCAGTTGGATATGTCGATTGAACAGGCCTATGCCTATACCGGCGAAGTAATGGCACAGAATATGCTGCACCGGGATACCGAAGAAGGGATATCCGCATTTATCGAAAAAAGACCGCCAAATTGGCATCAATAAGGCGATTGTTGCTAACATTTTTAAAGACTGTCCTCATTTTTGCACTTTCCAAAAAGGCGACACTGTGGCAAAGCTGGGTCAGAGCGTATGCTCTGGAGACACTTTTGGGTCGCCGTGGGCGGAAGGTCCCTCCAAGCTGGTTTCTCTCACCAGCGTCGACATTCCCGCAGCGGTGACCCCAAAATCCCCTTAAATCGTAAACGATGCGGCTTGTGTTGCGTTGATCGATCCTGTGCCCTATGTGGCACCGCATGACACAGAAATTGCATATCGTGGGCGGCGGCATGGCCGGGTCCGAGGCCGCGTGGCAGGCGGCGGAGATGGGCGTGGACGTTGTGATCCACGAAATGCGGCCTAAAGTAGGCACCTTTGCGCACCAGACCGGCAACCTGGCCGAGATGGTGTGTTCGAACTCGTTCCGCTCAGACGACGACGAACAGAACGCGGTTGGCCTTCTGCATTGGGAAATGCGCGAAGCCAACGGGCTAATTATGACCACTGCAGACGCACATCGCCTGCCCGCCGGTGGTGCGCTGGCCGTGGACCGCGATCCCTTTGCCGAAGCGGTCACCGCCAAACTGCGCGCCCACCCCCGGGTTGAGGTCACAGGAGAAGAAGTGATTACCCTGCCGGACGATGGACGTTGGATCTTTGCCACTGGCCCGCTGACCTCGGCCGCGCTGGGTGAGGCCATTCGAACCGAGACCGGCGCCGAGTCGCTGGCTTTTTTTGATGCGATCGCCCCCATCGTTTATGCCGACAGTATCGATATGAGCAAAGCGTGGATGCAGTCACGCTATGACAAGGGCGAGACTGAAGAAGAACGCGCCGCCTATTTGAACTGTCCCATGGACCGCGATCAGTATGAGGCGTTCATCGACGCCCTGTTGGCCGCCGACAAAACCGAGTTTCACGAGGGTGAAACCGCTGGGTATTTCGACGGCTGCCTGCCGATCGAAGTGATGTCGGAACGGGGGCGCGAAACCCTGCGCCACGGCCCGATGAAGCCCGTTGGCCTGACCAACCCGCACCAGCCAAACGTGAAACCTCATGCGGTGGTGCAGCTGCGCCGCGATAACGCCCTTGGCACGTTGTTCAACATTGTGGGCTTTCAGACCAAGATGAAATACGGCGCGCAGACCGAGGTGTTCCGCATGATCCCCGGGTTAGAAAACGCCAGCTTCGCGCGTCTGGGCGGTATTCACCGCAACACGTTCATCAACTCGCCCACCTTGCTGGATTCGCAGATGCGTTTGAAATCCAAGCCCAACATCCGTTTCGCCGGACAGATCACCGGAGTCGAGGGCTACGTCGAAAGCGCCGCCATGGGGCTGTTGGCCGGTCGTCTGGCCGCGGCCGAAATGTTGGGCCAGTCCCTGCCCGAAGTGCCGCAGGACAGCGCCATGGGTGCCCTGATCCACCACATCACCGGCGGGGCCGAAGCCAAGACCTTTCAACCCATGAATGTTAATTTCGGCCTATTCCGCCCCGTTGACGGGCTAAAGGGCGGGCGTCGAGGCCGCAAGGATCGTTACAAGGCTTATACTGATCGGGCCAAGGGCGAATGGACAAACTGGCTGAGGCATTGCTGACTGGACGCACCCCTGCCAGAAGTCCTAACATCGGTATATGAGCGACAATAAGATCAAAGAAAGCTATGGTTTAGATACGCCCGAGGCCTCGCGGGCTCACTACCAGAAATGGGCTTCCTCCTATGATGCCGAAGTCGGTGCACACGGCTACGCGACCCCCGGACGCGTGGCCGAGGCACTCTGGTCCAAGATGCCCGAACCTCAAACACCTGTATTGGACTATGGATGTGGCACAGGCCTGTCGGGTGAAGCCCTGCACGCCGCCGGTTTTCAGGTGATTGACGGGATAGACCCAACCCCCAAAATGCTGGAAGGAGCCGAGGCTAAGGGAATTTACCGCAAGCTTTCCTCTTTCGAGATCACGGACCCGAACCCATTGGAGGAAGGTGCCTACAAAGCGATTGCCGCCATTGGCGTTATCAGTGTTGGAACAGCGCCGCCCGAGGTGTTTGATATGCTGATGCACGCCCTTCCCAGAAATGGCCTGATGGCTTTTTCCTTTAACGATCATACGCTTGCGGATAAGTCCTATACCAATCGGCTGAATGACTGGCTGGATATGGGGGCCGCGCGACTTCTGTTCCGGGAATATGGCCCTCACCTGCCTGGCATGGACTTGAAATCAGACGTATATGTTGTTGAAAAAGCGTGATATTTAAAACTCGTTTCGCGCCATCTCCCACTGGCCCCCTGCACTTTGGCCATGCCTACTCGGCAATTCTGGCTCATGATCTTGCAAAGGCTGAGAACGGGCAGTTTCTGCTGAGGGTCGAGGATATCGACCGTTCGCGGTCGCGACTCCATTGGGAAGATCAGATCTATGACGACTTGCAATGGCTGGGCCTTCAATGGCCCGAACCCGTGATGCGGCAATCTGATCGTATGGCCTCGTATAACAATGCGTTGGACAGCCTGTGGGCGCGCGGGTTGCTCTACCCCTGCAGTTGCAATCGCAAAGATATCGTAGCCGCCGCCAGCGCGCCGCAGGAGGGCGCACCTTTGCATGGGCCGGACGGGATCATCTACCCGGGTACGTGTCGAGAAAAATGGAATAATGCCCCAACTGACAGCCCGCGACCCAAGGACGTTCCGCTGCGTCTACACATGGCAGCTGCTGGCAGGTTGCTTCTGAATTCCGGGAAAACAGACGCAATTGTTGGATCATTTCAGGAAACCGGCATGGGGCCGGACGGCGAAACCGGACTGATCGATTTTACGCTGGAGGAACTGACAGAAACCATCGGGGACGTCGTTTTGTCCCGGCGTGATATGGGCACGTCCTACCATCTGTCCGTAGTTTTGGATGACGCCGCGCAGGGCATCACCGATGTCATACGCGGTCAGGATCTTTTTGAGGCGACACGTATTCATGTTGTATTGCAGGCCTTACTTGGCTTGCCAACGCCGCGCTACCTCCATCACCGGTTGATCCGGGACGACGCAGGTAAGCGCCTGGCAAAACGCGACGATGCGCGGGCAATCTCGAAATACCGGGCCGAGGGCGCCTCACCCGCAGATATCCGGGCAATGGTCGGGCTTTGACCGGGTCACTCCATCGGTGACATCAACTCAACTTCGGCCCCTTCACGAACCGCGGTGTAGAAACACGAGCGGCGGTTGGTGTGGCACGCGGCACCGGTTTGACGCACCAGAACCAGCAAGCAATCGCGGTCACAATCAAAGCGGAAATCTACCAGTTCCTGCACATGGCCCGAGGTTTCACCTTTGATCCAGAACGACTGGCGGGACCGCGACCAATAGGTGACACGCCCGGTTTCCAGCGTCTTCTCAACAGCTTGGACGTTCATCCAGGCCATCATCAAAACCTCACCCGAGCTTTCATCCTGAGCGATGGCAGGGATCAGACCGGCCTCGTTATATTTCAGTTTGGTCGGGTCAAATGTGACAGTAGCGGACATGAGAAAAACCTTTTGCATCCCGGTGGATGCTCACTATGTATGGGGAACAGACAACGAGGGAAAGCCATGTCCGGCGAGAACGATCTGATAAAGCTCTATTCCGGCCGCATTCTGGCGCTGGCCGCGGATATTCCGCATCTGGACCGTCTTGAGACCCCTGACGCCACAGTAAAAAAACGCTCGCCCCTTTGCGGGTCGACCGTGACCGTGGATGTGAAGATGCAGGACGGAAAGGTCTCGGATTACGGGCAGGATGTGAAAGCCTGCGCATTGGGTCAGGCCTCGGCCTCAGTTGTCGGCAGTGCCATTATCGGCGCGACGCGGGCGCAGGTGGAAACCGCGCGTGATCAGTTGTCGACCATGCTGAAGAAAGACGGGCCGGCACCCGACGCCCCTTTTGACGGGCTCGAGGTTCTGATGCCTGCGCGTGACTATAAGAACCGTCACGCCTCGATCCTGCTCGCACTGGAGGCCACGGCCGAAGCCATGGAGCAGGCCGAACAGGCCAATTGCGCCTGAACGTGGCTTTCTGACGCAAACCCGTCTAACCTCAGCCAAAATTTGGGGGAGTGTCTGGTTTGAACAATCTGCTCGAGCATTTTGTAACCCTGTGGGTCGTTATCGACCCCATCGGAACAATCCCTGTATTCATCGCGGTCACGGCAACCCTGACCGCATCCGCCCGTCGTAAAACGGCGCTTCTTGCAGCTCTGGTCAGCGCCGGAGTGCTGCTGTTCTTCCTGGTATTTGGGCAGTTGCTTATCGAAGCACTGGATATTGGTCTGAATTCGTTTCAGGTCGCGGGCGGGATCATCCTTTTTCTCTTCGCGCTGACGATGATCTTTGGCGAAAGCAAGCAGGTCGTGGAACAACGCGAGGCCGAAGAAGAGCTAGAAAGGCCGTCACAACGCCCCAATCCGGCGATATTTCCTCTGGCAGTTCCCTCCCTTGCATCGCCGGGGGCGATGTTGGCCGTTGTCATCCTGACCGACAACAATCGGTACAGTGCCGCAGATCAGGGCATTACCGCCTTGGTGATGCTGTCTGTGGTGCTTATCGCCTTTGTTTTGATGCTGCTGGCCGACCCGATCATTCGCCTTATTCGGTATTCGGGTGCTGCCATCATCAGCCGTGTCATGGGGATGATCCTGGCCTCGGTCGCGGTCAACTCTGTGCTGTCGGCGATGATTGAGATCATCAAAACGGGTGAACTGTAAGAAAAAAACCGCCGCACCTTCCGGGCGGAAAGGGCGGCGGCAGGTTGTGCGTGTCTCGCGTGGGGTCAGGATAGCCGCGCGGGGCCGAGGCAGGCCCCTCAAGGGAAATGGGACAGGCAGGTCACCCTTGACTGAAATTGGGATGACAGAGCGGTATTATCGGCACGAGATCGCAGGCAGAAAGGGTCAGAACGTTCCGGGAAGGTGAAGGGCAACCATCAGCATAACCACCAGAGACACGGCGCCCGCAGCATCCTGCAAAATCGTCGACTGCGAACGGCTCAGGGCGCTCTTGATCTGGTTCAGCATGGTCTCACCTCCGGTCAAAGCTTAATCCTTTGTTGACCTTTTGTTCTCATATTTTACCGAGTCGGTAAAGAACTTTTTGCGAACATTTGTGAACTTACGGGAACCAATCCACTAACCCACTGAAATCAAACGTATTGCCTGATCCTGTTTCATCAGCCACAAAAGAACGCGTGCCGCCTGCCCTCGGTCCGATTTCAGTTGCGGGTCCGCAGACAGCAAAGCGCGGGCGTCGGTTTGGGCAACGGCCATCAATCCGGCTTGCCGCTCAAGGTCCGCAATCCGGAATTTAGGCAGACCGGATTGCGCGGTGCCGATCAAGTCACCTGCGCCACGCATTTGCAGATCGGTTTCTGAAATTCTAAAGCCGTCTTCGGTTTCGCGCAGAACCTCAAGCCGTTTCCGCCCACCTTCGTTGAGCGGCGGTTGATACATCAGCAGACAGGTGGAGTCCGCCTCACCACGCCCGACCCGACCACGGAGTTGATGCAGTTGCGCCAGCCCGAAAATCTCGGCCCGTTCGATCACCATGATTGAGGCATTGGGAACGTTGACTCCAACCTCGATCACAGTCGTGGCGACCAGAACCTTGGTCTGCCCCTCCTGAAAGGCCTTCATCGCGGCGTCTTTGTCGGCCGAGGGCATCTGGCCGTGCACCAAACCGACCGCTCCTTCGCCCAAAATCGCGCGCAAGCGTTTGAACCGTTCCTCGGCCGCCGTCAGATCCGACACCTCGGATTCATCGACCAGCGGACAGACCCAATAGCATTGGCGCTCTTCGTCAATGGCCCGACGCAGATGAGACACGACCTCTTCCATACGTTCGGTGCTGATTATGGCCGTTTTGATAGGCTTCCGCCCCGGCGGTTTTTCGTCAAGAACCGAGACATCCATATCGCCATACTGCGCCAATGCGAGGCTGCGTGGGATTGGCGTGGCTGTCATGACCAGAACATCCGCGCCCTGCCCTTTTTCGGACAGTTCCATCCTCTGCCGGACCCCAAATCGGTGCTGTTCATCAACGATGGCTAGGCGGAGCGCCTGAAACTCCACATCGCTTTGGAACACAGCATGAGTGCCGACCAGTATGTGGATATCGCCGTCCTTCAGCGCCGCCAGCTTGGCGCGACGCTCGGCGCCCTTGTCGCGGCCAGTGAGGATGTCCAGAACAACTCCGGCTTCTTCAGCCAGGGGTTGCAGGCCTTCCAAGTGTTGCCGCGCCAGAATCTCGGTCGGCGCCATCATGACACCCTGTCCGCCCGCTTCGACCGCGACAAGCAAGGCCAAGAATGCCACCAGAGTTTTTCCCGCGCCCACGTCACCCTGCAGCAACCGGTTCATCCGCGCGTCCGAGGCCATGTCGGCTGCGATGTCGTCAATCGCCCGCAATTGCGCACCGGTAGGCTTATAAGGAAGGCTGGCCAGCACCTTCGCCTGCAACGTTCCTGTTCCAACGCTGACAATGCCCCGGGCTTTCCGTTCACGTTGCCGCGCCAGCGCCAGCGTCAGTTGATGCGCAAAGAGTTCATCATAAGCCAGTCGCTCCCGTCCGGGCGCATGAGCCGCAACATCATCCGCCCCCTGTGGATTATGCGCAGCCATGATGGACACCGACCAGCCCGGCCACTCTTGTTTGGTTACCAGGGCCGGGTCGATCCATTCCTTCAATTCCGGCGCACGTGCCAAAGCGCTGCGCGCAGCTTTGTAGGCTGTTTTTTGCGTGATCCCCTGTGTCAGATGATACACCGGTTCAAAGTCTGGAATGTCCAGCGCCTCTTCCGGTGGCAACATGTGATCCGGGTGAACCATCTGCGCCATGCCGTCGAACAGTTCCAGCCGGCCCGAAATCACACGCCGTGATCCCTGAGGCAAAATCCGCTTAAGATAGTCTCCGCGTGCATGGAAGAATACCAGTTGGAATTCCGCCTGACTGTCCTCGACATGCACCCGATACGCACCGCCCTTGTTGCGTGGCGGTCTGTGAACCCCAACCGTCACCCCAACCGTCAGTGTCCTGGGCAGGTCGGCACCCTGAATGGTGTCGCGGCGTCTGCGGTCGATAACGGCGTAAGGCAGGCTGAACAACACATCCCGCGGTGACTCCGTACCCGCCTGCGTTAAAACCTGAGCCGTCTTCGGCCCTACACCGTCCAGGGTTTCCAAGCCCGCGAACAGCGGGAATAACTGTTCAGGTCGTCCGCTCATGCGGTTCCGATCAGCTGCAGCCAGCCATCCTCATCCAGCGTTTCAATCCCCAGTTCAGCAGCCTTTTTTGCCTTGGATCCCGCCCCGGGGCCAGCAACCAGAATATCAGTTTTTTTACTGACCGAGCCAGAGACCTTGGCCCCCAACGCTTCGGCGCGGGCCTTGGCTTCGGCACGCGTCATCTTTTCCAGCGTACCGGTGAAGACAACGGTCTTGCCTGCGACCGGACTTCCGGTGGTGTCCGGCCGCTTGGCCTCTTGCACGTCCAGTTGTGCGACAAGCGCATCGATACTGGCGCGTTCGGCCTCTTGCGCAAAAGCGGACACGAGGGCGCGTGCCATGACTTCACCAACACCGTCGACACTTAGCAAATCTTCCCAATCGGCCCCCTCGAAGCTGGCTGCGGCGGTCACAGCGGTTTTGAAATCCGCCCACGAGCCATAGTGGGTTGCGATCAGGTTCGATGCGGCCTCACCCATGTGCCGGATGCCCAACGCAAACAGCAGCCGTCCAAACGGTATACTGCGCTTTTCATCAATCGCGCTCCACAGGTTGCTGGCACTCTGCGCACCCCACCCCTTGCGATTGGCCAACTTGTTCAGGTTTGCAGCATCACGCGCTTGTAAGGTGAAAATATCGACCGGTGTTCTGACCGGCAGATCAGGGTCGTCATAGAACATCTCGATCTGTTTTGCCCCCAGGCCTTCGATATCGAAAGCCTTGCGCGATACAAAATGTTTCAGCTTTTCAACAGCTTGCGCTGGACATATTACACCGCCGGTACAGCGCCGGACAGCATCGCCTTCCTCGCGCACAGCATCGCTGTTGCATTCGGGACAGGTTGTAGGAAAATCGAAAGGCTCAGCCCCTTCGGGACGCTTTGAAATATCCACATCGGCCAGTTTCGGGATTACGTCACCGGCGCGGTAAACCTGCACCCAGTCGCCGACGCGAATGTCCTTGCCGTCACGGATCGTACCACCCTTGGCATCTCGGCCTGCAATGTAGTCCTCATTGTGCAGCGTGGCGTTCGAGACGACCACGCCGCCCACTGTAACTGGGTGCAGCCGGGCAACCGGGCTAAGCGCGCCGGTCCGGCCCACCTGAATGTCGATCGCTTCAAGCCGGGTCCAAGCCAACTCGGCGGGAAATTTATGGGCAATCGCCCAGCGAGGCGTCGTGGACCGAAACCCAAGACGTGCCTGCAGCGACAGATCGTTCACCTTGTAAACAACACCGTCGATGTCATAGCCAAGAGTAGATCGCTGAGCCTCGATATCCCGATAATGGTCCAACATCTGCCCCACGTCTTCACAAAGCCGGGTCAGCGGGTTGGTAGAAAACCCAAAAGCGCGCAACTTATCAATCGCACCCATTTGGGTGTCGGACAATGGCTCGGACAACTCGCCCCATGCATAGGCAAAAAACCGCAGCGGGCGCGCGCGCGTAACCGCTGAGTCCAATTGTCTCAGCGAGCCCGCAGCTGCGTTTCGCGGGTTGGCAAAGGCCTTTTCCCCAGCCTCTTCTTGCCGGGCGTTCAGCTTTTCGAAGTCTTCATGCGACATATAGACCTCACCACGCACCTCAAGCACTTCTGGAGCATCCGCTATGGTTTGCGGAATGTCCGAAATCGTCCGGGCATTGGCGGTGACGTTTTCTCCGACCTCGCCATCCCCGCGGGTTGCGGCCTGAACCAGTTGCCCGTTCTCATAGCGCAATGACAGCGACAGACCATCAATCTTAGGTTCGGCAGTGAAGGGCAAAGGCTGCGTTACGACCAATCCGAGGTACTTTCGGATTGAGCGGTCAAAATCCTGAACGTCTTCGTCGTCAAACGCATTGCCCAGCGACATCATGCGCACGGCGTGGGTAACTTTGGAGAATCCGTCAGCCGGTCGCGCACCCACCTGATCCGAAGGGCTGTCGGCCCGTTTCAGCTGCGGAAAATGCGCTTCGATCTCGGCGTTTCGGCGTTTGAGCGCATCGTATTCGGCATCGGAGATTTCCGGCGCGTCTTCGGCGTGATAGAGTGTATTCGCCCGCGCAAGCTGTTCCGCAAGCTGCTCCAGTTCCGTCCGCGCGGCGTCCTCAGTCAGATCAGATACCGGAATCAATTTGCTCATGGCCTCGCCCTGTCACGTATTCTTGGACCTCAGTGATAGGGCGAGGTCATGGTCAGGTCCAGACGTGCTGTTCAGTGAGTGAAGGAGGTCGCCCCAGACCACGGGCGACCGTGTCCAAATCAGGCGCCGACGGCTATCCGCGTTTCGTCAAGGCTGTTGCCTTGCGGATCGCGCAGGACATACCCTCTGCCCCAAACGGTTTCGATATAGTTATCGCCACCGGTCGCGTTACTGAGCTTTTTGCGCAATTTGCAAATGAATACGTCGATGATCTTTAACTCGGGCTCATCCATGCCGCCGTAAAGGTGGTTGAGGAACATTTCTTTGGTCAGCGTGGTGCCCTTGCGCAAGCTCAACAGCTCGAGCATCTGGTATTCTTTGCCGGTCAGATGAACAACCTTTCCTTCCACCTCAACCGTTTTGGCATCCAGATTCACGGCCACCTGCCCCGTCTGAATAATGGATTGGGAATGACCTTTCGACCGCCGAATGATGGCGTGGATACGGGCCACCAGTTCCTCGCGATGGAACGGTTTGGTCATATAATCATCTGCGCCGAAACCGAAACCCTTGATCTTGCTTTCAGTATCATCCGCGCCCGACAGGATCAGGATTGGCGTTTCGACCCGCGAAATACGCAACTGGCGCAGCACTTCATGCCCGTTCATGTCAGGTAGATTCAGGTCCAGCAGGATCAGATCATAATCATAGAGTTTCGCAAGATCGATGCCTTCCTCGCCGAGGTCCGTCGCATAGACGTTGAGGTTGGCGTGCGTCAGCATCAACTCGATGCTTTTGGACGTGGTCGGATCATCCTCGACAAGAAGTATACGCATTTGCTGCTCCAATTCGGTTCAATTTACTAATTTCAAATTGAGCCTGCTCAAAAATGGTTAATCTGACGTTACCGTTGAATCATTTATTCACTTTCAACTTTAGGTTGTCGATATTTTTTTAGCGCGGTGACTTTCAGAGCGTCCGTACCATGTTCCGCGACCGCCGAAACCCACGCGTTGAACTCCTCATCACTCAGCCCATATCGGTTCTTGGCGTCAGACAGGGTAATCAACCCATAAACCACGCCCCGAACGACAATCGCCTTGCGAGAGGCCACCCATCGGGTCGTATCCTCTGGCGGCAGGTCGGCGCGCGATAAAACCGTTCCATCCGGCAGGGTTACGGACCTTGGTCCTTCTACTTTGTGCAAATACATCTTTCGGTCCTCTTCGTGCTGCGACAAAGCTGACACCAGCCTACTTAATGCAGAGTGAAACCGCCCCTTGAGAGTATGTAGAATTTTCCTATATTCTGCCGGTCTTTCTTAACCCGCACTGGAATCGTCATGGCACTCGATACCGAGACACCGCTGAACTCGCTTGGCTTTGCCAAACCCCCGTCGGAAACGCGGGTGGTTGTTGCCATGTCCGGCGGCGTGGATAGTTCCGTCGTTGCGGCCCATCTGGCCGATCAGGGCTATGATGTGGTTGGCGTGACGCTGCAGCTCTATGATCACGGAGCAGCCTTGGCCAAGAAAGGCGCCTGCTGCGCGGGGATCGACATTCATGACGCGCGCCGCGTGGCCGAGGAACGTGGCTTTCCCCATTACGTCCTCGACTACGAGAACATCTTCAAGGACGCGGTAATTGACGAATTTGCCGACAGCTATCTGGCCGGTGCAACACCAGTGCCGTGCATCCGTTGCAACGAACGGGTGAAATTCAAGGACCTGCTGGAAACCGCCAAGGATCTTGAAGCCGACTGCATGGCAACTGGTCACTATATCCAGCGCAGGATGGGACCGAACGGGCCCGAGTTGCACAGCGCCGAGGATGCGAACCGGGATCAGTCCTACTTCCTGTTCTCGACCACGCCCGAGCAGCTGGACTTTCTGCGGTTCCCTCTGGGTCACCTGCCCTCAAAAGACGCCACCCGCGAAATGGCCGCGCAATACGGGCTGGCCGTCGCGGACAAACCGGACAGCCAGGACATCTGTTTTGTGCCCAACGGCAACTATGCCAGCGTCATTGAAAAATTGCGTCCCGGCGCGGCTGAACCCGGCGAGATCGTGCATGCCGATGGGCGCGTGTTGGCGCAGCATAACGGTGTGATCCACTACACGATCGGGCAACGACGTGGTTTGGGCATCGGTGGCCTCAGCGATCCTTTGTACGTCGTGAAACTGGACGTAGACACAAAGCAAGTTGTTGTCGGCCCCAAGGAGATGCTGGCCACCCGTACCATTCCGGTGCGTGAGATCAACTGGCTGGGCGATGAGCCGTTCACCTCACAGGACGAATGGCATGTCCTGATCAAGGTCCGCTCGACCCGCCCGCCACGCGAAGCGATCATCCGACCCCTGTCCGACACCACGGCTGAGGTCGAACTGCTGACGCCCGAGGAAGGCGTTTCACCGGGTCAGGCCTGCGTATTCTATGCCTCGGAAGGCAGCCGCATCTTTGGTGGCGGCTGGATCTGGCGCGGCTATTAAACCGCGTCGGTCCACGAATTGCTGAGGATATAAAGCCCGGCGCAGATCATCACGTAAGGAACAAGACGCTCCAGTCGTCGGGCAAAAGCACCGCTCATGAACGGCGCTTTTGAACCAAACAATGCGACCGTGGCCAGGCTGGCCGCAGCAAGAGCTGCGCCGATCACGCCAGCGGTCCGAAAGCTGGGGGCCGAGTCGGCAAGCAGTGGTGCCAGTACCGCGAATGTGTCCATCGACAGGCTGATGAACAGCAGCGTGACCATGATCACCGACGCCCCGGTCTCCACATTGGGATTTGTCGCGGTGTCTTTCCCGCTTTTCCTCCGGAGCAATGCCAGTATGCCGAGGCTCAACGGGATCACCCCCAGATATCCCGCCCAGTGCGGCACCACATCCTCGACCCCCAAAGCCAGCAAAAGCGCCCCGCCGATCACAATCGCCTGCGCCATCAGGAATCCAAAAATCGACCGCTTTACCCCCGAGACCAACGTCAGCGCCAGCAGGGCCGCCAGATTGTCCAGATTTGTCAGGATCTGTGCCATGAAGGCAGACAGCCCAAAAAGCGCAAAATCCAACATCACGCGTTCATCCAGGACAGAACCGCTTTGGCCGCCCGCAGTCCGGGCGCCTCGCCGCCGCGTCCGAGCCGCAACATCGTTGTCTCCATGGCCTCGTGCTGCGCATTCGGGTTTGTAGTCACCTGTGAAAGAGCGTCAGCGATCTTGCCCGGCTGGCAGTCATCCAGCAGACATTCGGGAACTGTGCGGGTCTCGGACACCAGATTGACCAGTGTCACCGTGTCGAGGTTGACCATGCGCTTGGCGATCAGGGTCGTGAGCCAGTTGAGGTTATAGGCAATCACCATCGGCGTGGCCTGCGCCGCCAGTTCCAGCGAGACAGTGCCCGAAGCCGCCAGCGCCAGTTCAGCCGCTGCGAAAGCGGCCCGCTTCTGAGCGACCGCTTCATCAGAGGCCATGTCGCGCGGATCTACAACCACCGGATTACCCGGCCAGCTTTGCACGTGCTGTGCAACGGTTTCGGCCATATGCGCCACTGCGGGAACCACAACCCGCACGTCCGGCCGGTTTCGCAGGTATTGCTTCAGTGCCTCGCCAAAGACCGGGGCCAGACGATCAATTTCTCCCCCGCGCGAGCCCGGCAGCGCCAGAAGGATCGGCGCAGCGCCGAGATCATAGGCGGCGCGAAACTCTCGGATATCACCTTCGGTCGCCACCGGTTCACTAGCAACCGGGTGGCCAACGAAATCACATTCCATGCCCGCGCGTTCCATATAGGGCGGTTCGAAGGGCAGCAGCGCCAGTACGTGATCGATCACCTTGGCCATCTTGTCGGCCCGGCCAGGTCGCCACGCCCAGACACTGGGGGCCACGTAGTGTACGGTTCGGATGTCACTCTGCGCCTTGACGATCTTGGCCACGCGCAATGAGAAGTCGGGGCTGTCGATGGTGATCAGCACATCAGGCTGCGTGTCCAGTACCGCCTGAGCGGTTTCGGCGATCCGACGTTTGAGGTGGAAAAACTTGGGCAGAACCTCGACCAGACCCATCACCGAAAGTTCGGACATCGGGAAACGGCTTTCCATCCCCTGCGCCTGCATCAACGGGCCGCCAATTCCGTCAAACAGCACATCGGGAACGAGGGTTCGAAGCCCCTCCATCAATGCACCGCCCAATCGGTCGCCCGAGGGTTCACCGGCGACCACAAACACCCGCATCAGCTGGCCCGCTCTCGCACATAAAGGAACAGGCCAAGTCGGTTACATTCGTCAAGGACGCGGTCCTGCTGCAAAACGATGACGCCGCCTTTTTCGATGACGATACCCGCAAGCCCGGCAGCCACGGCAGAGGAAACGGTGCCCGGCCCAATGGTCGGCAAGTCCGCACGCCGATCCTGATCCGGCTTCGGGGCTTTGAAAAGAACCCCGCCACCCGCGTCGGGGCGTTGGGTCAAAGACTGCAGCATCCAGTCGGTGCCAAAGATGCTTTCTACCGCCAACGCCTGCCCCTTGGACACCGCGCAGGCTTGCCCGATATCCGCCGTACCCATGACCCGCAGAATACCCGCAGCCCTGTCCGCATCGGCAAGATCAGCCTCCGAAGGTTGCACCTCGGTCAGGCACCCGAGCTGCGGCAGCAATACGGACGCAATCTCATGGGCCGCGCGAACGGTCAGCCCGGATTCCTCGAAAATGCCGATTACGGCGCGCAAGGCGCTGTCATCCCCGGACATGAGCGCCTGTTGCAGCACCGGCACCAGGGGCATCGTCGCCGCGTCGATACGTGATGGATCAATCACCGGACGCCGGACTGCACCTGCCAGGCAAATCTCAGTCACGCCACGCGCCTTCAGATCTGCGATGAAACTGCCAAGCTGTTCTAGCGGAAAGACGATATCCGCAGTCAGGGTGTCGGGTGTGAACCCCTCCATCGCGCAGATCACCGGACGATCGGAAAGATGCTCTACCACTTCGCCCGGCAACGCGCCCGTTCCAGCAATCAGCGCCAACATCGGTTTACTTCCTCGGTGTCAGGAAAGAGCGATCCGATTGACCGGTCACGAAATCCACGATCCGCTGCACGTATTCGCTTTCGTTTCCAGCACCGACTCGATGAGCACGTTCCATGAACGTGCCATCGCCCTCGGACAATTCCCGGAAAGCCGCGCGCAAGGCGGATATATCCTCGCGGGAAACCCCCTTGCGTTTCAGACCAACCAGATTCAGACCGTCCAATTCGCCTCGCGGTGCCTGCACCAGACCGTACGGGATCACGTCATTCGGAACCATGGTCAGCGCGCCGATGATCGCGCCGCGACCCACGCGCACCCATTGGTGCAGGCCCGAGATGCCGCCAACGATCACGTCATCTTCGATGACGCAATGCCCTGCGGCACCGGCATGGTTCACCATGATTACCCGGTTACCGATCTGCACGTCATGCGCCACATGAACACCGGCCATCAGTAGACAGTCGTCGCCGATCCGGGTCACTCCACCGCCGCCTTCGGTGCCGGTATTGACCGTCACATGTTCCCGAATGCGGTTACGCTTGCCGATTTCCAGGCGCGTGTCTTCGCCGCCAAACTTCAGGTCCTGCGGAATTTCTCCGATCACCGAGAAATTGAAGATCACGGTTTCGTCGCCGATCACCGTATCTCCGGTCACTACAACATGCGACTTCAGCTCAACCCGATCGCCCAGCTTGACCTGCGCGCCGACATAACAGAACGGCCCGATGACACAGCCTTCACCGATCTGCGCGCCGTCTTCGATTATTGCGCTTGGGTGGATGCCGCTCATGTTGTTTTTTCCATGTCCCAATCGACATAAGCCGAGAATTCGGCCTCGGCTGCGATCTCGCCTTCAACGGTCGCTTTGCCGCTGAACTTGAAAATCTTGCCACCTTTTTTGCCGCGCACGGTTTCAACATGCATCTCAAGCACGTCACCCGGGATCACTTTGCGGCGGAACTTACATTTGTCGATATTCATGAAATAGATCAGCAACTCGCTGTCGATCACATCCATGCCCACGCCCAGCATCACGCCTGCGGTTTGCGCCATCGCCTCGACGATGGTCACGCCCGGCATGATCGGAGTGCCGGGGAAATGGCCCTGGAAATGCGGCTCGTTCATGGTGACGTTCTTGATGCCAACCGCCGACTGATAGCCCGAGATATCAACCACCTTGTCGACCAGCAGAAACGGATAGCGATGCGGCAGGATCCGTTGGATCAGCTGAATGTCGGCGCTTTTGGTTTCCGTGCTCATAGTGTCGTCGTCCCGTTCTGGATTTCTGTTTGCGGCGTGGTAGCAATACCGCGCAGCAAGGGCAAGCAAACCTATTCGCTGGCCTCGTTTTCGACGGTGCTGCCATCGCCTATCACCGTGTCGATCCGCGTAATGGCCGCATCGGTGATGTCAGTGCGGTCCGAGCTGAGAAAGACACTGGACCGCTCAATGATGATCGACGCGCCAGATTCTCGCAGCAGATCAATCAAAACCGGTTGCACCAACTCAAAGAACCTTTGCCGAGCCTCTTCGCTACGGCGTGCCAATGCGTCCAGCTTGGCGCGTTGCCCTTCACGATGAGACTGAACTTTTTCGTCAAATGCATCAGCCAACGGGCGGAATTCATCCGCGGTCATGGTCGCGCGCTGTTCGGTCAACAGCCTTTCTTCCCGGCTCAGTTCGGCCACAATCCGCTCGTTTTCTTCACCCAGCAGGATACCTTCGGCCTCGATCTCGCGCAGGATACGCTGACCAAAGGCCGAGTCGGAAAACAATCGTTCGCTGGACAGAGTCACAACGCTGCTTTGCGGCACACCCAGTTGCTGCGCCACGACCGGGGCTGCACAGGCAAAGGTCAGAAAAACACACAGGGCCCGAAAAGGGCCCTGCAGTTTCATGAACACACGTTTCAACATTGAGGATCAGAACCGGGCCTGAACCGTCAGGTCAAAGTTCTGCTCCTTGTCGAAGTCCTCTTTCTTCAACGCTTTCGAGAAGTTGAAGCGCAGCGGACCGAAGGGTGTTTCCCACAGAACCGATACACCGATCACGTGACGGATCGAGCCATCTTCGCCTACGATGTCCGCGCCTGCAGTGTTCACGTCATTGAGGTTGTAGAGGTTACCGAAGTCATAGAACACACCACCCCGTAGACCCAGTTCCTCGGGCAGACCTAGCGGGAAGTCTGATTCCAGACGCGCAACCCAGTAGTAGTTGCCCCCGATCGCGTCATCCTGTCCATTCGAAAGATCGCGCGGACCGATACCTGCGGGCTCGAACCCGCGGAAGATGCTGGGTCCCAGAACAAAGCGGTCGAGGGTCCGGCTAAAGTCATCGCCGCGCCAGTGCAGTGCACCCACTTCGACGGATGCGCGCAGAACGACTTCCTCGTTCCAGACACGGGTCTGCGCGATACCGCGGGCGGTGGTTTTGTAGAACTCATTGTCCCCACCCAGCCCGGCCGCATCGACACCGGCTTCGAAAAGCACACCTGCATTCGGGTTCAGGCCGCCAAGACGGCTGTCATACACATAGGACAAACCCAAAGAACTGGTTGTACGCTCACCCTGATCGATTTCCGAGGATATGACCGCGCCGTTGACTTCATCATCCTGCTGGGTCATCTCGCTGTTTTGCCAGCCATAGCGCAACCGCAGCGCGGACAGTTCACCAATGGCGTAGCTCAGTTGAGGCCGGAAGAACAACGTTTCAGTGTCGTAGCTGGCAAAGCTCGAGTTAGTCGTCGAAAGGCCTAGCCCCACATCGAAGCGCAGTTTACGCCCCAGAAGATAGGGTTCGGTGAAGTCCAGCGTGTATTGCTCCGAATCCTGCGCAGTCGACAGGGTCAGACCAACTGTTTGCCCACGCCCCAGAAAGTTGGTTTCCCGCAGTCCGATCGCGACCCCGAAACCGTCGGAGACCGAGTAGCTACCACCCAGGCTCAGAGAGCCGGTCGGTTGCTCTTCGACATCAACGTCCACAATCACCTGGCTGGGCGTAGACCCTTCGCGCGGCTCGACATCTGCAACCGCAAAGAAACCCAGCGCGCGAATACGCTCGGCAGCCTGGCGGATTTCACGCGGGTTGAAGGGGTCGCCCTCAACCGTATCAAACTGACGGCGGATCACACGGTCCAGCGTCGTGGTGTTGCCTTCGATGTCGATCCGCTCAACAAAAATGCGCGGTCCGCGAGTCAGAACGAACTGAACATCCAGCGTCAGATCCCGCGCGTTGCGGGTCACGCGGGGTTCGACCCGCAGGAAATCTACACCCTGCTTGATCCCCAGACGCTCCATCCGGGCGATCGAGTTTTCAACCAGAGACGGCGTATAGGTCACACCCGGTTTGATCTTGAGCGCAGCCTGGTACGGAGCGGGGTCCACACCCGGGATCTCGCTGACTGTACTGATTTGTCCAAACGAAAATTTCTGCCCTTCTGTGATGTTCATCACCAGGAAAAAGGCGTCCCGTTCACGGGTGAACTCAACATTCGCGCTGTTGATGCGGAAATCCACATAGCCGCGGGACAGGTAGAAATCCCGAATAACCTGTTTATCGAACTCGATCCGGTCGGCGATGAAAGTATCACCGCTGAGGAACGTTCGCAGAATGTTGGCCTGCTTGGTTTCCAGTACCCGGCGCAGACGACGATCGGAATAGGCGCGGTTGCCGACAAAGCTAACGCGCTCAACCTCGATCGTGGTGCCTTCGGCGACTTCGAAAACCAGATCGACCCGGTTGTCGCTACGGCGGATGATGCGCGGAATGACCGTCGCGGATACACGCCCCTGCGACGAGTAGATCTCGGCGATCAGATCCGCATCGGTTTCCGCGACCTGAGGCGTGAAGACCCGCCGGGGCTGCGAGGTGATCGCTTCTATCAGCACCTCATCCTTGACACGCTGGTTGCCCTCGATGCTGATCTGGTTGATCGTCGGATATTCCTCGACTTCGATCAGCAGCGTACTGCCGCGCGGGGTCAGTTCGACTGTCTCAAAAACACCACTGTCAAGCAAACGCTGATAGGCATCATTCAACTCACCGGCAGTTACGGACTGCCCCGGTTCAATGCCTGTGCGCGCGATAATCGTTGATGTTTCGATGCGCCGGTTACCTTCGACATCGAAGGAATTGATGACGAAATTTTGTGCCCAGGCTGCCTTTGGTACAGGAACCAAACTCACTAATGCCAGAAGGAAAATAAACGTTAGTGACCGCCACAAAATCTTGTTTTCCGGCTTCTGCCCCCCGCAGGATGTGCCCGCGCCTCGCCTATCAGTCATTTTTTTCACTACCCAATATTTTTGGACTTTAATGCTGAGTAGCGAGAATATTTATCCTTGTCAAAACACCAAAAAACAAAGCGGCCGAAAGGGCCGCCTCTTCTGGTTTTTACAACAGGTGCTTAGAATCACATTGTGATCAGGTAGGCCCATCCACCCATCGCAACAGCGGTCGCGCCGAAAAACAGCAGCATGTCCCAGTTCAACACGAACAGGTATCCAACACTTTCGGCTGATTTACGCAGGGCTTTTGACATCACAACCTCTGACACAGTTAGCTTTCCGCACCAGAATCTACGCCCGAAATGGGGCGGAATTGGGGCATCTTCATGCAGCGCCCGCCACAATCAGCAGAACAAATCGTTCGTCACTGAAAAGACCATCAACCCTAGGATCAGCGACACGCCGACCCCCATCAGTACCCGCAGGACGCCGTCGCTGGGGGGTCTACCTGTAACGGCCTCGTAGGCGTAGAAAATCAAGTGGCCGCCATCCAACGCCGGAATAGGGAACAGGTTCAGCAATCCAACGGCAGTAGACAGAACCGCGATAAAGAAGATGAAGCTCTGCGCCCCCTGACTGGCCATTGCACCCGAGGTTTCGGCAATACCAATGGGGCCAGACATGTTGCAAGTGCTGATCGCCCCAGTAATCATGTGCCAAACGCCCGACAGCGACCCGTTGATAATGCGCCAAGTCTGCTGCACGCCTCCGGACAGCGAAGCCAGAAGATCTGCAGGTTCGGTCGCGGGTTCCAGGGCCATCCCACCAACAATCCCGATGCGCCAATGAGTCACAAATCCACCTTCGGGCTGTGGTTCATCGGTGCGGCGTGGAGCAAGCGCGAATTCAAGTTCGGCCCCGTCGCGCCAGACATCCAGCAGCAGAACCTTACCGTCCGAGCCTTCCACATGCTCTTTGAGCTGCTCAAAAGCAAAAACCGGTTCTCCGTTGATCGCCGTGATCACATCGCCGGATTTCAGGTCGATATCCATTGCAGCGCTGCGCGGGGCAACCTGCTGGATCAGCGGCGGGAACAGCCAGGGGCCGGACACATCCATCGTCTGCCCGTCGCGGATCACTGTGTAATCCAGTTTGGGTTCGACCGGCAAAGCGTCGGTGAAATCGGACCAGGCTCCCTGCTGATCGAAATTAGGCACAGGAACGCCCGCAACGGCAACAATCTCGTCCCCGTCCTGCAATTCCTGTTCCGTCCCCGGCAGAGAATAAAGCTTTCCAACGGTCAAAGGCTCGCGGGTAACACCCTGAGAAAAGAAGATCAGCCCGAACACCAGAATGGACATCACAAAGTTGAACGCCGGACCAGCTGCAACCGTGGCCGCCCGCGCCCACAATGGCGCGCCATGCATGGTGCGGCGCAACTCTTCGGGGCTTTGCTCGATGATTTCCATCATCGCCTGTTCGTCCTTGCCAGACGCGGCGTTGGCATCGCCCATAAACTTGACATAACCGCCAAATGGCAGCGCGGCGATCTGCCATCGGGTGCCGCGTTTGTCGACGCGGCTCCACAGCACCGGACCAAACCCGATCGAGAACACCTCGGCATGGATGCCGGACCACCGCCCCACGATATAGTGGCCGTATTCATGCACCGCGACGATGATGGACAGCGCAATCACAAACGCGAAGATTGTATACAGCAGGTTGCCGAATTGAGGGATCAGAGAGATTAAGTCCAAGTTATTATCCTGCTGGCTGGATGGCGGCCTCATCGGCCCACTTACGTGCCAAATGGTCCGTTTGCAGCACGTTATCAAGGTCTAATTGGGCATCAAGAAGGCCATCCGACGCCTCAAACCTATTCAGAACCGCCTCGACAATATCAGCCATTTCAAGAAAGCCGACACGACGCGCGATAAAGTGATCCAAGGCGCGCTCTTTGGCGGCGTTGAATACGGCGCCGGACAAGCCGCCTCGCTGCATCACATTGCGAGCCAGACGCAGGGCCGGATAACGTGCCTCGTCCGGGTCCTGAAACCGCAATTGACCCAGTTTGGCGAGGTTCAGGCGTTCGACCGGCAGATCGCGCCGGTCCGGCCAGTGCAACGCATAGCCGATCGCGTGCCGCATGTCGGGCGCGCCCATATGGGCCATGACAGCCCCGTCATTAAAACCGACCAGCGAGTGCACGATGGATTCGGGATGAACCAGCACTTCTATCTGATTTGGCGAGACGCCGAAGAACTCTTTGGTTTCAATCAGCTCCAGCGCCTTGTTGAACATCGACGCACTGTCGATGGTGATCCGCTGCCCCATGTTCCAGTTCGGATGGTTCGAGGCCTGTTCAACCGTAGCGCTGGCCAGATCGCTCAGCGGCCAATCGCGGAAGGCACCGCCGCTGGCGGTGATGATGATCCGCTCGACAGCGTTCATATCTTCGCCGACCAGAGCCTGAAACACCGCCGAATGTTCACTGTCTACCGGCAGGAGACGCGCATTGTTACACCGCGCTGTTTCCAGTACCAGCGCCCCGGCGCAAACCAATGTTTCCTTGTTGGCAAGTGCCAGCGTCGCGCCCTGTTTCAACGCCTCGAGCCCCGGGGGCAACCCAGCTGCTCCGACAATGGCGGACATGACCCAATCGGCTGGCCGCGCCGCGGCCTCGGTCAAGGCCGCCTGCCCCGCCGCGGCCTCGACACCGCTTCCGGACAGTGCAACACGCAAATCCTCAAGCCGATCCTCATGCGCGGTCACGGCCACGTCGGCCTTCAGGCGACGTGCATCTTCGGCCAGTTTTTCGATATTCGCCCCGCCGGTCAGCGCCACAACGTCATAGGCCGACGGATCCCGGTCGATCAGATCAATGGTGTTCTGTCCGATCGAGCCGGTTGCACCAAAAATCGAAACTTTGCGCATTACATGCCCCCGGGGGAATAAATCAGGCCCGCGATCAGAACAAACAAGGCCGCACCCATCATGCCGTCGAACCGATCCAGAAAGCCGCCGTGGCCCGGGATCAGGTTCGAACTGTCCTTCACCCCAAACTTCCGCTTGGTTGCACTTTCGACGATGTCCCCTGCCTGACTGGCCATCGAGGCAAGCACCGAGATCACCACAAACATGATACCGAACCCGGCATAGATCGCGAAAATAGTGCCAACAATGGCTGCCGCAGCCCATCCGCCGGCGGTCCCCGACCATGTCTTCTTGGGGCTGACCTTGGGCCAGAATTTCGGGCCACCGAATGTTTTGCCAACAAAATACCCGGCCACATCCGTTGCGACCACCACCGAGATTAGCCACACCATCCAGCCAAACCCCATGTTCTCGCGGATCGAGATGAAGCCTAGCCCGGCCGCTGCAATCCAGATCGCAAACAGCGCATAGGTCGTTTTGGATCGGCTGATCTGCCCGGCCCCGACTAGGGCCGGAGCAATCAAGACCGGCAATTTGTAAAGCGGCGGCAGATGATAGCTGAGCAGAACTGCAACCCCGGTCAGAATACCAATCTGCACGGCCGCCCCGGTTTTGTCCGGGTCGATCATCCGCACCAATTCCCAAATCATAAGGCCACAGGCTATCGCGATGAAGGCTTCGAACCATAGCCCGCCCAGCCAGACTTCGACCGAGCCGACAAGGACCAGCACAACAGCCGATAGAACCCGGGCGGTCAGGTCAGACCATCGGCCGTCACTCATGCCGGAACTGCCCCGAAACGGCGTTCACGGGACCCGAAGTTGCGACACAGGCACTCCAACTCAGCCGCAGTGAAATCGGGCCACAGAGTATCGATGAATTCATATTCGGAATAGGCCGACTGCCAGAGAAGAAAGTTCGAAATCCGTGCCTCTCCGCTGGTTCGGATGACTAGGTCCGGGTCAGGAAGAACATGCGTATCCAAATACTTGGGAAGGGTTTCCTCATCCACATTTTCGGGGAGGAGATGTCCTTCGGCCACGTCCCGCGCCAGACGTTTGGTGGCGCGCGCAACCTCATCCCGCCCGCCGTAATTCAAGGCGACAGTAAGATGAACCAGGTCGTTTTCCTTGGTTTCCTCTTCCAGCGTATCCATCAATTCGATCAGCTTCTTATCGAGCCGCACCCGGTCCCCGATAAAGCGCACCCGAATCCCGTTTTTCTTCAGGGTTCGGGTTTCCTTGATGATATAGCGCCGAAACAGGCTCATCAGTCCGGCGACCTCGGCCTGCGTGCGCTTCCAGTTCTCGGTCGAAAAGGCAAAAACTGTCAGGTATTTGATCCCAAGCCTCGGGCAGGCCTCGACCACCTCGCGTACACGTCGCGCCCCGGCATGGTGGCCGAACAGCCTTGGCCGACCACGCGCCTGCGCCCAGCGACCGTTTCCGTCCATGATAATAGCGACATGGCGCGGCCCGTTCGCTGGCTCAGTATGTGGGGCGTTGAGCATATCCCGGTCTCAGACCTGCATGATCTCTGCCTGCTTGGTCTCAAGCGCGACATCTACAGATTTGATCATCTCGTCAGTCAGATCCTGAACTTCGGTTTCCCAGAACTTCTGATCGTCCTCGGACATGCCGTCTGCCTTGGCCTTCTTAATCTGATCCATTCCGTCACGGCGAACGTTGCGGATCGAAACCCGCGCGTGCTCGGCATATTGGCCAGCGACCTTGCCCAATTCGCGGCGACGCTCTTCGTTCAGCTCCGGAATCGGCAACATGATGATAGTGCCGTTCAGCTGAGGGTTGATTCCCAGACCGCTTTCACGGATGGCCTTTTCGACCTTGCCGACCAGGCCCTTGTCCCAGACATTGACCGTAACCATACGCGGCTCGGGCACATTGACCGTTCCTACCTGATTGATCGGCGTCATCGAGCCATAGGCATCGACCATAACCGGTTCCAGCATCGAGGCCGACGCCCGACCAGTCCGAAGCGAGGCAAATTCGGTTCTGAGGTTGGACATGGCGCCTTCCATGCGCCGTTTCAGATCATCGGTATCCAGTACGAAATCATCAGACATGCTGCTCACTCCCCGTCTTCAAGTGCTGTTTGCATGGCTCATAAGCCATCGCAGTTGGGATGTATAGCAATGATGATGCGGAATTGCGCCAATGACCAGAGGTGTTTCCGGCATTTTCTGGGAGTTTCAAAGACACCCGGATCGATCGGCGCTCAGGCCGACCGGTCCGGTTGTAAGTCTTGTCGATCAGGCGTTTACGTCAACAACGACGCGGCCCTGGACCTGACCTTTCAGGATATCGGCACCCAATTGCGGCAGATCACCCAAGGTTGCGGAGTGAACCATCGCTTCCAGCTTGTCCATTGGCAGGTCCGTTGCGATGCGCTGCCAGGCACGCACACGGTTTTCATAGGGCTGCATCACGCTGTCGATGCCCAGCAGATTGACCCCGCGCAGCAGGAACGGAATCACCGTTGCAGGCAAAGCCGCGCCACCCGCAAGTCCGACAGCCGCGACCGAAGCGCCATATTTCATCTGACCCAGCACGCGCGCCAACATCTCGCCACCAACCGCATCGACGCACCCGGCCCAGGTTTCGCTTTCCAGCGGGCGCTTGGTGGTCTCGTTCAATTCCTCACGCGGAACGATAGTGCTGGCTCCCAGAGACTTAAGGTAGTCGCCCGCTTCCGGGCGCCCGGTGACGGCCGCAACCTCATAGCCGAGATTGGCCAGGATGGCGGTCGCCACCGAGCCGACGCCGCCAGCGGCCCCGGTAACAAGAACCGGGCCGTGGTCAGTTTTCATGCCGTGATCTTCCAGCGCCATGACCGCCAGCATCGCCGTAAAACCAGCCGTACCCACGGCCATCGCCTGCCGCGTATCCAGTCCTTCGGGCAAAGGTACCAGCCAATCGGCCCGGGCATTCGCCTTTTGCGAATAGCCACCCCAGTGCGCCTCACCCACGCGCCAGCCGGTCAAAACCACCTTGTCACCGGGCTTATAGCGATCGTCCGAGGACGCCTCGACCGTGCCGGCATAATCTACCCCCGGCACATGCGGGTAAGAGCGCACCAAGCCGCCACCCTTGGCGGACGTGCACAAGCCGTCCTTGTAGTTCACCGTCGAGTATTCGACGGCCACCGTAACCTCACCCTGAGGCAGATCATCAAGCGAAAGCTGTTTCACCGACGGGCTGGCCAGTCCGCTTTCCTCGTCCTTTTCCATGACCAATGCGTTGAACATCTTACTTCCTTTCGTTTTTCCAAGGCCAGATCGCAATCTTCACCTGGCTAAATATCCCGGGGGAATCGCTCAGAGACGGGGCCGCGCGCCCGTTCGCAATCAAATCCAGAACCGCTCCTGCACTGTCGCGCCGCGCATACCATCAGGCGTTTCGACCTCGACAACTGTTCCAGCGTCCCAATGGCTCAGCCGCAGCATTCCAATCGACACGTTGGTCGAGAAATCCGGTGACCACGCCGCCGAGGTCACCTGCCCCACCCGCTTTCCACCGGCAAAAACCGGCCACGGACGGTCGCAGGGCGGTACGGCGTCGCCCTCGATGGCTACAGGACGAATTTGTTGTACCGGGCCTTCCCTGGCCACACGCAGCAAGGCGTCGCGCCCGATGCAGCCAATAGCCGTATGCGTGTTGCAGAACTTGCCCAAACCGCATTCATGCGGCGTGTTGTCGTCGGTCATGTCGTTGCCATAAGACAACAACCCGCCTTCGATCCGCTCAATCAGGTTGGGGCAGCCCGCGCGCACCTGCAGGTCCTCGCCTGTGGCAAACAGAGCATTCCACAGCGGCATACCGATGTCGGAACCCTCGACGTAAATCTCAAACCCGCCCTGTTTGGAATAACCCGATCGCGCCACGGCCAGATCGCGCCCCTGGAATTCGAACATGTCGAACTTGAAAAACCGGATATCGCGCACGCGATCCCCGAAAACGCGCGCCATCAGGTCATCCGCCTTGGGTCCCTGAATGGCTAGAGGCGACACGTCCGGTTCATCGACCAAAACATCCAGCCGATATCCGTTAGCGACACCTTTGACCCACAACAGCAAGTCACTGTCGGCAATTGAAATCCACCAGCGGTCATCGGACAGCTTCACGGCCACCGGATCGTTCAGCATCCCACCGGTTTCATCCACGATGGGCACGTAATAACACTGCCCCGGCAGCATACCTCGCAGATCACGCGGTGTCAGCATCTGCATCAAACGGCCCGCATCCGGGCCGCGCAGCTCAACCTGCCGTTCGCAAGACACATCCCAGACCTGAACATGGTTTTTCAAATGCCGATAATCCGCCTCGACGCTTTCAAAAACCGTCGGCAACAACATGCGGTTATAGACGGTGTATCCCTTGACCCCGGCAGCCTCGACCCCGTCAGAGAACGGTGTCCGCCGCAACCGGCGTGACATGGAAATCTGCGGCATTCAGGCCTCCTTCGGCATAAAGACCAGATCACTGACAGGCGCGGCTGATCCTGTTTCGGTCAGCATCTGGTGCAACTGTCCACGATGGTGGGTCTGGTGGTTGAACATGTGGATCACACATTGCGCGTAAGGCAATGTAACATCAGCCTCTTTTGCCGCTGAGAACCAGGTGAAATCGCCGGTCAATGGCGCATCTCCCAACAATCCCGCCCATTCAGCGATACGGGCATCCACTGTTTCGCACAGTGGCAACCAATCAGCCAGATCGGCACATAGCGAAACGCTTTCGGGTATACCGCCTCCCGGGCCTTTGCCTTTGTCGAAACGGGACAACCAAATCCAATTGCCCCACAGCAAATGGTTGGCCGTCCCCATGATCGAGCCGAAGAATGCACCGCGTTCCTTAGTCAGCTCTTCGGGCGCGAGTGATTGCAGAAACCCCGATAACTGCTTGTTTTGCCATCGGTTATACCGCGCCATTTCCTGTGCATAGGCGCCTGTGATCATCATTTTGGACCGTGCCAGTCGATCGGGCAAATTTCCGCAGACTTGCCTCCGAAGTCCCAAACACGGCCATAGTCGCGCACCTTGGACTTGGTGCCGCGTGCCACTATGATGTCAGGACCCATCCAGTATTTCGAGTTCGATACCATCACCGGATGCTTAGGGTCCTTGCCAGCCAACATTTCAATCTCGCCCTGAATCTTGCGGCCAATCACGATCCGACGCTTGTTGCCGTCACGCTCGATCTGGACCGGAGCCCGCTCGGCCCCGATGATTTCACTCACCAGCATGGTGAACAGACCGGTTGTGCCACCTGCCTGGCCGCTGAATATCTGCAGCAACCCGTTATAGGCCTTTCCGCTGGCGCGTTCGTCCACATAGGCTGCGACTTTCCACTGGCCCTCTCCCATGCGGCCCGGAATGTCGACAAGCAGACCCACGTTCAGGCCCGACAGATCCTCGCCCTCGTAATGGCCTTCGTCGATGATGATCCCCATCCAGGCGTGGCAATGCCCTTCGGTCGGAGGATGCGCACCCAGAGACACAACGCAGGGACAGAACACGTCGCACGAGCAATTCAGGATCAGTTCACCCTTGATGGCCCAGTCCGTCGGACTCATTTCGCGCCGTTTGGGATTGGGCATACGGCTGTCAATGCGTTGGCTGATTGGCAGCCTGTCGGCCTCAGGTTTCCTGTTTTTAGCCATATACTTATCCTCCGTAAGCAAAGGGATAGACCAGCAGGGCAAGCCCCCCTGCGATCAGTGCAAACCCCATTGGCCGCGTAACCGCATGACCGATTTGAGGCAGTTTTTCAAAAACCATGAATAGCGTCGCGAGACCCATCCAGAGCAAGCTCATGACGCCACCAACAAACCCAAGCGCCATGAAGCCCCAGCAGCATCCAACGCAGAAAGCGCCCAGCCCGAACCCCATACGCAGACCGCCGCCAAACCCGGTTTTCCAATGGCCCAGGAAATAGGTCATCGGAGCGTGACAAACACCGTGACAAACTTCTTTCGCGCGGGTGAACTGAAAAGCGCCGACCACGATCATCAGCCCGCCTGCAAACCAGGTGGACTTGGCGATGCCCAGCATATCGACGACGCCGCCGTAAAGCAGACCCAACTGAACGCCGGTGATCAAAGCGGCAAAACCCACCCAGACGACGAAGTATCCAGCCAGAACGCCGATCCACCCCGCACGCGTGCCATTGGCGCTGCGGATCAGGTCATCATAGCTGCGCAGGGTCGGCACCAGCGTCGGCAGCATCATAGCGGCCATCATGATTGCCCACATCCAGAACAGAGGGCCAAATTCGGCCATTGGCATATACATGTCCATACGGGGATCCATGGCGGCCATTGCCTGACCCATGGGGCCGGGCCTACCGATCCAATCCAGATCCATGTCGCGACTCATAGTGAACATTGCCCACCATGCCCACAGAATCAGAATGTAGAATCCCAGCCACAATCCGCTGCGTAGAACTGCGTTACTCACGCTTCCCTCCCGACTCAGTTCTTGCTTTTCAAATGTCAGACTTTTAAATGTCAGACAAATGAAATTTTACCGGCGATCCCAGGAACATGAAAATCGAACCTCAAAAACCCTCGGATTTATCGGCGCAGATCGCTCAGGCCATACGCGACGCTATCATATCGGGCGAGTTGATCGTGGACGAAAGGTTGCCGTCCGAGGCCGAATTGTCTGATCAGTTCCAGGTGTCGCGACCAACGGTGCGCGAGGCTCTCAAACGCCTTGCAGCGCAATCGCTTATCCGAACCCAGCGCGGCGCTTGCGGCGGCGCTTTTGTGAACCGGATCAGCTTTGAGGACGCGTATTCGCAGCAAATCACAACTTCGACCCTGCTGCTGTCGATGAACGCGATCAGTTTCGACACTGCATGCGAGGCCCGCTTTGCGCTGGAGCGCGCCTGCGCCCCGCTTTCGACCCAACGCCGCACTGCCGATCAGCTGGCCACCATGCGGACCGAGATTTTCCGTCAGTCTCAACCCGGCCTGACAGATGAAGCGTTCTGTTCTTCGGATGTCGCCTTTCACCGTGCACTGGTCGATGCGGCCGGAAACCCGGTTCTGTCCTATCAGTTGGCCGGTGCCGTTGAGGCGATGCAGCCCCTGATGAACATGATCACCTTTACTGCCCGATCCCGCCAAGAGATCATTGACCTGCACAATCGCATCGCCGACGCACTGGAAGCGCGCAATGCAGGAAAAGCAGACGCAGCTCTTGTCGAGCTGGAAAACTACACGCGCAAACTGGCGCAGGACGTGGCCCAGCAACGCCGCAAGCCAGCGTGACGGAGGTACAATGATAACAGCGCTGAACGTAATTGCTGCTGTTTTGACGATTGGCTTTGGCTTGTTCGGCTTCCTCGCCCCGGCATTCACCGCCGCATCGCTGGATCTGACGCCAACCGACAGCAATATGGGGCTGAGCGAGATGCGCGCCTCGGTTGGTGGGCTGTTCGTTGTGACTGGTGCGGCCGTGTTGTGGCTGAACAATCCGATGGCCTATGCCATGCTTGGGGTTGTCTACGCAGGGGCAGCGCTGGGTCGGTTCGTTTCGGTCATTCTGGACAACCCACCCATGGTCAAGGCGGTGACGTTCGGAGGAATCGAACTAGCCCTGGCATTGTGGTTGATTTTGGCAAACATTAACAGATCCACATAAGCGCTTGTTTTCACGACAACCAATCCCGAAAAATCCCGGTTTGCATCCGCGCGTCTGCTCACCTATATAGGATATGTCCTTAGGGACTATGGACATAAACGCGCTCGTAATAAGCGGATCGGACCCGGGGGCGGTACCCGGCGGCTCCACCATATACCTTCTGGAGGTATCCTTCGTTTGAGGAACTCTTTCAGAATCGGGGGGCCGAAATAGGATCGACGAACGTCTAAAGGGGTTAGCTTTGTCTCGGCTGTCTGCCACCGTTACCGGCGAAAATAGTACAATTGCAAACGACAATCGTGCTCCGGTTGCAGTTGCTGCGTAAGCAGTAACAAGACCGAAACTTAAGTCCTTGCGCCTAGCCGCGTAAGGCGGGGTTCGCAGGTACCTGGCAACAGAAACCTGCATTTTCCCTGAAATGTCTGCGGTTTATCTCTGATCTTGTTCACGTTCAGAGTTTTTTCACCCTTTCCTTTCATTCTCAGCCCGACAGGAAAAGGAGAGCTGGGATGTCACACGCAGATATACTCAGAAAATGGTATGCTGAGGTTTGGGAAAACGGGAACACCGATGCCATCGACCAGTACTTCGCCCCCGACACCATGGCCGAGGGGCTGATCCCCGAAATGCAGGTCGGCGCGGACGATTTCCGCGATCTGGTCATGGCCTTTCGGCACGTCCTTGGGGAAATCAGGGTCGAGCTTCCAAAGATAATCGAAGACGGTGACTGGGTATCTGCGATTCTTCATGTCAGCACGACCCGGGCAGACAACGGGGCTCCATTGCAGGCCACTGGCAGTGTTGTCGCGCGGTTCAAAGATGGCCGCATGGTCGAGGCTTACAACCAGTTCGACTTTATCTCTCTGTTCGAACAACTCGGCCAGTTCCCACAAGACACCTTGCCCGTGTGTATGACCGGGCAGAGGCTGGATTGGGCCTGACGCCAGCAGCGCAATCTTGACCCCTAAGGCGCTTGGTCGTAAGCAATGGCCATGGGGTAAGATTGCGAACGCCCCGTGAGGCGCCAGCCCAAGTTTCGCATGTATCCGTTTGCATCAGGAGACATGCTATGCCCGCGCCCAGTTCAATCACTCCAAAACAATTGCTACGCCTGATCGGAACACCGCAGGCACCGGTCCTGATTGATATTTGCTTGGACCCGGATTTTGAGGCCGACCCCTATCTGATCCCCGGTGCTGTTCGCCATCCGGCAATGGATATCGACGGCATTGCCCGCCGAATTGGCAATCGTAACGCCGTCATCATTTGCCAAAAGGGCAAGAAGCTCAGCCAAGGGGTCGTGTCCTGGTTGCGCAGCAAAGGATGTGAGGCCGAGTTTCTGGAAGGCGGAATGTATGGTTGGCGGGACATCGCGGATGCTCCACGGATACCGGCTGCGGCCTTTCCAATGCGAGATGATGGCCGATCTGTCTGGGTCACACGCCACCGGCCGAAAATCGACCGGATCGCCTGCCCGTGGCTGATCCGCCGCTTCGTGGACCCCGACGCGCAGTTCCTGTTCGTGGCCCCGTCTGAGGTCGAAGCCACCGCTCAAGCCTTCGATGCGACACCGTTCGATATCGAGGATACGTTCTGGTCTCACCGAAACGACCGCTGCACCTTTGACACCATGCTGGACGAGTTTCAGTTGCACACCCCTGCTCTCGATAGACTTGCCACGGTGATCCGCGCTGCGGACACCAACCGTCATGATCTGGCGCCCGAGGCTGCTGGCTTGCTGGCAATATCGGTGGGCCTATCGCGGCAATACCGCGACGACCATCAGAACCTGGAGGCGGGCCTACATCTTTATGACGCCTTGTATCGTTGGGCTCGGGACGGTTTTGACGAACATCACGACTGGCCGACGGATCGCAGATCATGACGCCATCGATTGCGGAGCTCATCCGGGTGTTCGGTCGCATCGGCCTGCTCTCCTTCGGAGGCCCGGCGGCGCAAATTTCGCTTATGCACCAGGAACTGGTCGAAAGACGCCCCTGGCTGGACGAACAGACCTATCTGCGGGCTCTTTCGTTATGCATGCTGCTGCCAGGACCCGAGGCGATGCAACTGGCAACCTACGCAGGTTGGCGTCTGCGCGGTGTTAGCGGTGGTTTGATTGCCGGCGCCCTCTTCGTGCTGCCCGGAGCCTGCATCATCGCGATTCTGGTGGCACTATACGCCGCCTTCGGTGATTTGCCTGTGGTTCAGGCCGGTTTTCTGGGGATAAAGGCAACGGTAATCGTGATCGTCCTGCAGGCGCTTCGGAACCTATCACGCAAGGCACTGACGGACACACAGCACCGCGCCATCGCGGGGCTGGGTTTCCTCGCCATCTTCGCGCTGAACCTGCCCTTTCCACTGATCATTCTGGCTGCGGCAATTTGGGGATACGTTGCCTTTGACGGTCAGGCTGAAACCTCGGAGGTTCCCCCTACCCCCAAAGTCACCGGTACGTTCCAAACTGCCGCCTTCTGGCTGGCAATGTGGCTGGGGCCGCTACTGGTTCTGACCGTAACGGGGCAAAAGTTGCTGAGCGATTTGGGGTGGTTCTTTGCCCGCCTCGCCGTTGTCACTTTTGGCGGAGCCTACGCCGTTCTTGCCTATATGACCCAGACCGTCGTGGACAAATACCATTGGGTCAACACGGACCAGATGATCGACGCGCTGGGCCTGGCCGAGACCACGCCGGGACCGTTGATTCTGGTGACCCAGTTCGTCGCCATGCTGACTGGCCAGATGAACGGCGGCGCACCACTGGCGATAGCAGCTGGAGCGATTGCGCTTTGGGCCACTTTCGTTCCCTGTTTTCTCTGGATATTTCTGGCGGCCCCTTATCTGGATCAACTGGCCTCCCGTCCCAGATTGTCCGCCGCTCTGCACGGGATAACTGCAGCTGTTGTGGGTGTGATTCTCAACCTGTCCTTGTGGTTCAGTCTGAACGTTCTGTTTCTGCGTATCCCTGAAACATCATGGGGACCGGTGACACTGCCCTGGCCTGACCTGACCAGCCTCAATCCGGCCGCCATGGCCCTGACATTGCTCGCTGGGCTATTGATTTTTAAGTGTAAATTTGGAATGGCGACAACATTGGTGATCACGGCTGCGATAGGAACGGGACTGCATTTCGTTTAAACAATCCTCACACAGGCGGTCTTTCGTTTCCGATGAAATCCCCTATGCTGAGGGTAACCACTTTTGAGGATGACACATGTCGCAAGACATCGACTATGGAAACCTGATGCACACCGCCATGCGCGGGCTCATCAAGACCGTTCTGACCAGCGTTTCCGATAATGGCCTGCCCGGGGCGCATCATTTCTTCATCACATTCGACACCCGCCAGGAGGACGTCAAACTGGCCGACTGGTTGCGTGAGCGGTACCCCGAGGAAATGACCATCGTTATGCAACACTGGTTCGAGAACCTTGAGGTTGGCGACGAAGGATTTGCGATCACGCTGAATTTTGGCGATGCGCCGGAACCGCTGTATATCCCCTATGCGTCCATCAAAACCTTCGTCGATCCCTCGGTTGAATTCGGGTTGCGCTTTGAAAGCCCCGAGGACGAGGACGAAATAGAACCCATCGACGAAGAATCGATCGAGGTGGAAGAAGAAGCCGATCACCACGACGCCGAGGTGGTCTCGCTGGACAGTTTCCGCAAATAACTGCCCGGCGGGCGCTACTGCTTTTTCAGAAACGTTTCGACCGAGCGCGATTTTACTCCGTTTCGGAACCGCGAAAACGACAGATCCAGACCGCCCTCTGCCAGAGTGCGGTCGAACTGCTGCAGCTCATAATCCCCTGTCTCTCCGATAAACAGCGAGAACACAGTCAGGGTGTCACCTTCGATCCGCCCCCAGACAAACGGTTCGCCCTGCATCGGGTCCAGCGGAACCTCATGCCCGAACACGTTGCGCTTCATGGCGGCGGAATACACGTCAGACCTGTCCGACTGCTTAAAATCTATCGAAAATTTCTGATCTTTGACCCGACCGTCTGCCTTGTAGGTAGTGGTCGTCCAACTGACATTGAAGCCATTCTTCAACTCTTCAATCGCCACGCTCATGTCGCGTGGCGTTTCGCTTCCGTCGTCACCCACCAGATTGGCAGACCCGACGTAGTTGCCCACAAAGGGGGCAATATCTGCCGCGTGGGCTTTCAGTCCAGTTAAAGCGGACGAAATCAGGATGCCTAATAAAAAGGCAATGATTTTCATGGGGTAAGTTCGAACCAATGTGCCCACCTTAACCTCCAACAAGTTGATCCACCTATTGTAGCTGACCCGATAGCGCGCACAATGCGTTTCCGAGCAAATTTACCAATCCCTTCCGGCTATACCTCTGCCACCCTTGAGTTTATGGTGCGCGCAACTGGCCGATTGCACGATGACATTGTTACGGGTAAACGGCATGCGACTGCATACACTACGGAGTGACCGATGTCTCAGACCCGCACCGAATCCGACAGCTTTGGCCCGTTGGAAGTCCCTGCCGACAAGTATTGGGGCGCCCAGACGCAGCGTTCGATCATGAATTTCCCTATTGGCTGGGAAAAGCAGCCCGTTGCCATCGTGCGCGCGCTGGGCGTGATCAAAAAAGCCTGCGCGATGGAGAACAAGGCTATCGGCAAACTGGATGCGAGAATTGCGGATGCTATCATTCAGGCCGCTGGTGAGGTGATCGAAGGCAAGTTTGACGACAACTTCCCGTTGGTTGTTTGGCAGACCGGTTCGGGCACCCAGTCCAACATGAACTCGAACGAGGTCATCGCCAACCGTGCGATTGAAATCCTGGGCGGCGTGATCGGATCAAAAGACCCGGTGCACCCGAACGACCACTGCAACATGGGTCAATCCTCGAATGACACCTTCCCTACGGCCATGCACATCGCCACAGCGATGAGCGTGCGCGACGTGCTGCTGCCGGGTTTGGAGAAATTTGCCTCGGCGCTGGAAGCAAAAGCGAAAGAATTCGCGGGCATCATCAAGATCGGCCGGACCCACACGCAGGACGCAACGCCGCTGACGCTGGAACAGGAGTTTGGTGGCTATGCGCACCAGATCCGTCAAGGTATTGCCCGTGTCCACGCGTCGATGCCTGGAATTTATGAACTGGCACAGGGCGGTACGGCCGTTGGAACCGGTCTGAACACCCATAATGGTTGGGATGAGGCCGTCGCCAAGAACATGGCCGAGATTACCGACCTGCCCTTCGTCACCGCACCGAACAAGTTCGAAGCTCTGGCGGCCCACGACGCCATGGTCTTCCTGTCGGGTGCTTTGGCAACCATCGCGGGCTCTTGCTACAAGATCGCCAACGACATCCGCTTGCTGGGCTCGGGGCCCCGCTCGGGACTGGGTGAACTGATCCTGCCGGAAAACGAACCCGGCTCGTCGATCATGCCCGGCAAGGTGAATCCAACGCAGGCCGAGGCGCTGACTCAGGTCGCCGCTCATGTCATGGGCAATGACGCGGCGATGAAGTTCGCGGGTTCGCAGGGACACTTCCAGCTGAACGTGTACAACCCGATGATGTCCTACAACCTGCTGCAGTCCATCCAACTGCTGGGCGACGCCACCGACAGCTTCACCGAGCGAATGCTGCTGGGCATCAAGGCCAACGAGCCGCGCATTGACAAGCTGATGAAGGAATCTCTGATGCTGGTGACCGCGCTTGCGCCAACCATTGGCTACGACAACGCCACCACCGTTGCCAAAACGGCGCACAAAAACGGCACGACTCTCAAGGAAGAAGCCATCGCGATGGGCTTTGTTGATGAAGAAACCTTTGACGCCGTCGTTCGCCCAGAACAAATGATCGGCCCGAAAGACAAATGAGCAAACCGGTCAATCTGAACCGGTATCGAAAAGAAAAAGCGCGGGCCGAGAAAAAGGCCCGCGCGGATCAGAACTCTGTCAAATTCGGCCGCAGCAAGGTCGAAAAGACCGAGACCAAATTCGAACGGGAAAAACAGCGCCGCGAGCTGGATAATCGCGAGCTGGATGAATGAGCGGTCGTCCGGTCAAACGATCACTGACCCTGAAAGGTCATCGCACCTCGGTTTCTCTGGAGGACGAGTTCTGGCATGCCTTTCGCGACATCGCCAAGTCCAAAGGTATTGCAATCAACGCCTTGGCGGCCGAGATCGACGTCGAACGAGATCCTGAAGTGGGGTTGGCCTCGGCCATACGGGTTTACATCCTCAGTTGCTATCGTGACGCCTCATCTTCGTAGTTCCAATTGTGTTGACGCCTTAGGACGCTTGTCCTAACCTCACTTTAGGACAAGCGTCCTAGAGAGGGAAAGTGCCGTCAGATGTCAGATCTCAGTACCAGCGAACAAATTGTTCAGGTCGCGGATGAACTGTTTTATCAAAACGGTTTCGCACAGACGTCATTTGCCGACATCGCCAAGGCGGTCCGCATCTCTCGCGGAAATTTCTATTATCACTTTAGGACAAAGGATCAGATTCTCGAGGCAGTGATTAACCTGCGGTTAAACAGGACAAAACAGATGCTGGACGATTGGGAAGAGATGATCCCTGACCCGAAACAGCGCATTGGACAGTTTATCGAAATTATGATCATGAACCGCGCAAAGATTGCGCGTTACGGCTGTCCGGTCGGAACCTTGTGTACCGAATTGTCCAAGCTTGAACATGCTGCGCAAGGCGACGCCAACCTGTTGTTCGACCTGTTTCGCGACTGGCTGGAACGCCAGTTTTCCGCGGCCGGTCTCTCGGAAGATGCGCGGGAATTGGCCATGCGTTTGTTGGCGCAAAGCCAGGGCATCGCGACGCTAGCGCAAGCCTATCAGGACGAAGCCTTCATAAACGGCGAGGTTCAGCAGCTGAATATCTGGGTGGACCATCTTCTGACGCAAACTGACGCAACCTGAGAAAGGTTTCTCATGTATATAATTTTGCTTCGTTTTTCTGAACGCAAGGATCGCGCCCCCGAATATTTGAACGGGCACCGCGCCTGGCTGAAGCAGGGGTTCGACACGGGGATGTTCCTGCTCGCCGGTAGTTTGAAACCTGGCATAGGTGGCGGTGTTTTGGCCGTCGCGGACAGTCAGGAAGAGGTATCCAATTTCGTCAACCAGGATCCTTTTGTCGTTGCAAATGTGGTGACGGCCGAAATTCTTGAAATGGAACCAGCCCGTGCAGACAATCGCCTGAACTTTCTTTTGAACTGAGGTTTCCATGTCCAAAATCGTTTCCGGTCCGGATGGCCAACCGCGCTGCGGGTGGTGTCAGGCTGCACCCGAGTTCTTTGAATACCATGACACCGAGTGGGGCTACCCGGTAGCGGATGACCAGCGCCTTTTCGAAAAGCTGTGTCTGGAGAGTTTCCAATCAGGTCTAAGCTGGCGCACGATCCTGGCCAAGCGCGAAAACTTCCGCAAAGCGTTTAATCATTTCGATTTCAATGCCGTAGCTGAATTTGGCGACGGTGATGTTGAACGCCTGCTACAGGACGCAGGCATCATACGTCATCGTGGCAAGATCGAGGCCGTCATCAACAATGCCTGCCGCGCACAAGAGCTTGTGGCTGCCGAAGGGTCGCTGGCCTCTTATGTCTGGCGATACGAGGCAGACAACCCGCCCGAACCGCAAACCGCATCGACTTCGGCGGAGTCCATCGCAATGTCGAAGGATTTGAAGAAGCGCGGTTGGAAATTCGTCGGTCCGACCACAGTATTTGCCTTCATGCAGGCCATGGGTCTGGTGAACGATCACGCCATTGGATGTTCTATGCGTGAAAAAGCGGCGCAGATGCGCCGCGAATTCACCAAGCCGGAATAGCGCCTCTTAGATCGAGGCGCGGAAGATTTTGTCGATGTTACCGCCCAGAGCAGCATTGAAATCGGCATCCGATTGCTGTTTCGACAGCCCCTCGGTCAATGCGCGCGAGAACGAGGCGATCATCTTGACGTTCTGGTCCAGCAGATCACAGGCCTGCTCGGTCGAATAACCGCCCGACAGCGCAACAACACGCACAACGCGCGGGTGGTCGGCCACTTCGTCATACAGGTTCGCCTGGCTGGGGATGGTCAGTTTCAGCATGATATCCTGCCCCTCGTCCAACTGATCGAGGTTTTTAAGGATTTCGGCGTTCAGGATGTCTTCGGCCTCGGCTTTTGTGGCCGAGTTGATGTTCACTTCAGGTTCGACAATCGGAACCATTCCAGCAGCGACAACTTCACGAGCCACGTCGAATTGCTGCGCTACCACGGCAGCGATACCTTCAGCGTTGGCTTCATGGATCACCGAACGCTCTTTGGTGCCGAACACACCATTCGCCTTGCCCAGAGTGTCCGCCAGACCCGGAATCGGTTTCATCATCTGAACGCCGTTGGCCTGTTCTTCCAGACCCTTGTCGATCTTAAGGAACGGAACGATGCCTTTCTGCGACCACAAGTAATCGGCAACCTTTCGGCCTTCGATCTCTTCGCCCAGCGTGCGTTCGAACAGGATCGCGCCGATTACTTTTTCATTTGTAAAGTCGTTGGCCAGAATGATGCGGGCGCGCATTTTCTGGATCTCGCCGAACATCTCCTCGTCCGAGCTATACTCCGAGGCCTCGACCCCATAAAGCGCCAGCGCCTTGGGTGTCGAGCCGCCACTTTGATCCAGGGCTGCAATGAAACCCGCGCCGTTGGACATTTGCTCGCGCTGCTCTGCTTTGGACATAAGACTTTCCCGTTCAATGATGATTCCGCGTTTTCCATCGCATACAGCAAGGCGCAGGTCGATGGTAGTTTGTTAGCGCTCAACCACGCGCAACCATATCCCTTCCTTCGACCGCACCGTCAGATGTGCCTCCGGAATGGGTATGCGCCCTTCTACCACCTCGAACCGGAAGTGCCGCAGCAGCATCGACAATAGCAATGGCCCCTCGACCATGGCGAACCCGGCGCCGGTACAAACACGGGGCCCTGCAGAAAACGGGATGAACGCCTGCCGCTGACAGGTTTTGCCGTTTTCAGTGCTCCAGCGTGTCGGATCAAACTCGTCAGGGTGGTTCCAAAGGCGTTCCTGCCGGTGCAGGTGCCACGGGCTTACGACGATCTGCGATCCCCGGGCCACATCCCTGCCCCGGAATTTCTCCGGGCCAGTCGCTTCGCGCACCATCATCGGCACCGGAGGGTACAGCCGCAGCGCTTCACGGAATACATCCCGGCTGAGGCGTAGTTTGGACACGGTGCCAAAACAGATATCGTCCAGAATTTTCGCTTCGACGCTCAGCTTTTCCTGCCAGTCGGGATAAAGCGCCATCAGGTACAAGGTCCAGGCCAACGCCGATGCGCTGGTTTCGTGCCCCGCCAGAAAAAAGATGGCAACCTGATCGACCATCTCTTGCGTGTCAAAGCACTGCCCGGTTTCGGGATCGGGTGTGGTCATGATTTTGGTGGCCAGATCATTTGGTGCGTGTCCCGCGACGATCAGTTTGGCCCGTTCAGCTGTCAGGTGTTGGATCAAGGCCCGGATATCTCTGGCATTCCGCCGTGTATTCCGCGCGTGCAAGCGCGGCACCCAACGCGGCAGCGGAACAAACGCCGCCAGATTCAGCAAGGGTTGTTGCCGCTGAAAAGCCCGGAATTTTTCGAAAACCTGGGCGGCCACCTCATGTTCGATCGGGACCGAAAACAGGGTCCGGAAAATCACATCTGCTGCAGCGTGGCTGGTGAGTTCCTCGCATTCGATCACCTGACCCGCCTGCCCGCGCAATCGCGCAACGCATGCTTCGGCGGCCTGTAGCATGGCCGGAAAGGTGTCCTTCAGCCGCCCGCCTTCAAAGGCCGGGTCGATGATCCGTCGCTGCCGTTTCCACGTCTCGCCGTTGGTCAGAAAGACCGAGTCCCCCAGCAGTGGCCGCAACCCCTCACTTATACGGCCAGACTTGGGAAAATCATCAGGACGTTTCTTGAGAACCGTATCCACCAGTTCGGGTTGGTTGATCATGTAGGACCGGAAGAACGGTGTGCGAAACTCGGCCATCCACGCGCGATAGAGCCGCTGTGGCTGCGCCGACAGCAAATCCTTGCGGAACAGTTTCAGGTACCGCCATAGTGAAACCTTGTCCGGGCGGGGTGTTGGCTTTGGCGGCTTCATATACGTACCGACCTGTATTTCGAGATTGTTTGTTCGATGCGCGATTTCGACGGAACGCGGCCATCAAACCGCTGGCCCAAGGTCAAAGGACCTGCAGTAATGCGGAAATAGTCGTAATCTTTGGGGCGATCAAACGCGCAGAGATACTGGAAATGCAGCCGAAAAAAGCGCCAGCGCAGCTCTTGCCAGCGTTCCGGCGACAAGGTTTGCGTGAAGGCGGCTGACAGAACCAGCGGCCAGCGTTTCTGAGACGTGGCAACACCGCTGACCCCCACCGGGTCACATAAGGCAAACGCACATCCGTCACCCGGCGCCGACACGTCGACCCAGGTGATGTCTGGTTGTTCGGACAGGAATTGCAGATCAGTGCGCAGATCTTCGGCTTCGGGCAGAAACGAAACCATGGGCACTACTTGCCCCAATGTAAGCAAGGACAATGCCGGCCCAGTATCAAACATCCCGCCTTTGCGGATCAGATCGGCCAGAACCGTCACCGCAAGATGCGCGCCCGAGGAATGACCGACAACTAAAACCTCATCCACATCCGCTTCAAGTGCGTTCTGAATATGTGCGCCAAACTCGTCCAAGCGGGTCTTCAGCTCGGCCGGAACCGCCCCGTTCAGCGTTGCCGAATAGGCGTAGTCATGCATCAGGTAATAGGCAAACAGGCGGTTATCGATTTTTCGGAACCACTGCAGCAAGGCATATGCCGCCGCAAACGCTGGCACCAAGGCCAGCCACCCAGCAATGGCCCATAGCAGTGCGGTCATTGCCCAGACCACGAAAAACGCCAAAGCCAACTGCACGGTCAGCATCCCAACGGGATAAAGCGCGGCAATCACCGGCCCCTTCCGCAGCCGCATAAGGCGCCACAATGTGCCTGATCCGATATAAATCCATGCTGTGCGCAATAGCTGCATATAGGTCGCAGGAATCGAGTTTGACATGCTCTCGCGCACGATATCCGACCAGACCAGAACGTCGATATCCGCCTCGATGTCCGCGCCGTCCTGATGTGACCGGACATGCCAACCGTATGGTCCTTCACCGGACTTTGGAGAAATCGAAATCTCATACTCCGAAATCTCGGCCTGCGTCCGACTCTCCTTGCGGTACAGCTCGCGATATCGGCGCGGGTGAATCGGATCATAGCCGGGGATGTAGAACACCCGACGCCTGCAAACCCGAGGCTGATTTGTGTGACCGCTCATGCCTTTACCTTCTACGGCGCAGGTTAGCGTAGCCTTACTGCCAAGGTAAGCCGGATCAGCACATCACCCGAAATTGGCCAGCGCCGGGAAGGTCTCAAGCAACCACCAGCTGAATTCGGTGAACAGGCCGGTGATCAGCATAATGCCGACGAACAACAGTAAACCACCCATGACCTTCTCGATCGTACCCATATGGGGTTTGATTCGGTTCATCACCGACATCGAGCGGTTCAGGAACATGGCCGCCAGCAGGAACGGAATCCCCAGCCCCGCGGCATAAACACCCAGCAGCAGGGTCCCCCGCGCAACCGATGCCTCTGACGCCGCCAGCGACAGGATTGCGCCGAGCTGAGGCCCGATGCACGGTGTCCAGCCAAATGCGAAGGCCAGACCCAGGATATAGGCACCAAAGACCGAGCCACCGGAATCGCCCGCGTCGATCCGCGCCTCGCGATCCAGAAAGGGAATGCGGAAGACGTTCAGGAAGTGCAGGCCAAAGACGATCACGACCGCGCCGGATAGCTTGGCAAACAGAACCTGATTCTGCAGTACAAACGCCCCAAAGGCCGAAGCTGTGAACCCCAACAACAGGAACACCGTTGACAGGCCCAGCACAAAGAACAGCGCTGACAGTGTCGCCTTGCGCCGCGCCGCTGCTTCATCCTGCATCTCGTTGATCGTCACGCCACTCATATACGCCAGATAGGGCGGCACGATGGGCAGCACGCAGGGTGACAGAAAGCTGATCAGCCCGCCCAGCATTGCGATGAACATGGCAGGCAGCAAACCCGCGTCGATGATATCAATTCCGAACATGCATCAGCACATAGGGTATCAAACCAGCCGCGTCACGGGGCCATTCGGTCACATCCCCGTGCATGGGCGCTGGACAGTCCGGCAAAGTGGAAATATCTCACCCTCATGTCAAATCCCACCGAAACGCTCGACGCGCTGGGTCTGTTGTGCCCCTTGCCCGTTCTGAAAGCCAGAAAGCGCCTGAAATCCATGCCTTCCGGGGCTGTTTTGCGCATTCTGGCCGACGATCCGGCCGCCATCATCGACGTTCCGCATTTCTGCGCCGAAAGCGGACACCAGCTGTTATCTCAAGAGGACGCGGACGGACATCAGGTCTACCTCATTCAAAAAGCCGACTGAGGCAGGAGGTCAAGGATGCCTTCTTAATTCAACCCACAACTTTCCATGCGGTCACGAAAACGAGCCTGAAAGTATCAGAATGCCGCCTGCATCCCATCCTGACGGTGAGAGATCGATTACCACACGCTCCGAAAGCTCAAGCCATCGCTTAGATCGAAATCCTTTCATGCAGGAATTCGATCCTGTTCATTGCATCTTTCTTCCATTTTGACGCGAACTTCGCACTATAAAATTCCGCGTATTTCGTCAGTTAAGCATGGTCGGCTTTCGTGACGATCTCGTCCCTTCGGTCTTCAATCGGAATTCAAAAATCGGCATCGTCTGCATATGCTGACTGCCGTGCTGGATTTTCATCTATACCGTAGACTTCGTCCAGCAATGACATAAGGAACTCTTCGCGCTCCATACGCGCTTCCAAATCTCACTGCCGGGAATCTAAAGAAATCCGAGCTTGTTCTAACTCATCTTCGAGCTCTTCAATCTCATGCGACATTATATTGACTTCTGTTTATGCCTTCTCAGGACCCCGCTGGTTTTACTTGAGCTTTTGCGTAGTGTAACCCTGCAAAAATCCCATTTCCTTGTCGCTCCCATATCACCAGCGATTCATCTGTAACCTGCAGAACAACAAAAAGAAAACGCGTCGACATAAGTCAACGCGTTCTCGAAACTTGTTAAATGTGCGAACCCACTGACGGTCTTTTCTTTACTGCCCCAAAGACCACCAACCCCGCCGTTTCGGTTTGGCCGGTTCGCTGGGCTGTTCGGGCTCTTCCGCGACAACTTCAAGCACGGGCTCGGGGGTCTCCTCGACCACTTCTTCCACTTCCACAGCGGTTTCGATCTCTACCGTTTCCACTGTTTCAGAAACGGTTTCAGCCACCTCTTCCGTTGCCGGTTCGCTTGTCGCCTGAGGCTCAGGTTCCGGGGTTTCCTCTGCAGCCGATTCCGCCTCAGCCTCAACGGGTTCGGGTTCTTCGCTGACCGGTTCCGCTTCGGGTTCAGTCACCGGATCGCCTACAGGCGCGACGGCTTCCTCTGCCGCCTCAACCTCGGCCTCAGCCGGGCTTTCTTCGACCGCCTCCGCAGGTTCCGCGTCCTTCTTCTTGCGGCGCGGAGCCCGGCGACGTTTGGGTTTTTCGGCCTTCTCTTGCTGAACAGCCTCTGCCGCCTCTGGCTCGGACGCAGGCGCCTCGGGTTCGGACGCGGGCGCCTCGGGTTCGGACGCGGGTTCATCCGCTGCCTCAGCCGAGGCCTCTTCCTCAGTTCCGGTGTCGGTCTCGGAAACTTCTCCACCGGCATTGCTCTTCTTGCGACGACGACGGCGACGCTTGCGTTTGGGTTTGGACTCTTCCTCGGCCTGAACGGTTTCTTCGACGACAGCCTCTTCTTCGTCCGCGTCCACCAAATCCATCAGCGAGGCGTCCACCGACACAACCGGCGCGCTGGCCTCGGGCACAACACGGCTGGCGGTCTTGAACTTCTCCATCGAGAAATCGGGGCTTACCAGATGCACGTCACCTTCGACCCGGACCGAAAGACCATAGCGCGCTTCTATCTGCGCGATATGCTCACGCTTCTGATTCATCAGGAAGTTGGCAATGCTGACCGGGCAGCGCACCAGAACCTCGCGCGAGCGGCGGCGAGTGCCCTCTTCTTCGATCTGTCGAAGGATCGACAGTGCCATATTGTCATCCGAACGGATCAGGCCAGTGCCATGGCAATGCGGGCATGGCTGCGTCGTCGCCTCAAGCATGCCAGGGCGCAAACGCTGGCGGCTCATCTCCATCAGACCAAATCCGGAAATGCGGCCCACCTGAATGCGCGCGCGGTCAGTCTTCAGTTTATCCTTCAGTCGCTTTTCGACGGCCGAGTTGTTCTTGCGCTCGTCCATATCGATGAAATCGATCACAATCAGACCGGCCAGATCGCGTAGACGCAATTGGCGCGCTACCTCCTCGGCAGCCTCAAGGTTGGTCTTGAGCGCGGTTTCCTCGATCGAGCCTTCCTTGGTCGCCCGACCCGAGTTCACATCGATCGCCACCAACGCCTCAGTGACGCCGATCACGATATAACCGCCGGATTTCAGCTGCACCGTCGGGTTAAACATACCGGTCAGGTAGCTTTCAACCTGATAACGCGCGAACAGAGGCAGCGCGTCCTCATATCGTTTCACGTTCTTGGCGTGGGACGGCATGATCATCTTCATGAAGTCCTTGGCGATACGGTACCCACCTTCGCCCTCGACCAGAACCTCGTCAATCTCGCGGTTATACAGGTCGCGGATCGAGCGTTTGATCAGGTCGCCCTCTTCATAAATCTTGGCGGGCGCAATGGATTTCAGCGTCAGTTCGCGGATCTGCTCCCACATGCGCTGCAGGTACTCGTAGTCACGCTTGATCTCTGACTTGGTACGCTTGGCGCCGGCTGTTCGAATGATCAGACCCGCACCGGTTGGAACGTCGATTTCCGAGGCGATTTCTTTCAGCTTCTTACGATCCGGCGCGTTGGTGATCTTGCGGCTGATCCCGCCCCCGCGTGCGGTGTTGGGCATCAGAACGCAGTAGCGCCCGGCCAGCGACAGATAAGTGGTCAGCGCTGCACCTTTGTTGCCGCGCTCTTCCTTGACGACCTGCACCAGCAGGACCTGGCGCACCTTGATGACTTCCTGAATCTTGTAGCGGCGCGGACGAGGCTTGCGCGGCGGGCGAATGTCCTCGCTGTCATCCTCGTCGGCCACCGACTCGATACTGTCATCTTTAGCTGATGCGTCAGGGCGGGGTTTCTCCTCGGTCTCGTCGTCCGCATCGGTCTTGTTTTCGTCGTCCGATGGGGGTTCTTCCGCCGGTGCGTCCTCGGCAATGCCCGCTTCATCTGCGGCTATCTCGGCGTCTGCCTCAACCGTTTCGCCCGCAGCCTCTTCCGTTTTCGCAGTAGCGTCTTCTGACGTGTCTGTTACGCCTTCCTCGGCCTCGGCCTCGGCCTCGGCAGCGGGTTCTTCCGCGACCGCAACTTCCTCTGTTTCTGCAGAGAGGGTTTCAGCCTCTTCTGGCGCTTCCGTCTCTTCAACGGGTTCTTCGACCGGGGTCTCCGCGACATGATCCATCGGAGAGGTGCCCTCCGGAACTGTCAGATCAGCGCCCTCTTCCCCTTCATCCAGATCGATCGTTTCCATGCCCGTAGGCTCGGGTGAGACCTCGATCGTTTCGACGGGATCGTCCGATTTCACATCCGCCGCCTTGGTGCGCGACCGCGAGCGACGCTTCTTGGGTTTGGCCTCTTCAGCCTCATCCCGCGCTTTCATCGCTTCGGCATAGGCGCGCTCTTCTTCCATGAGCGCTTCACGGTCGGCGACCGGGATCTGGTAATAATCCGGGTGAATTTCCGAGAATGCGAGGAAACCGTGCCGATTCCCGCCATAATCCACAAAGGCCGCCTGCAGCGACGGTTCGACCCGTGTTACCTTTGCGAGATAGATGTTGCCAGCAAGCTGGCGTTTGTTTTCGGATTCAAAGTCGAACTCCTCAACCTTGTTTCCGTCGACCACCACGACGCGGGTTTCCTCCGCGTGGGTGGCATCGATAAGCATTTTCTTAGCCATTTGTCCTTGGTGCACCGCGCCAAACGCGTTGTCCTGGCCCGTCCGGGAGGACAGGCGCTTTTGGGGTGGTGTCTTGTCAGGGCGATATTGGACGGCGCGCGGCAGGGTCTGGCGCTGTGGCCCCCTGCCCGTACTCTCGATCGTTGCGCGCGCGTCATCGCGGTTCTTCTCCGACAGGCGCGGCTCGCCGCGACCTGCCCATTTGTTCCTTTCGCCCGCAGAAACGGGCTCAGGCGTTCGTCTACCCCAATCTGGGGCACAATCGGTCTGCTTTGCCTCGTGGGATTGTCACCATCCGCGGCAGAGCAGCGAAACTCAAATATTCGGGGCTTAGGGGCGCAAAGAAGCCCGGCCCGTTCGGACACAATAAAAGCAGTCCTGTGGAAAAGACAATGGGCAAACTGCATAGGAGGTCCTGAACACTGCTCAGGATCTCTTTATCTGGTAAAAATATCCCGGAAGAGTCACCCGAAGGGCGGCGGGGGCAGTGCCCCCTGCCCGATCACAGGTAATCCGAACGCTGCAGCCCGTATTTAGCCATCTTCTCGTTCAGCGTTCGCCGTGGCAAACACAGCTCGTCCATCACCGATGCAATCGAGCCCTTGTGACGTCGCATCGTGTTATCGATCAGCATCCGCTCGAACGCTTCAACGTATTCCTTGAGCGGTTTGCCCTCGGTTGTCATCACCGGTTGCATTTCCTCGTGATCCGACATCAACAGCGACGCAATCGTGCCCGATCCGCGGCGCGACTGCAGCACGGCTCGCTCGGCGATGTTGATCAGCTGGCGAACATTGCCCGGCCACGGCGCCTGCAGCAATTGCGCTGCTTCCTGAGCACTGACCTGCGGCGCATCACAACCGTATTCCTCGGCGAATTGTTCGCTGAGACGGGTGAAGAGCGTCAGGATATCCTCGCCGCGCTGGCGCAGGGGCGGCATGGTGATCCGCAACGCTGCCAAACGATAAAACAAGTCAGGACGCAGCACGTCTTCGCTGGTCTTTCCTGCCTCTTGCAGGTTGGAAATCGCCACGATCCGCGTTTCCGCCGGCGTACCCTGATCGTTCATGACACTCAGCAGACGGGCCTGAAGCGTGTCACTTAGCGCTTCGATATCCTCCAGAACCAGAGTCCCCCCTCGCGCCTCTTCGATGGCGGGAAGCTGGGTATCTTCGGGCATCATCGGGCCAAAGAGGCGTTTCGACAGAACGTCTTCCTCAAGTGCCGCACAGGACACCAGTACAAACTTTTTACCAGCCCGGCTGCCAACCGCGTGCAGCGCGTGCGCGACCAGCGTCTTCCCTGTACCTGTCTCACCGTCGATCAGGACATGACCATCTGCCTGCCCCAGATCCAGAATATCTTCCCGCAGACGCTCCATCACCGGGCTGGCGCCGATCAGCTTGTTCATGATCTGGGTGCCACCTGACAGCTCGCGCCGCAGTGCCCGGTTGTCCAGTGTCAGACGGCGGGCATTGCTGGCGCGCTTGGCCAGTTCGGACATCCGATCCGGGTTAAAGGGTTTTTCAAGGAAATCGAACGCGCCCACGCGCATCGCCTCAACCGCCATGGGCACGTCACCGTGACCGGTGATCATGATGACCGGCAGAGTGCTGTCGGCCCCCATCAGCTTTTTCAGCAACTGAATGCCATCCATACCGGGCATCTTGATGTCCGAGATGACAATGCCCGGATAGTCCGGCCCCAGGACTTTCAGCGCGTCCTCGGCGCTGGAAAAGGTCTCGGTGTCATATCCCGACAGTGCCAGCCACTGGCTGATCGACTGGCGCATGTCCTGTTCGTCATCCACAATGGCGATTTTCATGGCCTGTGCCATAGTAATTCCTTTGTTATTCAGCGGCCTCGAGGCCGTCGCTTCCCAGTATCGGCAGCTGCATCTCAAACACCGCGCCACCGTGCTGGCTGTTGCGGGCGGTCAACCGCCCCCCATGGTCGTTTACGATACCCGAAGATATGGCAAGTCCCAAACCGACCCCGTCTCCGGGCTGCTTAGTGGTGTAGAATGGTTCGAACAGGTTCTCGATGTCCTCGATGCCATAGCCGTTGTCACGGACGGTCAGCACCGCCATATCGCCTGCTGCCAGAATGATCTCCACATCCGGCTCTGATACAGACTTGGTAGCGTCGAGCGCATTGCGCAAGAGGTTCACCATCACCTGTTCGATCCGCATCCTGTCCCCCATCACAATCACAGGTTCCTCGGGCAAAATCTGAGTGATCTTCACATGCCTCTGACGCAGTTGCGGTTCCATCATCGACAGGGACGAGGCCAGCGCTTCACCAAGATTTACAGGCGAAAACGTATCCGCGCCCTTGCGCGCGTAAGACTTGAGCTGCCGGGTGATCGCGCCCATCCGCTCGATCAGACCGTCAATGCGGCCAAAGCTGGCCAACGCCTCTTCGGGGCGGTTTCGGCGCAGCAGCAAACGCGCGCCGGCCAGATAGGTCTTCATTGCAGCCAGCGGTTGATTCAACTCGTGACTGACGGCAGCTGACATCTCTCCCAACGCGGCCAATTTCGAGCTTTGCGCCAGCGTTTGTTCGGCAACTTCTAGCGTCTTTTCAACCCTTTCGCGCTCAGCAATTTCTCGCTGCAGCCTTGCATTCAATGCGCGAAGCTCTGCCGACTCGCGCTGGAACAGGGCCATCCGTAACGTGGCCCTGCGGCTGAGTGCGTAGAAGGCCAGCGCCAATAGAATCGCAAATCCCATGATCTCAAGCGCGAGAACGCTGTTCACCTTTTCCCGGATCGAGGCATAGGTCGTGAAAGACGTCATCTGCCAGCCACGGAACGGAATGCGTGTTTCCATCCGCATCACAGCCTCGCCCTGCAGATAGGCATCGGGCGGCAGCGCAGTCCAATCCGCCGTGGCGCGGATCGCGCGTTGGATTGCACCTTCCGGAGGTTGCCGCAGCATGGCTGAGTTTTCGTCCAGCCCGCGCCACTGCGGTTCCGTCGACAGGATGATCGTCCCGGTGCTGTCTGTGACCATCACCGCATCGGAAATTCCGGCCCAGGCAAGCTCGAACTTGTGCAGATCGACCTCGACAACAATCACACCAAGGATATCGGCGTTGGCATCGATCCGGCGCGAATAGACAAAGCTGTAGCCGCCGGATTCCTTCGGGATGACGGTAAAGATCGTGGCGTTCGAGCGCACCGCATCAATAAAATAAGGCGAACTACGATGTGCTTCACCCAACCGGTTTCGATCGGTGGACGCGACCAGCCGCCCGTCCCCGTCCAGCAGCATCAGGGACGCGGCCCCGATCTCTTCGACGAAAGAGATCAGGCGTTGTGTAGACAGCGAAAAGTCACCGGATTGCAGTGCTGAGATCAACGTGGGATCGCGGGACAGTAGCTGCGGTACAATTGCGTTTCTGCGCAGTTCACTCAGCAGGTTGCCGGAATACAGCGCAAGGCGCACTTCGGCCCGGTTGCGGGTCGACTCGGTGAACCTGTCCGTCAGCAGACGGTTCGTGATCCAGATCGTCGCGAAGGCGGCGACCAACAAAGCGATCACCGCAATCCGCAGGCGCCATCCAAGGGGTGCGCCACGGAACGGTTTTGTCAGATTGGACCAGCCTAAACGAAGATCGAAACTCATCCCGGAAAATTACGCGGGGTTCGGCGTAACCTCAAGTCACGCAGGCGCGAGGACACCCGACAATGCGCGGAACAATGCCGTACCGTCGGTGCCACCATGCCCATCATCCGCTGCACGTTCAGGGTGCGGCATCATACCGAGAACCCTGCGATTTTCCGACAGGATACCGGCAATGTCCCCGACCGAACCGTTCGGATTCTCGGTATAGGTGAATGCGATCCGGTCCTGATCCCGAAGCGCAGACAATGTGGCGTCATCGGCAAAATAGTTTCCGTCATGGTGCGCAATCGGAATTCCGATCACATCACCTGCATTAAAGCCTTGGGTAAATGCGCTGTCGCTGGTTTCCACCTTCAGGCCCACAGTCTTGCAGATGTATTTCAGACCTGCGTTGCGCAGCAACGCACCGGGTAGAATGCCGGTTTCGGTCAGAATCTGGAACCCGTTGCACACCCCCACGGCGTAACCGCCCCGGTTGGTGTGATCGACCACGGCCTTGCAGATTGGCGATTGCGCGGCGATGGCACCACAGCGCAGGTAGTCGCCATAAGAAAACCCACCGGGCACGCCCACGATGTCGATACCCTCGGGCAGCGCGGCATCCTTGTGCCAGACCATATCGACCTGAAATCCAGCCTGTTCAAAGGCCACTGCAAGGTCCCGATCACAGTTCGAACCGGGGAAAACGATAACGGCAGCGCGCATTGCGGGCCCTCCTAACAGACAAAATCGGTGACCACGGCAACACCGGGCGGCGCTGGGTGGTCAAAGGCGGCAAGCTCGTCACTTACCTGGTTCAGAGTTATTTTTCGCGTCACCAGCGGGCTGAGATCAACACTGCCCCCTGAAATCAATGACAACAGCGACGGATAGCGCCAGCTTGGCATCCCGCGGGTGCCGTAGACTGCCAGCTGGCCGGAATACAGCACGTCCATCGGCAGTGACATAGTCGAATGCTGCCCTGTCGGCATCCCGATCTGCACCATCCGACCCAACTTGCGCAAGGATTTCACCGCTGCAACGGTGGTGGTTTCGATCCCCAGCGCCTCGATCGCCACATGCGCTCCGCCGTCGGTGATTTCTTTCACCGCTTCTGGCGCATCACTGGTGGCCGCATTGACCACTGCATCGGCCCCAAGGCTTTGGGCATAGATCAGCTTGTCGTCAGCGATGTCGATCACAACGACACGGCCCCCCAGCGCCTTGCCCAGCAATAGCGTGGATAGACCGACGCCACCGCCACCAAAGATGGCTAACCACTCGCCGCCCTGTATCTTCGCCCGACCGATCAGTGCCTGCCACGCGGTTGTAACCCGGCACCCCAGGGCAGCCGCAATTTCGGGTGCAAGCGTGTCCGGCAAGGCCGTCAGGTTGGCGTCGGCATGCGCGACGGCGATGTATTCGGCAAAGGCGCCATCGCAGGTGAAACCTGGCACGACCTGATCTGTACAGATTGTCTGATGACCCTGTGCACAATCCGGACAATGACCACAGGCCAGAATGAACGGCGCGATCACCCGATCTCCGACTTTCCACCGAGACACACGCGCCCCAACCGCGACAACCTCGCCGCAATACTCGTGCCCGAGTGTCATCGGCAAGACCACATCCGGGTCTGAGCCCGACCACGCGTGCCAATCCGACCGGCAAACGCCGCAGGCCAAAACCCGGACGACAACGCCGTCCTCGGCCGGTTCAGGGTCGGGAATGGTTGTCAGCTCCAGTGGCTGACGATGGGTGATCAGACGGGCGGCCCGCATCAAGTCAGACCAGTTCGATCTCGTAGCGTTCGATGACGGTGTTGGCCAACAGCTTTTCGCACATCTCGGTTATGTCCGCCTCGGTCGCGCCTTCGGCCAGTTCAAGGTCGATCACCTTGCCCTGACGCACGCCTTCGACCTGATCAAAGCCCATGGCGCCCAAAGCGTGCCGTACGGCCTCACCCTGCGGGTCGAGGACCCCGTTCTTCAGCATCACATGCACCCGTGCTTTCATTCCTGCAACTCCAGCTGAGGGCCGTGGTTCCGGGCCCGTTCCGTTGCGCGGGGGATAGCGTGCGAAGCAGCTTTCGACAACCCTTGTCCGCATACAGTTTGACGCAGGTGGGCTGATCAGCTTCCGCCGGTCAGCCCCGGGTACCGCGCATCTATGGCGTTGAACGTGCCGGTCAGCACCATTTCAACGGCCACGGCAACAAGGATAATCGCCATGACGCGGGTAATCACATTGATCATGGTCGGCCCAAAAAACCGAGAAATCGGGTCCGCAAACAACAACCCCAGCCCCACGATGGCGCAGGCAATCAATACTGCGGACCCCAAGGTGACAATCTCGGCCCCGTCGGACAGCGTGTGGGCAAAGACAATTGTGGTCGCGATAGTGCCCGGACCGATGGTCAGAGGTATCGCCAGCGGAACAACGGCGATATTGCTTTTCTTCTTGGCCCCCTCTTCCACTGCCTGCTGATCGCCCTGTGGCCGGTCAGAGGCATTCAGCATCGACATGCCGACCCCCAGAATGATCAGTCCACCGGCGATGCGGAACGATGGAATATCGATGCCAAAGATGGCCAGCACCTCTTCGCCCACCAGTACGGCGATCAGAGCGACGATCACAACAGTGCCCGTCACGATCAGCGCCACTCGTTTGCGCTCCGAGGTCGAAAAGCCCTCGGTCATACTCAGGAATATCGGGATGCCGTAAAGCGGGTTGAAGATCGCCAGCAGCGCCGCGAGGAATTTGAGAAAGACAGCCTGATCAAACAATTCGGCCATGTCGGGACCACCCTGGTTGCACCTGCCCGACAATGCGAAGGACCGGGCGCTCTGTCAAACCGCTAGAGCAAAAGAAAAAAGCGCCGTCTGTGCGGACAGCGCTTTCACCATTTTCAGGACCGAAATAGTGCTTAGTTGATAAGCGTCGGTTTCGCCACATTGCTTTTCGGCAAAACACCCAGACGGCGTGCAACCTCGGAATAGGCATCGGTCAGGCTGCCCAGATCGCGGCGGAACACGTCCTTGTCGAGCTTTTGACCAGTCTCGATATCCCACAGCCGGCAGCTGTCGGGGCTGATCTCGTCCGCGATGATCAGTCGCTGGTAGTCGCCGTCATAGACACGGCCGATCTCGATCTTAAAATCAACCAGACGGATGCCCACGGCCAGCATCATGCCGCTCATGAAGTCATTCACCCGCAGCGCGAGGCTCAGGATGTCCTCCATGTCCTGCTGGCTGGCCCAGCCAAAAGCGGCGATGTGTTCTTCAGTAACCAGAGGATCACCCAGCGCATCGTCCTTGTAGCAGTATTCCACGATCGGGCGCGGCAGTTGCGTGCCCTCTGCGATGCCCAGGCGTTTCGACATCGAACCGGCGGCATAGTTGCGCACGATCACTTCCAGCGGAACGATCTCACAGCTGCGCACCAGTTGTTCGCGCATGTTCAGACGGCGGATAAAATGCGTCGGCACGCCGATCTGAGCCAGCCCGTTCATGAAGAATTCGCTCAGGCGGTTGTTCAGAACGCCCTTGCCGTCGATCACGTCTTTTTTCTCGGCGTTGAACGCGGTGGCGTCATCCTTGAAATACTGTACGATAGTGCCCGGTTCGGGACCTTCGTACAGAATCTTGGCCTTACCTTCATAGATTTTCTTGCGACGCGCCATAAGCGACCTTTCCACTCAGAACAGAGGGAATGAGTCCCCTCACGTTGGCGTTCTCATAGTGCAAGCCCCCCTTTCCCGCAAGTTTACTGACCCGAGAGGCTTTGACGCAGCGCAAATACCTTGCGAACAGCCGCACGTATAGTCATATCATCAGGAAAGAAGTTGTTATCCAAGAGGTCCCCAACCAATGACCACGTTTGACGAACGCGAATACGCCTTTGAAGCAAAGTTTGCGCATGACGAGGAAATGCAGTTCAAGGCACAAGCCCGCTGCAACAAGCTGCTTGGCCTGTGGGCTGCAGAGAAACTCGGCAAATCCAGCCAAGAGGCTGAAGACTACGCAAGAACCGTCGTCACCGCCGATCTGGAAGAAGCCGGGCACGAAGACGTGGTGCGCAAAGTCTCGGGCGATCTGGGTTCGCTTTCCTCGGACGACGAAATCCGCGCCAAGATGGCCGAGCTTCTTCCCGAAGCCAAAGCCCAGGTTCTCAGCGAAACGGACTAAGGCTTGTTTGACCGCCTCATGATCTTCATGAGATTTATGAATTTGATTTGACGCCCCGGTCATGAGACACGGAGCGTCTCTAATAATTGTCAGGCCGATTGCGCCTTTTTTGGAATGTCCCAATGACAAATGCACTGAGCAAGCTTCTCGAAACCAAAGATGCCATTCTGGCAGACGGCGCAACAGGTACGAACCTTTTCAACATGGGCCTGCAGTCCGGTGATGCACCCGAGCTGTGGAACGTTGACTCCCCAGACAAGATTCGTGCGCTGTATCAGGGCTCGGTCGATGCGGGCAGCGATCTGTTCCTGACCAACACTTTTGGCGGCACCTCGGCACGCTTGAAACTACATGATGCGCAGAACCGTGTGGCCGAATTGAACCGTATTGGCGCAGAACTTGGTCGCGAGGTTGCTGACAAGGCAGGACGCCAAATTATTGTGGCTGGCTCGGTCGGTCCCACCGGTGAGATCATGGAACCTGTCGGCAGCCTGTCCCACTCTGCAGCAGTCGAGATGTTCCACGAACAGGCAGAGGCACTCAAGGATGGCGGTGCGGATGTCCTGTGGCTGGAAACCATCAGCGCCCCGGAAGAGTTCCGCGCGGCTGCCGAGGCCTTTGCCCTGGCCGACATGCCCTGGTGCGGCACCATGAGCTTTGATACCGCCGGGCGCACCATGATGGGCGTCACATCGGCTGATCTGGCGCAGTTGGTCGAAACCCTGCCCAATCCGCCGGTTGCCTTCGGAGCCAATTGCGGCACCGGCGCCTCGGACATTCTGCGCACCGTGCTGGGCTTTGCGGCGCAAGGAACCGAGCGGCCCGTGATCTCGAAAGGCAATGCCGGTATCCCAAAATATGTCGACGGTCACATCCACTATGACGGCACGCCCGAACTGATGGGTGATTACGCGGCAATGGCCCGGGATGCCGGGGCCACGATCATTGGCGGTTGCTGCGGCACAATGCCCGCGCATCTGCGCAAAATGCGCGAAGCTCTGGATACGACGCCGCGCGGCTCGCGCCCGACGCTGGATCAGATCACAGACGCCCTAGGACCGTTTTCCTCGGCATCGGATGGTACAGGCGACGATGGCGCGCCAGAGCGTCGTACACGCCGCCGCCGCCGTGCCTAAGCATCAGCGCCCCTCGAATTTCGGGGGGCGTTTTTCCATGAAGGCCACGACGCCTTCGGCGAAATCGCGGCTGCGGCCGCAATCGCCCTGCAGATGCGCCTCGATCGCCAGTTGCTGCGGCAATGTCTTCTCATAAGTCCCGCGGATCGCCTTTTTGATCGCTCCGAATCCGGCCGTGGGGCCTTTGGCCAGATAAGATGCGCGCTTGCGCCAATGGGCATCGAACGCGTCATCGGGCACGGCTTCCCAGATCAGGCCCCAATCATCCGCTTGCCGCGCGCTGATCTTGTCGGCAAACAAGGCGGCTCCCATGGCCTTGGCAAACCCCATCTGACGCGGCATGAACCACGTACCACCCGCGTCGGGCAACAGGCCAATCCGGGCAAATGCCTGTAGGAAATAGGCGCTTTCGGTTGCGATCACTACATCCGCACTCAACGCAAGGTTCGCCCCTGCCCCCGCTGCCGGGCCGTTGACGGCCGCAATGGTGGGAACCGGACAATCATAGATCGTCTCCAGCATCGGCTCGTATTCATCGCGCAGCGTCCGTTCCAGGTCAATCTTGCCTGTGCTGGACGCGTCGCCTAGATCCTGCCCCGAACAAAAGGCACCGCCGGATCCGGTCAAAACAATCGCCCGCGCGTGGCGGGCGGCGTGCTTCATCGCGTGCGTGACCTCGGCCCGCATCTGCGCCGTCATCGCATTCATTTTGTCGGGACGGTTCAGGGTCACAACCGCCAAATCGTCCGTGATGTCCAACAGGATCGTTTCGTATTCCATGAACCCCTCCCCAAAATTCCGTTCTTTTCGGAACCCTGACCGAAATGCAGGGGAAGGAAAAGCGGAACCCTGGGTCAGTCTTCAAGAATTTGGCGCAATCGCTCTTTTTCGGCTTCGGTAAGCTTGTCCTTGTCACCGCTGGATTGAATCTGAGCCCGCTTTCGCAGAAAGTTCCAGCCCATCGCGGCGGCAATCAGCAACATGATGGGGCCGGCAAGCCACAGCATCAGATTCGAGCCCGATGTCGTCGGTTTCAGCAACACATACTCGCCGTAACGATCCACAATAAAGGCCATTGCCTCTTCATCCGTGTCCCCCGCCACCAGGCGTTCTCGCAGAACCAGCCTCAGATCGCGCGCCAATTCGGCGTTGCTTTCATCGATGCTTTCGTTGCGGCAGACCAGACAACGCAGCCCGGTGCTGAGGTCCCGGGCCCGTTGTTCCAGCGCCGGATCGTCCAGCACTTCGTCGGGCTGCACAGCAAACATAGGCGACGCAATCAGCGTCAGGATCAGGATCAGACGTTTCATTCCGCAGGTACTCCGCCCGCTGGTGTCTTGCGCGCACCGGCCGCTACGCGGAACCGGCGGTCCGACAGGCTGAGCAACCCGCCCAGAGACATCAGGATACAGCCGCCCCAGATCCAGTTCGCCAGCGGTTTGATATAGGTCCTCATAACCCAGCCGCCATCGGCCTGCTGATCACCGATCACCACATAGAGATCGCCGAGGAACCGATAGTCAATCGCCGCTTCGGTTGTAGGCATCCGAGCGACCGGATAGTCTCGTTTTTCAGGATGGAGCGTGCCCATCGGCCGACCGTTCTTTTCAACCACAACATCAGCCATGGTCGAGAAATAGTTTGGCCCCTGAACACGCCGGACATCATTGAGCGTCAGGGTGAACTGCCCGACCTCGAACAGCTGGCCGGGTTGCGCGACGCGAATGTCTTCAACCTCCCACGCAGTCAGGCCAGCAATGGCGAATATGGTCACGCCCAGACCGGTATGCGCCACAGCCTTGCCCCAGTCTGCGCCCGGCAGACGGAACAGTCGCTTGAGGCTGCGTTTGCGCCCCGTGCGGCTCCACAAATCAACGGCTGCTCCAAAGGTGATCCATGCGCCCAGAAACAGACCAACCGGCCCCAACGCACTACGCCCTGTCTGCATCGCCCAGACCAGCAATGCCAGAGCCACCGCCAGCAGGAAGGCATAACGCAGGGAAAAAGCAGTTTTGCCAAGCTTGCCGCGTTTCCACGGCAGCATCGCACCCACCGGCAACGCGATCCCCAAAGCAACCATGAACGGCGTGAAGGCTGCGTTGAAAAATGGCGCTCCGACCGAGAGTTTGCGGTCAAACGCCATCTCGGCAACCATCGGCCACATTGTTCCGACGAACACGACGAAACAGCTGACGGCTAGAAGGATATTGTTCAAAATCAGCGCACTTTCGCGGCTGACCATACCAAAGACGCCCTTGGCCTCCATCGCCTGCGCACGCGCGGCAAACAGGGTCAGAGACCCGCCGATGAAGATCACCAGAATGAACAGGATGAACACGCCGCGTTCGGGGTCATTGGCGAAAGCGTGGACCGAGGTCAGCAGCCCCGATCGCACAATGAACGTACCGATCAGCGAAAAACCAAAGGCAATGATCGCCAACAGAATGGTCCAACTTTTCAAGGCCTCGCGCTTTTCAACCACAATGGCCGAGTGCAGCAGCGCAGCAGCCAGCAACCACGGCATGAACGAGGCATTCTCGACCGGATCCCAGAACCAGAACCCACCCCAACCCAGTTCATAATAGGCCCACCAGGACCCCAGCGCGATGCCGATGGTCAGAAAAACCCACGCGGCTAGCGTCCAGGGACGCACCCAACGGCCCCAGGCGGCATCCACCCGACCCTCGATCAGGGCGGCGACGGCAAAGCTGAAGGCCATGCTCAGACCCACGTAGCCCAGATACAGGAACGGCGGATGGAAGGCCAAGCCGGGGTCCTGCAACAGTGGGTTCAGGTCGCGCCCGTCAAATGGCGCCACGATCAGCCTGTCGAACGGGTTCGACGTGAACAGGATGAAGGCAAAGAACGCCACAGCAATTGCGGACTGAACCGCCAGAACCCGCGCTTTCAGTGTGGGTGGCAAGCCGCCCCCGAAGAACGCGGCCATGGCGCCAAACAACGACACGATCAGAACCCACAACAGCATCGAGCCTTCGTGGTTCCCCCATGTGCCACTGATCTTGTACAGCATCGGTTTAGCTGAATGGCTGTTTTCAACCACCACCCGCAGCGAGAAATCCGAGGTCACAAACGCCCAGACCAGTGCCCAGAACGAGAACCCAACCAGCAGGAACTGCAGGATGGCCGCAGGTTCGGCAAAGGACATCCATCCGGGCCACCGTTTGGCGGCACCAATCAGCGGAACCACTGACTGCACGATGGCAACCAGAAAAGCGAGGATCAGGGCAAAGTGGCCAAGTTCTGTAATCATGGCCCCGGATATAATCCCGTTACCGGGCAAGCACCAATCACTTTCGCCCCTCACGGGCGAGCATAGTGTCGCGGGTCAGGCTACGCGTTTGCGCCGCCAGTCGTCCAGCGCCGGGTTGCTGTCAGGCTGGGTCGCACTCTCGGCCAGAGCAACATCGTTGCCGGGATCGGCGGCTCTGACTCCATCACTGCGCATGGCTTTTAGCGACTGCAGGTTTTCTAGCACATGAGGAGTGCGCTGCATCGTAGTTGTGATCTCTCGTTGCATGTCCTGTACCTTTGCCTGATGACGCGCACCGAAATAGAACGACACGATCACCCCCAACAGCCACCACAACGGTTCTGGCACCAAGGCGATTCCTTGCATCCGCGCAGCGAACCAAACCGGATCAACCATGGCCGCAATGAAAAGCCCCAAGGTACCCAGCGCCATCGCCGGACGCGGCAATCGGTTGAGCCCATCCATGAACCGATCAAATGCTCCTTTGCACGGGGTCTGAAACTCCTGACCGAATTGGATCATAGCCTGTTGCTGCAAAGTCAGGCTCCGCTCCGCTCCGCTCTCGGCATTTTCCCGAAATATTTCAGCAGTTTCGCGAACGACATTGCGCCCGCCGCTAAACAGAAACGTCAAGACGTTCGAGATCAATCCCATCCTGCAACCCTCCTTTTAAAATCTGCATCGCTCAGGTGATAGGTCGGAGAGACAAACTCTTCGGCCCGGCGAATCCACCCGCCTTTGCCACCTGCCTGGCTCCGAGCATATTTGCGAGATGCAGGTCTGTGGTCGGCCAGGCGGAAGTAAAAGTTTCGACGCGCAACCCCATAAGCATCACGCAATGCAACCGGATCAGGGTCCGACGCGTTCTGACAGGCGCGCGCCGTTATAGGCCCGACGACACCGTCCACCGCGACACCGAACCCCATCTCTCGCAGCAGGCGTTGAAGGATCTTGACCGCCTGCCCGCCCGCGTTGACGTACATGTCAAAGACCGACGGGTTCAGAATCTGCGGTAACAAGTTCAGCCGCGGCAGCTCAAAATAATGCTGCACAAAAATATCGACGGCCTGCGATTTGCTGAGCCTTCGTACATCGGCGCTATTGATTGTCCCATCGCCCGAGAGGTCCAGTCCGATGCGGCGCATGGTGTGAATGGTCACACCGTACTTGGTCGCTCCACCAGGATCGTCCGGATCGTCCACAAACCCGCCTTCGCGTGCCACAATCTCAGTTGCAATCTGTCGCACCGTCTGCATCGCACCCTCCGCATTTGGTCCGACACACGGTTTCTCAACCCGGTTAAATTCCCCCAACGAAACAGGGCGCTGCCCGCCTGCTGCGCGCAACGCCCTGTTTCATCTTTTCAATAGCATTCCCGCCGCAGGTATGCAGCGCAGCTCCATTCAGCTTTCGTCGGCTTCCTGGTAAACGCCCTGCTCTTTAAGAGCATCCACGACCTCTTTCGGCATGTAGGTTTCGTCGTGTTTGGCAAGGATTTCAGTAGCTTCGAAAACACCGTTCACATAAGAACCGGTGCCTACCATACCTTGATTTTCGGAAAACAGATCAGGAAGAACACCGGTGAAGGCCACCGGCACGCTCTCGCCACCATCGGTCACGACAAAATGCACCGTTTCACCCTGACCGCGTATGATTGAGCCTTCCTCGACCAGACCACCGATGCGGAAAACTTCGGTCGGTTTTGGTGGCTCAGCGATCACCTGGCTGGGTGAGCGGAAAAAGTTGATGCCATCCTGCAACGCATACCCAATCAACCCCGTGGCCAAAACGAGGGCCACGACGGCCAGCAGAATGACTTGTACACGACGGCGTTTCTTGAGCGTTTTCATTTCATCCTCACGGGAACAGCGGGGCCATCATCAGGCCTGCGGTTTCATCCTCAACTAACATCAGGTTGGCGTTCTGCAAGGCTTGGCCACTGCTACCTTTTGTCAGGTTATCCAATGCGCCGATCACGATGGCGCGACGTTCGATCCGGTCGCCAACCACACCGATATGGCAAAAGTTCGAGCCCCGCACATGGTGGGTCGACGGCGTTTCGCCAAACGGCAGCATCCGGATAAACGGTTCATTTTCATAGGCTTTATCCAGCGCTTCGTATACACTGGCCGGATCGCCCTTGACGTAAGTGGTTGCCAGAATACCCCGGTTGGCCGGGATCAGGTGCGGCGTGAACTGTACATGCACGGTGCGACCAGCCAGAGCCGAGAATTCCTGATCGAATTCGCCCAGATGCCGGTGAGTACCGCCCACGGCATAGGCATTGTACCCCTCGCTGAGTTCCGCGTGCAGCAGGTTTTCTTTCAGCGATCTCCCTGCTCCGGACACAGCACATTTCAGGTCAAGCACGATATCGTCCAGATCGATCACGCCCGCCATGATCAGCGGCCGCAGCACATACTGACCGGTGGCCGCGTTGCAGCCCGTGCCCGCCACCAGACGCGCATCGCGGATGTCGTTCCGGTAGAACTCAGTCAGGCCATAGACGGCCTCTTCCTGCTGCTCCAAGGCGACGTGCGGATTGCCGTACCACTTCTCATATTCTTCCGCGTCCCGCAGACGGAAATCCGCAGACAGGTCGATGATTTTCAGGTTTTTTGGCAGGTCGCGAATGACCTCTTGGCTGGTCTTGTGCGGCAGCGCGCAGAAGCACAGATCGATTTGCGAGAAATCAATCTCGGCGATTTTGCACAGATCTGGCAAGTCCATGTGGCGCAAATGCGGGAAAACCTGCGCCATCGCCATCCCTGCCTTGCGCTCGGCAGCCAGAGCGGCGATTTCCATGTTCGGATGCTCGGCGATCAGCCGCACCAGTTCCGCGCCGGTATAGCCCGAAGCACCCAGAATTGCGATTTTATGGGTCATGTCAGACCTCTTGTTCCATAGTGTCACATATCACGACCGCCGATGTGACGGCCTTCGAATTAAGGAGATTGCGCTGGCTCGTCCTTGACCTAAGTCAGGCGGCCTCGAACGTGATTTGTCGTCGGAGGAACTGCGTGGCCCGATCGCTGACAGTGCCGGGCTTGCCAGTGGTCAGAAACCCGCCCTTACCCTCACCCTGCATCTTCGGGTGCCGCAGCAGGTAATCCGCAAGGCTCTCGGCCACCAGAGAACCTTGGCTGAACACCTGAACATCCGAGCCCAAGGCGGCCTGAAAGGTCTCTGCGATCAGCGGGTAATGGGTGCAGCCCAGAATCGCAGCCTGCGGTTCCGGCATTTTTCGTTTCAGCGCATCCACATGGCTGCGCACCAGTGCCTCGGCAAGGATCATGTCGCCGTCTTCGATGGCATCGACCACACCGCCGCACGCCTGCGCCTCGACGTCCACACCAATCGCGCGAAACGCCAGTTCCCGCTGGAAGGCCCGGCTGGACACCGTCGCAGGCGTTGCAAACAGCGCCACATGTTTGACGGCGACCTCACGCGGAGGGCTGTTGTCGCCCCACTGTCGCTCGGTCAGGGCCTCGATCAGTGGCACAAAAACGCCCAGAACGCGCTTACCGTCGGGCACGCCTTCTTCCTGCATCCGGCGCAAAGCTGCCGCACTGGCGGTATTACAGGCCAGAATCACCAAATCACAGCCGCGGTTCCACAGATCGTAAACGGCACGCCGTGTCAGATCATAGATATTCTCGGCATCGCGCACGCCATAGGGGGTATGAGCGCTGTCCGCAAAATACAGGAAATCCACGTCCGGCAGACGTTTCTGCGCGGCTTCCAGAACGGTCAGACCGCCCAATCCAGAATCAAAGATACCTACTGCCATTTGCCCCTTTAGGCGCGATGCCGTTCCTCAAATTCATAGCCGTAGTCATAAGACTCCAGCGGTGTTGGGGACAGCTCATACGTGGCTTTGCGCAAGAAATCCATCATCTTGCGCGTGTCCTTCGCCAATGGATCCAGAACGTCGCGCCCGATGGGGTCTCCGATCACCACTTTGACCGGCGTATCAACGCGTTTCCTGAACTCTTTGATCAGCAAACCCATGCGCAGGGTATTATGCAAATGACTTGCGATCTGAAACAGGCGTGAGGTGTGTCCATCAAAGAAAACCGGCACCACTGTGGCGTTCGACTTGGCCACCATACGGGCCGTGAACCCGCGCCAGCCCGGGTCCATCGGATGTGAGAACGGCTTGGCTCCAGTGCTAACCGTCCCTCCGGGGAAAACACCAATCGCCCCGCCCTCGCTCAAATAGTTCAGAGCGGTCTTGCGGGTTTCCAGGTTCAGCTTCATAGCCTCCTTCGTTTCATCAAACGAGATCGGCAGAATGATGCGGTTCAGATCCTCGGCCTTGCGGAAAACATGGTTGGCTAGAATACGGAAATCACCCCGGGTTTGAGACAAGATGTGGCCCATCATCATCCCGTCGAGAATACCATAGGGGTGATTGGCAATCAGGATTACCGGACCGTCGTTGGGAACGTTCGACAACGCCCCGCCGACCACGTCCAGAGACAACCCGTAGCGTTCCACCATCACCGACCAGAAATCGCGCCCTTTGGCGACCTCTTTCTCGTACCCGTCCGCGCGCTTGATCAGGCGCATACGGCCGGTGGTGTTCTCCATCAGCTTGATCACCATCTGCCCACCTTTGGTTTCGGCGGAATAAGCATAAGAAATGTCACGAGCGACATGACGGCGCGAAGGCATTCGAATCTCCGAGGTTTGCTGCGTGCAAGATATGTTTAAGCAACAATTTTGCCTAGGTTCCGTGACACGACCGTGACGTTTTATTCCGCCGCCGCGCGCAGTTCGGGTCCTCCGTCGCGGATCGAGGACAGCAGTTCTTCGCGCCGTTTGGCCGCTTTGGCCTCGTTTGTGCGCAAAACCGGCCCGAACCCACGAATGTCCAACGGCAATTGCGCAAGGGCGATAATCGCATCCCGCGTTTGGGGGGAAACAAGAGGTTTTATCTCTTTGATATCCCGCTCATATTGCTTGATCAGCTTCCGTTCCAACCGCCGTTCGGCATTGTAACCGAAAATGTCCAGTGGTGTCCCACGCAGGACTTTCAGTTTGGCCAGAACTTTCATCGGCTTCAGCAACCATTCCCCATACGCTCGTTTCTTCGGTCGACCGTCCGATCCGGTCCCACCCAGAATGGGCGGGGCCAAATGGAGGGTCATTTTGAAATCCCCATCAAACTCTGCCGCCGCCTTATCCCGACTGTCCAGCATCAGGCGGGCAACCTCGTATTCATCCTTATAAGACAACAGCTTGTGATAGCCTTTTGCCACGGCCTTGCGGATGCCTTCATCGTCAAACCCATTGACCAATTTGAGATATCGCTTGGCCAAGCGACCATTTTGGTAAGCGGTCAGGTGTTGCACACGAAAACCAATAATCGCGTCCAGAGTCTTCGGCAATTCAGCCGTGTTAGGCTCTAGAATCCCTGCAACCTCCTCCGGATGCAGTACGGCCCAACGCCCGATGTTGAAGGCGCGTTTGTTGCGCTCGACCGCCGTGCCATTCAGTTCAATGGCCGATACGAACGCCTGATAGCTGACAGGCAGAAGACCGCGTTGCCATGCCGCGCCGAATATCATCATGTTGGAATAGATCGAATCCCCCATCACGGCGCGCGCCAGATCGGTGGCATCGAACAGCGAGACATACTCTTTCAATCGCGCCTGCAATGACAGTTTGAGTCTGTCGCCCGGAATTCTAAACTCGATATCACGGGTGAAATCACCGGTGACGGTTTCATGGCTGTTGACAACAGCCCCGGTTTGGCCGGCCCGTGTCAGGCCCAACGTCTTGGCCCCGGCGGATACCACCAGATCGCCACCGATCAAGGCATGCGCCTCGCCCGTGGCGACGCGAATGGCGCTGATATCTTCGGGGCGGTTGGCCAGGCGGCAGTTGATATGCACCGCGCCTCCCTTCTGAGCCAAACCTGCCATCTCCATCATCCCGGCGCCTTTGCCGTCGATCTGTGCCGCTTGCGCCAATATGGCACCCAAGGTCACGACGCCGGTGCCCCCAATTCCGGTGATGACCACGTTATAAGTGCCTTTGATCTCTGGCAGCACGGGTTCAGGCAAATCCGGCAGGTCGATTTCGGTGGTTGCCTCTTTTCGGATTTGCGCGCCTTCCAACGTTATGAACGACGGGCAAAACCCGTTGATACAAGAGTAGTCCTTGTTGCAGCTGGATTGGTCGATGGCCCGCTTCCGGCCCAATTCGGTCTCGACGGGCACAATCGAGACGCAGTTCGACTGCACACCGCAATCACCGCATCCTTCGCAGATATCTGTGTTGATAAAGACCCGTTTGTCCGGATCCGGGAACGCACCCTTTTTGCGCCGTCGCCGTTTTTCGGCGGCGCAGGTTTGCACGTAGACGATGACCGAGACGCCCTCGATCTCACGGAACCGTTCCTGCACTTGCATCAGTTCGGCTCGTTCAAAGGTTTCAACTCCGGCGGGCAGAGCCTTGTAATTCAAGTCTTCTTTTTCATCATAAACCACCGCGACATGCTGAACGCCCATGGCCTTGACTTCGGCCACGATCCGTTCTGCCGTCAGGCCACCTTCGTTCTCCTGCCCGCCGGTCATAGCGACGGCGTCGTTGAACAGGATCTTGAAGGTGATATTCGTGCCCGCCGACAAAGCCGCCCGGACCGCCTGCACACCCGAGTGGTTATATGTCCCGTCGCCAAGGTTCTGGAACACGTGTTTGGTGGTCGAGAATGGCGCCTCACCGATCCAGTTTGCACCCTCACCGCCCATCTGCGTGAAGCCGGTGGTGTCGCGGTCCATCCACTGCACCATGTAGTGACATCCGATGCCCGCATAGGCGCGGCTACCATCGGGTAGCCGGGTGGAGCTGTTATGCGGGCAGCCCGAACAAAAATACGGCAGGCGCGTCGCGATTTCCTCGGCATTGTCGGCCCGTCTAGCCTCGGACAGGCTGGCCAGGCCAGCGCGAACACCGTCGGTATCCCGGCCCTCTTCGATCAGAATCTCGCCCAGTTTCTCGGCGATCATGATCGGGTCCAGAGCGCCACGCGTCGGGAACAGTTCTTCGCGGTGCAGCGTCCCGGCCCCGCCTTTGTACCAGCCGTACACACGGCGACCGCGGCGATCGTCGAAAATGGCTTCTTTGACCTGCACCTCGATCAGCTTGCGCTTTTCTTCAACGATTACAATCAGGTCTAACCCTTGAGCCCAGTCATGAAATCCGGCCATGTCCAGCGGGAAGGTTTGTCCGATCTTGTAGGTTGTGATGCCCAGACGCTCGGCTTCGGCCTCGTCGATGTTCAAAAGGGACATCGCATGGGTCAGGTCCAGCCAGTTCTTGCCTGCCGCGACAAAACCGACTTTGGCCCCGGGCTTGCCCCAGACCCGACGGTCCATCTTGTTGGCGTGCGAGAACGTTTCGGCAGCGAAACGTTTATAGTCGATCATCCGCCCTTCCTGCAGGTGCGGTGTGTCGCCCAAACGGATGTTGAGCCCACCTTCGGGCATGTCGAACTCAGGCACGACCAACTTCATTCGATCCGCGCTGCCGTCTACGACCGATGTGACTTCAATCGTGTCCTTCATCGTCTTCAGACCGACCCAAAGCCCGGAGAACCGGCTGAGCGCAAACCCGTAGACACCGTAATCCAAAACCTCCTGGACACCCGCCGGGCTGACAATTGGCATGTACATATCGACCAGCGACCATTCGGACTGATGCAGAACGGTTGAGCTTTCGCCGGTGTGATCATCGCCCATCGCCACTAGCACGCCGCCATGCTTGGCCGTGCCCGCCATGTTGGCGTGGCGCATCACATCCCCGGATCGGTCAACACCAGGTCCTTTGCCGTACCATAGGCCGAACACGCCATCAAACCGCCCGTCCCCGCGCAGCCCCGCTTGCTGGCTGCCCCATAGGGCGGTGGCGGCCAGATCCTCGTTCAATCCGTACTGAAACGTGACGTCGCTTTCAGTCAGTTGTTTTTGCGCCCGCATCATCTGCTGGTCCACGGCACCCAGCGGCGACCCGCGATATCCGGTCACCAGACCCGCCGTGTTCAACCCCACCTGCATGTCCCGCGCCTTTTGAATAAGCATCAGGCGCACAAGCGCTTGCGTCCCGTTCAAAAGGACTGGGTTCTTTTCCAGATCGAACCGGTCATTCAGCGATATTTGTGGCTGACTCATCAGACGTCTCCCCTCGTCAGATCAGTGTGCAAAATTTTCACCCATTTTAGGTCATAATTTCTGACCTGTATAGACTTTATCCTCTGAAACCTAAGGATTTCAGCCTTTGAATGTGGAAGTTGTTACCTATTTCATATAGGCGTTCCGAAGAATAACGAGAGTTGCGGCGATGGATTGGGATAAGCTTAGAATATTTCACGCAGTGGCAGATGCAGGCAGCCTGACTCATGCAGGTGACAAACTAAACCTGTCGCAATCGGCCGTCAGCCGACAGATTAGAGCACTGGAAGAGTCGCTTGATTCGACCCTTTTTCACCGACACGCACGCGGCTTGATCCTGACCGAACAGGGTGAGTTGCTGTTCGATGCAACCTCGGCCATGTCAAAACGCCTGGATGCCGCTGCAGCCCGTATTCGCGACAGCGAAGAAGAGGTCTTTGGCGTCCTGCGGGTCACAACCACTTTCGGCTTCGGTACGCTGTGGCTAGCCCCTCGCCTGCCGAAATTGTACGAGCAATACCCCGACCTCAACATCGACCTGATGCTGGAAGAGCGTGTGCTGGACCTGCCCATGCGCGAAGCCGACGTCGCTATCCGCATGAAAGAACCCAGCCAGGCCGATCTGGTCCGCAAGCGGCTGATGACCGTACAGATGATGCTGTACGCGACCCAGGAATACATCGAAACGCATGGTGGGATGCTGGAGTCACTGGACGAAATCAAGGACCACCGGCTGATTTGTCAGACGCCCTCGGCCCCTCAGGTCGGTGCAAGCGCATCAATGGTACGACACCTGATGACGTATAATCCCGGCTCGCTGCTGACTGTGAACAACTATTTCGGCGTCCTGCAGGGCGTGCTTCACAATCTGGGTATCGGCGTGCTGCCGGATTACGTGACGCAGGATTTCCCGCATCTTGTTCCGATCCTGTCAGATATCGAAACCGCAGACGTTCCCGTCTATCTCGCCTACCCCGAGGAATTGCGCCATTCCAAACGCGTCGAAGCCTTCCGTGACTTCGTTCAGGATGAGATCATCGCACAACGCAAGCAGTTGAAGCAGATGGGAAAACTCTAGCTATGCACACGCAGCATAGCGGGCATGATCAGCAATCAGTCTGAAAAATCTTGATCGTTCACAAACTGATCCCTAAATGAGCACTCGAAGGCGGTGATGCTGAAACGCTCATCATCTTCATACCTCCCTGTTGGACTACGGCCGAGCTTAGTGCTCGGCCTTTTTTTTGGCTTAAGGCCACATGTGCCAGTCTGATCGCCAAAACTTCTGTGATTTCCGGGCACTTAGACCTATGATCACGAAAAAATCACGAAGACTTGTGTTCGAGGACAGATTCGATGTTTCAGCCCTTTCGCCTATTGCTGGTGATAATTTCCGTTGTTTGCCTGACCGGGCCAGTATTGGCGCAGAGCAACGGCTCGACCGGTTCCACCGCCCCTGTCAGCATTCCAGAAGACCTGACACCTGAACAGGTCGACGATCTGGTCGCACGTATGTCCGACGATCAAGTTCGCGCCATTTTGTTAGAGCGTCTGGATGCGGTCGCGGAAAAACACGCCGCTGAGGCAGCGGATCGTGAAGACCCGATAACTGAACTCAACGAGATTTGGGCCGAAATGGTGGCGTCGTGGACGCACGTTGCAGTCACCGTGCCAAACCTTTTCAGCGCACAGGTGCATGCAATCGATAATTTCATCGGCACATTCGGGACCAACGGTGTGTTTGTCCTAATGGGGCTGGTGCTGAGCGTTCTGGTCGCCGGCTTCATCGCGGAAAAGCTGTTCGGCTTGCTGACCCGAAAGTGGCACAATCAGACCGAAGCTGCGGATGAGAATGATCTGTGGGGGGCCGTCAGCTACTTGTTCCGCCGCTTCTGTCGCGAGATCGCCGGCCTGGTGGTTTTCTACGTCGTCATCCGTGCCCTCGGACGCGTACTTCTAACGCCGGAACAACTAACCTATGCCGCGCCCTTCGTGTTCTATCTAGTCTGGATTCCGCGGTTGGGCGCTGCCGCCTCGCGCTTTGTCCTGGCGCCGAACAAACCTCATTTCCGCCTTGTGAACATTGACGACCATTGGGCGAAATACCTGCATCGCAATCTGATCGGCCTTTTGCTGCTAATCGGGTTCACACTGTTCATCCTCCGCTTTAATCAACTGAACGGCGTCACCGGAGGGGAAACTCGCATTGGGTTCTGGCTGAACGCAGCAATCCACATCTACATCGGTGTGATTGCCTGGAAAGCGCGTGAAGGCCTGTCACAGATGATGCTGGGCACCGACCCCGATCACACCAAGTTCGACGAGGAGGTGGCGCATTATTACCCCTATTTCGCTATTGGCGTTTCGGCGGTGATCTGGCTGCTTGTTGAGTTTCTGGCCGCGCAGCGCGATCCGGTGACCCGCATCTTGCTGGTTCAGGGAGCGCATTTCACGACCATGTTTTGGTTGTTGATCGCACCGGCGCTGGACACGTTGATCCGCGGCTTGGTGCGCCATCTTCAGCCGCCGATGCAAGGCGAAGGCCCCGTGGCCGAGCGGGCGTATAGGTCCACCAAACGCAGCTATATCCGCATCGGCCGGGTTTTGGCTGGCATTCTGGTAATCCTGATGATTGCCAGGGCATGGGATTTGGACCTGCAGGAAATCGCAGGTGGTGGTGCCGAATCCGGTAGCAAGCTGATCCAGTTCTTCATCATCATCGCCATCGGCTACATCCTGAACGAGGTCGTCTCGCTCTGGATCAACCGTCGTCTGGCGAAAGAACAAACTGCAGCCGAGCAAAGCCCCGACGAAGAGGCCGGTGAAGGCGGTGGTTCGGGCGGTTCGCGCTTGGCGACGGTTCTGCCGCTGCTGCGTGTGACCGCGCAGGCCGCCATCGCGGTGATCTTTGTTCTGCTTGCCCTAGGGGCTTTGGGGATCAATATCACTCCGCTTTTGGCCGGTGCTGGTGTGTTGGGTTTGGCCATCGGCTTTGGCGCCCAAAAACTGGTGGCTGACATCGTCGGCGGCATTTTCTTTCTGGTGGATGATGCTTTCCGGGTTGGCGAATATGTGGATGTCGGTGGCACCACCGGAACGGTCGAGAAAATCTCGATCCGCTCGATGCAACTGCGTCACCACCGCGGCCCGGTTCACACCATTCCCTATGGTGAGATTCAGAAGCTGACCAACTACAGCCGCGACTGGGTCATCATGAAACTGAAATTCACCGTGCCCTTCGACACCGATCCCAACAAGGTGAAGAAGATCTTCAAGAAGATCGGCGCCGAGATGATGGAGGACGAGACCCACAAGGAGGGTTTCCTGCAGCCCTTCAAGTCTCAGGGTGTGTTTGACTTTGATGATGTGGGCATGATTATCCGTGGCAAGTTCATGGCTAAACCCGGCAAGCAGTTCACCCTGCGCAAGGAAATCTTCAATCGCGTGAAGGCCGCTTTCAAGGAAAACGGCATCGACTTTGCCCGCCGCGAGGTGCGCGTAGCGATCCCTGGCCTGGACGACGCCGATCACCTGACTGAGGAACAAAAAGCCGCCATCGGGGCTGCTGCCGGTGAAGCCGCCAACCAGCAAGCCGAACAGCAGGGCCAAAAACCCGGTTCCGCTCACGGCGCGCCGGAGTAGAACGAAGATACCTGAAAGATCATGATGGCCGCCCTGCTCAACCAGCCGGGCGGCCGTTTTTTTGCCCCCAGGCCGCGTCAAACTATGCCTTGCGGGTCTTAACCCTTTCCACGGGCGCGCCCTTGGCCTAAAAGGCGCGCAATCTCGGCCCACTTGGACACAGGACAGAAGATGCAAGAGCCCGCAATCACACCAGACCTGATCGCCGCACACGGGCTCAAGCCCGACGAATACGACATGATCCTCGAGATCATCGGGCGCGAGCCGACCTTCACCGAACTGGGCATCTTTTCGGCCATGTGGAACGAGCATTGTTCCTACAAGTCGTCCAAGAAATGGCTGCGTACCCTGCCCACCTCGGGACCTCAGGTGATATGCGGACCGGGTGAGAACGCGGGTGTTGTCGATATCGGCGACGGTCAGGCGGTGGTCTTCAAGATGGAGAGCCATAACCACCCCTCCTACATTGAACCCTATCAGGGTGCGGCAACAGGTGTCGGCGGCATCCTGCGCGACGTCTTCACCATGGGCGCGCGCCCCATCGCGTCTATGAACGCTCTGTCTTTTGGTGAACCCGGCCACCACAAGACCCGCCAACTGGTGAACGGTGTGGTCGAAGGCATCGGCGGCTATGGCAACTGCTTTGGTGTTCCCTGCGTCGGCGGTGAAGTTCGTTTCCATCCGGCCTATAACGGCAACTGCCTGGTGAACGCGTTTGCTGCAGGTTTGGCCGACAGCGATAAGATTTTCTACTCGGCAGCTTCGGGCGTCGGTATGCCTGTCGTTTATCTGGGCGCCAAGACCGGTCGTGACGGCGTGGGCGGTGCAACCATGGCCTCGGCTGAATTCGACGATACCATCGAAGAAAAGCGTCCCACCGTTCAGGTCGGCGACCCGTTCACCGAAAAGCGCCTGATGGAGGCAACGCTGGAACTGATGCGGACCGGCGCCGTAATCTCGATCCAGGATATGGGTGCTGCGGGTCTGACCTGTTCTGCCGTTGAAATGGGCGACAAGGGTGGTCTGGGCGTACGTCTGGACTTGGAGAACGTCCCCCAGCGCGAAGAGGACATGACCGCGTACGAGATGATGCTGTCGGAATCTCAGGAACGCATGCTGATGGTCCTCAAGCCCGAGCTAGAGGCCGAGGCCCGTGCGGTGTTCGAGAAATGGGATCTGGACTTTGCCATCGTAGGCGAGACCATTGCCGAAGACCGGTTCCTGATCGTCCATAACGGTGAAGTCAAAGCCGACTTGGTGCTGTCTAAACTGTCTTCGACCGCGCCGGAATATGACCGCCCATGGGAACCCACACCCGAAGCCGAAGAATTGGCCGAGGTCCCTCAGATCGACCCGATCGACGGCCTGCGCGCCTTGCTTGCTTCACCGAACTATGCGGGCAAGCAATGGGTCTACGAACAATACGACACCATGGTCATGGCCGACACTGCCCGCACGCCGGGCCTAGGTGCAGGCATGGTCCGCGTGCATGGAACTGACAAAACACTGGCCTTCACCAGTGATGTCACGCCTCGCTATGTCCGCGCCAACCCTGTTGAGGGCGGCAAGCAGGCGGTTGCCGAAGCCTACCGCAACCTGACCGCCGTGGGGGCCAAGCCACTCGCAACCACCGACAACCTGAATTTCGGCAACCCCGAAAAGCCCGAGATCATGGGCCAGTTTGTCGGTGCGATCCAAGGCATTGGTAAAGCCGTTGCAGCACTGGATATGCCCATCGTGTCAGGCAACGTGTCGCTGTATAATGAGACCGACGGTCAGGCAATCTTACCCACCCCGACCATCGGTGCGGTTGGTCTGCTGAATCACAGCGACGAAATCATCGGCAATGAAGTCCGCGAAGGCCACGTCGCGCTGGTCATCGGTGAAACCAACGGCCATCTGGGTCAGTCAGCCCTTCTGGCCGAAGTGTTCAACCGCGAAGACGGCGATGCCCCGCATGTCGATCTGGACACGGAAAAGCGCAATGGCGAATTCATTCGCGCCAATCGCGAGATGATCAAAGCCTGCACCGATTTGGGCGACGGAGGTCTTGCTTTGGCCGCGTTCGAACTGGCCGAAGCAGCGGGTGTTGGCGTTCATCTCGACGATGCCTCGACCGAGTTCCTGTTCGGAGAGGATCAGGCCCGTTATCTGGTCGCCTGCAACTTCGATCAGGCCGAAGCGCTTATGATCACGGCCGGTCAGGCCGGCGTTCCGCTGGTCTCGGTCGGACGCTTCACCGGCGATACAATCAAGGTCGGAAATTCCGAAGCCACGCTTGAAGATCTGGCTGCCACATTCCGCAGCAGCTTTGCCGAAGCTGTAGCCTGATAACAGATCAGAACCGCATTGAGAAACCTGTGCCCGGACCGGCGCAGGTTTTGTCGTTTCGAGACCCTGTTCACACCCTTGCGCGCCACGTCCGGGCGCTCTACATCTTGGGAAAGACCTTCAGGAGTTACCTACATGCCGATGAGCGCCCACGAAATCGAACACCTGCTGCGCGAAGCCTTTCCCAATGCGGAAATTCAGGTCGGCGGGCAAGACGGCGTACACATGTCCGCAATGGTGGTAGACGAAAGCTTTCGCGGGAAAAACCGGGTTCAGCAACAACGTGCGGTCTATGCCGCGCTGAAGGGCAAGATGGACGGACCGGATGGAGAGTTGCACGCTCTGGCGCTAACCACTAAAGCGCCAGAGTAATGGATCTTGCAATTGGCGTTGCTGGCATTTTGGCAGTAGTAATACTTGTTGCTTTTCTGGCGCGTAGTCGCGAGAAGCTCGACCAAAAGCCAAAACGCGGTACTTTTCCGGGTAGAGGTGATCAGATGATCAATGCCAGCTACGATTCAGGTGGACCCGGTGGTGGCCATGGAACAATCGTTCGTGTGCCCAAGGACCCTCAAGAATACACCAAAGCAATGTCCCCTAAAAAATGAGTGGCTGGTTGTTCTGGATAGGTGTAATCGCAGCATTGATAGTTGCCGCCGCTCTGATCGAAGCCTATGTGAAGCGGAACAGAAAGCGTAACCTCGCCGACATGCGTCCCGATCCGGACAAAATCAGCAAGGTCGGCGGCATCGAAAGATACGGGCTGGATCCGTTGGCCCTGGCGCAAGCCGAACACCGACGGTTGGAGGAAGAAGGATGGACCTCTGACCCGTCAAAGAATGAAACGACCGCCCCGGATGCGGGTGAAGAGGACAAGCAAGATGAGCGACGTTAAAACCCAAATCGACGAAACCGTCAAAGCCAACGATGTGGTGCTTTACATGAAAGGCACCAAGGAAATGCCGCAGTGCGGGTTTTCGTCCCGCGTGGCCGGTGTTCTGAACTACATGGGCGTGGATTTCACTGACGTGAACGTTCTGGCCGATGAACATGTGCGTCAGGGCATCAAGGATTATTCGGACTGGCCGACTGTGCCGCAGCTTTTCGTCAAAGGCGAATTCGTCGGCGGTTGCGACATCATCACCGAGATGACCCTGTCGGGCGAGTTGGATACGCTGTTTGACGAGAACGGCGTCGGCTACAACAAAGAAGCCGCAGACAAAATCCGCGAAGCGAACGCCTGATCAGCGGCTGCTGCAGTTTTGTAGAATGATTTGCTCACTGGCGGCATCCGAACCTGTCGCCAGAAAGCTCACCGTGGCGTCCCAGCCTTTGGAGCGCAGGACATAAGTCCCTGCTGCTTCGCCCTCAGATTCATAGCGAATGCCCGAACCGCTTGCGGCCTGCCGCAACGTGACCAGTTGATTATCCACCATCATCGCCGCCGCACTGGACCCGTCGGGCGCGTTGAAATAGGCGACTTGCAGGGGAATCCCTCCCTCGCAGGCGAATGTGACCGGCAGGATATCGATCTCAGCCCAGGCCAAACTACCCGGAAGCGCCAAAACTACGGCCCAGGCGAGGGATTTGGCCGTACTCATTCCGCAGACCTTTCTTCGACCACGGAAGCCAAGGCTTCGGCCCGCGCGGCCAGTTCCGCCAGAGTGTCTGTCACCGAGGGTGGCACCACAGCCACCTCGATCCGTTCGGGTTCCGGTTGCGGCATGTTTCTGAGCGCTTGCAACTCTGCCTCGACCGCGGCCAGTTTTGCTTCGAGCGCATTTATCTTTTCATCCGTTCCAGCTGTCTTGTCCGCCAGCATCAGGCCAGCCATCAGCAACATGCGCGATTCCGGCATCCTACCGATCTGATCAGACAGGACCTGCGCCTCGTCATCCAGCATCTTGGCGGCAGAATGCAGAAATGCCTCTTCGCCTTCCTGGCACGAGACCTCAAAGCCGCGCCCACCGATTTGAATGGTCACTTCGGGCATTACTCAACCTCTCCTTCCGCCAATTTCGCCTTCGACAGCAGCGGTTCAAGCCGAGCCAGAACAGCGTGTGCCTCGGCCGCATCCGTCGCCTGCGCGGCGCGCGTCGCCTCAAGCTCGGCCACCGTGGCGCGGTTGAGCAGATCGGCATCGGGCAGGCCGTCTTCGGCGGCGGCCCGCAATTCGTCGACCGATTTGCGCAATTGCTCATTCGCTTTTCGCATCCGCTGCAGGTCGTCATCCAGACGCGACATCGCCGCGCCGTGGCTGGCGCGTTCCGCGCGTAACATGTCCAACTCGGCGCTCAACTCGGCCACCCGTTCGCTGTCGGCCAGTTCCGACCGAAGGCGTGCATTTTCGGCCTCGACCTCTTGCGCCGCGCTGACAGCGGAAGCCAGTTGCGCATTTTCAGCCTTTAGCGCTTCAAGCTCATCCTGGTTTTCCAACGCCGCCTTGGCCGCCGCCAATTCGGCGCGTGCGGCCTCGACCGAGGCCAGCTTTGCAGTTGCTGCAGCCAACTGTTCCCGTAACGCACCATTTTCAGGATCTTCAACCGGCGCCGTCCGCAGGTTTTCCATATCGACGCGCATGGCGTCGACTTCCTGCTCGTGGCGTTCCTTCAGCGATTTCAGACGTTCTTCCAACTGCGCATTTGCAACGCGTTCATCGTCCAGTGCCGCGCGCAGGGTGCCATCCGCACCGCCGCTGGCCGGTGCTACGTCCCGCAGCGCATCGACGCCCGTTCCGATCCGATCCATTGCGGCAATGATACGGCGCTGTAATTCTTCGATCTGGCTCATGCCCCTGCCACCTCTTAATCAAGGTTCCTTGTATCGCAGCTGTGTCCGAATCAACACAAACCGCGTCTTGCCCTAGTCTAACCCAACGAGACGGAAAATACCCACTGTTTGCTTTCAACAGCTTGGGCCACTTTCTTGAACCACACCTCGGCCAGATTGCCCAGTTCTGCTTGCACTTTGGGGGGCGGATGGTATTGAGCGCCCATCTGCCTGTAATCCAAAGGAACAACGCCCGTGGACCTGACTGCGCTGCGCAATGCCAATCCTGAACACTGGAACAAAGCTGCGGCCATCCGCACCCTGACCCTTGACGCCGTCGCTGCCGCCAATTCCGGCCATTCCGGCATGCCAATGGGCATGGCCGACGTTGCGACCGTGCTGTTCGAAAAGCACCTGAAATTCGACGCCTCGGCCCCGAACTGGCCGGACCGCGACCGGTTCATCCTTTCGGCGGGTCACGGCTCGATGCTGATCTATTCGCTGCTCTACCTCACGGGTCATGCTGACGTCACGCTGGACGAGATCAAGAACTTCCGCCAGCTGGGCGCGAAAACCGCCGGTCACCCGGAAAACTTCCTAGTGGATGGGATCGAAACCACCACAGGCCCGCTGGGTCAGGGCATTTCGAACGCCGTGGGTTTTGCCATGGCAGAGGAAATTCAGCGCGCGCATTACGGCAAGAAGGTCGTGGATCACTATACCTATGTGATCGCGGGCGACGGCTGCCTGATGGAAGGCGTCAGCCAAGAGGCGATCACACTGGCCGGTCGTCACGAGCTGAGCAAATTGATCGTCTTCTGGGACAACAACAACATCACCATCGACGGCACCGTGGATATGGCCGACCGCACCGATCAGGTGCGCCGTTTCGCGGCCTCGGGCTGGCATGTGATCGAGATCGACGGCCACGATCCCAAGGCCATCGACGCCGCCATCGTTCAGGCGAAAAAGTCGAACAAGCCGACCATGATCGCTTGTGAAAGCCACATCGCTCTGGGTCACGCGGCGCAGGATACATCCAAAGGCCACGGCGCTTTGACGGATCAGGAACAGTTGAAAGCAGCAAAAGACGGCTACGGCTGGCCGCATGAAGCGTTCGAAGTCCCCGCCAATGTGAAGTCCGCTTGGGAGGCCATCGGTGCCCGCGGTGCCGCTGAGCGCGCTGCATGGGAAGAGCGTTTCGCGCAACTGTCCGAGCGTAAGCAGGCCGAGTTCAACCGCGCCTATGCGTTCGAAGCGCCCAGAAAGCTGGCCGGTGCCATCCGCGCATTCAAAAAGCAGATGTCGGAAGACCAGCCAAAACTGGCCACCCGCGCCTCGTCCGAGAAGGTTCTGAACGTCGTGAACCCGATCATGACCGAAACCGTTGGCGGCTCGGCCGACCTGACCGGCTCGAACAACACCAAATCGGCAGATATGGGCGTGTTCCTGCCGGAAAACCGCAAGGGCCGCTACATCCACTATGGGATCCGCGAGCACGGGATGGCCGCTGCAATGAACGGCATGGCGTTGCACGGTGGCATCCGCCCCTATGGCGGCACATTCATGGCCTTCACCGATTATGCCCGCCCATCCATGCGTCTGGCGGCGCTGATGAAGGTGCCGACTGTTTTCGTCATGACGCACGACTCGATCGGTCTGGGCGAAGACGGCCCGACCCACCAGCCGGTCGAGCATCTGGCGATCTCACGCGCGACGCCAAACACCTATGTGTTCCGCCCTGCCGACACGGTTGAGACTGCCGAGGCCTGGGAACTGGCGCTGACCTTCAAAGACAGCCCCTCGGTCCTGTCGCTGACTCGTCAGGGCGTACCGACCGTGCGGACACAACACAAAACCAAAAATCTCGTTGCTCAAGGCGCTTACGTTCTGGCCGAAGCCGAGGGCAAACGTCAGGCCATCCTGATCGCCACCGGCTCCGAAGTATCGCTGGCAATGGAGGCCAAAGCGATGCTCGAGGCCGAAGGCATCGGCACCCGCGTTGTTTCAATGCCCTGTATGGAATTGTTCGCCGAGCAGGACGAAGCCTACCGCAAGCGCGTTCTGCCCGCAGGTGCCGTGCGCGTCGGTATCGAGGCCGCCGTCCGTGCCGGCGGCTGGGACCGCTGGCTGTTGGGCGAGCGTGGCCGCGAAGCCAAGGCCGGTTTCATCGGCATGTCGGGCTTTGGCGCATCTGCTCCGGCGGGTGAGCTGTACAAGCATTTCGGCATCACCGCCGAGGCAACGGTTGCCAAGGTCAAGGAACTGCTGGGGCTGTAAGCCAATACCAAAGAATAAAGCAAAGGGCGGCTTTGGCCGCCCTTTTCCGTTTGCCTATACTTCGATCTGTTTTTTCAAAGCGTCGTATGCTTGCTGAGCGTAGTCCAGCCTCAATTCATACTGTCCACGCGCAACCACAAAGTCCGGGGCTTCGATACCCGCTGCCGAAAACGTCTGGATCAGATGCGTTCCCGACAGCGGAATGTATCCCCCCGATTGCCCTGAAAAACGGTTATACATCCGCCCTCCGAACCACCCACTGCGCTTTTTTGACTCCAGCGCCGTATGCAGGCGAAAATGCAAAACACCGAAAAGCTCTTTGGCATCAAACGGCATTAAATCTGCAGCCGCACTCATGGCAGAGACAATCGGCGCAAGTCCTTCACTGGACGCGTTCTGACAACCTTTTTGCGTCAGGCTTGGGCCAGAGACAATACGCAAGATTGGCTTGGTTTTTTTGGGCATGAACTCACCTATACCGCTCAATCAATGCGCATCGGTCTTGTCGGAGCCATATGAAAACAGCGGCCCGATCACCTTGGTGGCCAAAGGGATCAGCGCCAGCCCGTAGATCAGACCAAAAATGCCGTCCATGGTGGCCTTGGAAATCCATTCAACCGCGCCCACCCATTGCTCGGACACCGAATGCCCGATGGTATGTGCCCAGTCGTGAATGTGATGACCCAACCAGCCAAAACCCAGAACCTCCATCCCATGAATGACAATCGACCCGCCGACCCACAGCATTGCAGCAGTCCCAACGATCGACAGGGTCTTCAACACGCCCGGCATCGCCTTGACCAGACCGCGACCCAAGCCGCGACCTACAGGCGTTGGCGCGTTCTGAGCAAGATACAGGCCCACGTCGTCCATTTTCACGATCAAAGCAACCGATCCATAGACGGCTACGGTCACCCCAAGCCCAACAACTGCCAGCGTCGCCGCCTGCATCCACAGGTTTGGCGCCTCAATGGCGGCCAGAGCGATGGTCATGATCTCAGCCGACAGGATGAAATCGGTCTTGATCGCCCCCCTGACCTTCTGCTCCTCCAAATGGCCGGGGTCGCGCACGTTCATGTCTTCGTCGATGGCGTGGCTTCCATGCGGAAACAGGACATGAAAAATCTTCTCAGCCCCTTCGAAACACAAATATGACCCGCCCAGCATCAGCAAAGGCGTGATTAGCCAAGGCGCGAAATTGGCCAGCAACAGAGCCACCGGCAACAACAGCACGATCTTGTTGAACACCGAGCCCCGCGCAATGCGCCAGATGATCGGCAACTCACGCGCGGGCGCAAAGCCCTGAACGTATTTCGGTGTAACCGCCGCATCGTCAATGATCACACCCGCCGTCTTGGCCCCGGCCTTACCCGCCGCCGCAACCACGTCATCCACCGAGGACGCCGCGACCTTGGCGATCCCCGCCACATCATCCAAAAGGGCCAACAGACCGCTCATCGCGCATCCTTTCCTGTCTCCTGCCGCAATCGGACCCTACCCGATCCCTCAGCTAGCGCAAGCGTTAGCGCAATCTCGTGAGGTTTGCGCTAACACCTTAAAATTATGCCGCTTTTACTCTTTTGAGATTCAGAAATCGCCGCTATATGGCCTGCAACGCAAGCGCATTTGGAGACGTCACATGACCATAAAGGTCGGTATCAATGGTTTTGGCCGCATCGGCCGCTGCACCCTGTCGCACATCGCCGCGTCAGGCCGTAACGACATCGAAGTGATCAAGGTCAATGCGACCGGCCCGTTGGAAACAAGCGCGCATCTGCTGAAGTATGACAGCATTCATGGCCGTTTCCCCCGCGACATCGCCATCAATGGCAGCACCATGGATCTGGGTCGCGGCCCGATGGAGATGTTCTCGACCTACGACATGAACGAGCTGGACTGGGAAGGCTGCGACGTCGTTCTGGAATGCACCGGCAAATTCAATGACGGCACCAAGGCGAAAACACACCTTGAGCGTGGTGCCGGTAAGGTTCTGCTGTCCGCGCCGGGCAAAAACGTCGACAAGACCATCGTCTTCGGCGTGAACCACAACACGCTGACCGCGAACGACAACATGGTCTCGAACGGGTCCTGCACCACGAACTGCCTTGCTCCGCTTGCCAAGGTACTGGACGAAGGTGTCGGCATCGAAAACGGTATCATGACCACGATCCACGCCTATACCGGCGACCAGCCTACTTTGGACCGTCGGCACAGCGACCTGTACCGCGCCCGCGCTGCAGCTATGTCGATGATCCCGACATCGACCGGTGCCGCGAAAGCGCTGGGTGAAGTTCTGCCAAATCTGAAAGGTCGCCTGGACGGTTCCGCCATCCGCGTACCCACCCCGAACGTCTCGGCCGTGGACCTGACTTTCCGTGCCTCGCGCGAAGTCACCGTTGAAGAAGTCAACGAAATCGTCCGCGAAGCCGCACAAGGCCCGATGCAGCGTGTTCTGGGCTATGAACCCGCGCCGCTGGTCTCGACCGATTTCAACCACACCGAGGAAAGCTCAATCTTCGCGCCGGATCAGACCCGTGTTGTCGACAACCGTCTGGTCCGCGTTCTGGCCTGGTATGACAACGAATGGGGCTTCTCGGTTCGCATGGCCGACGTCGCCGTTGCCATGGGCCGGCTTAACTAAGACCGGTTTGAAATCTTGAACCTTTTTGCCCGCTCAGGTTATCTGGGCGGGCATTTTCGTTCGGGGCCGCAATGACCAATCAAATCGCTATCTGGCTCGGTCTCTTAGTACTCGGTGCGATCATAATCGACTACGCATTCTTTGGCCCCGAGCATCTGATCTTCCTTGGAAAAAAACTGTACGCCTTTCTTGACTGGGTCGCCATCTGGCGTTGACAGAGGTTTTGCTTGACATTTCCGTGTATCTGATGATGTTAGCGCTAACCATACTTAGCGGACATTCGGACGGAGCAGAAAATGACACTCAAGCTGGCAATTAACGGATTCGGACGGATCGGACGCGGCGTGCTGCGCGCGGTGATGGAGACGGGGCGCACCGACGTGGAAATCGTCGCGATCAACGACTTGGCCAAGCCGGAAATGAACGCACATCTGTTCGAATTTGACAGCGTTCATGGCCGCTATCCCAACACTGTCACCTTGTCCGATGCGGGCCTGGACGTTGGCGGCGGCCCCATCCGCCTAACCAGCGAGCGCGACCCCGAAGCGCTGAACTGGTCGGATGTCGACCTGGTTCTGGAATGTACCGGTGTATTCCGCACGCGCGAAGCCGCCGAACGTCATCTAAAAAACGGCTCGAAAAAAGTTCTGATCTCGGCCCCCGCACGCGGCGATGGCGCGGTTAAAACGGTCGTGTTTGGTGTGAACGAACACGAACTGACAGCCGAAGACACCGTGGTTTCGAACGCTTCCTGCACCACGAACTGCCTTTCCCCCGTGGCCGCCGCACTTGATGCAGGGCTGGGCATCGTGCACGGCAACATGACCACCGTTCACGCCTATACTGCCAGCCAACCGGTACACGATACTGCGGGCAAGGATCCTTATCTGTCGCGGGCTGCGGCCTTGTCGATGATCCCGACCACAACAGGTGCCGCAGCGGCCGTGGGTCTGGTTCTGCCGCAACTGGCAGGAAAACTGACCGGTCAGGCGATCCGCGTCCCTACCCCAAACGTATCGGTTGTGGATCTGGTGGCCGAGGTTTCGCGCCCCACCACTGAAGACGAGGTCAACGCGCTGTTTATTGAAACCGCGGCCAAAATCCCCGGCGTTCTGGCCGCGGAAAATCGCCCGCTGGTCTCAATGGATTTCAACCACGACGCCCACAGTTCAACCGTGTCATTGGCGGAAACCAAAGTCACCGACGGCACGCTGGTGCGCGTGCTGGCGTGGTACGACAACGAATGGGGTTTCTCGAACCGGATGCTGGACACAGCCGCCGCGATGGGTGCCCTAGCCTAACTTTTCACGCAGCGCGTCATTGACCCGGGGCGTGACGAATTTCGACACGTCCCCGTTCAGCCGCGCAATTTCTTTCACCAGTTTCGAGGCAATTGCCTGATGTCGGGCTTCAGCCATCAGGAACACGGTTTCGATCGAGTTGTCCAGCACGCGGTTCATGCCAACCATCTGGAACTCATACTCGAAATCCGCCACGGCCCGCAGACCGCGCACAATGATCTGGGCTCCTACATCACGGGCACAATCGATCAGCAAGTTTTCAAATGGATGGGCAACAATCTCGGTCCCGGTCTGTTCGGACAGAAAGGCGCATTCGGCCTCGATCATGGTAACGCGTTCTTCCAGGGCAAACATCGGCCCCTTGTCGCGGTTGATGGCGACGCCGATCACCAGCTTATCCACTAATGCCGAGGCGCGGCGGATAATATCGATATGGCCCAAAGTGATCGGGTCAAAGGTTCCAGGATATAATCCCACCCGCATCACGCCCTCCTGCGCAATAAAATTTCTGCGCAAGCAAACATAAACTTGATACAGGTGCAAGCTATCAGTTCGGTGGTCCGGGCCGTCAATGGCCCATAATCATGCCCTGCAACGCATCTTTTTCCATCGCCAATTCCGCCAGTTGTGCCTTAACGACGTCGCCAAGCGTCACAATTCCTACCAGTTTGCCGTCTTCAACCACGGGCATATGGCGAAAGCGGCCTTCGGTCATGCGAGCCATGATATCCTGAACGGTTGCCTGCCGTGTCGTCGTGATCAGGTCTTGCGTCATGTAGGAACTGACCGGCTGGTTAAGGCATCCGCTGCCACTTGCGGCCAATTCGCGAACGATATCACGTTCGGACAGGATACCCGATGCCGTTTGCCCGCCGTCCTCAGACACGATAACCGTACCGATACGTTTTTCTGCTAGAATCTTCGAAGCTTCTGAGACCGTCGCCGAAGGTTCGACCGTCACCACGCCTTCTGTAGACTTGGATGTCAGAATGGCCTGTACGAGCATGAAGAACACCTCCGAAATAATAATCTTATTCCAAAGCGTTGCGCGATTGGGCCAACCTGTCAAGCATCGGCATCGGCTTCAAGCCGCGCAATTTCGTCACGGATGCCCTGCGTCAGAGCGTCGGCAAAACGGTTCAACCGTTCATTGCGCTGGTCCCCCTGATGCCGGACAAGATAAAAACTACGGGTTAAACTCACTTGATCCGTCAGGATTTTCTTTAGGTTTCGGTGAAATGGCAATGTGAAGTCATGCGCCACGCACACCCCAGTGCCCAACGTTACCTGACGCAGCTGAACCGAGACGGAATTCGATGCAAGCGCGACACGGTCAATGCCGATATCGTTGAGATAGTCCAACTCTCGGTCGAAAATCATATCCGGGATATACCCAATCAATCGGTGCCCCATCAGATCGGTGACGGTGTATATGGGATCGTGGCGGTCCAAGTAGTCCTGCGTTGCCACCAAATGCAGTTTGTAATCGCTGACCCTTTTGACCAGCAGCTTTCCCGCGGTCGGCGCACTGACGGTCACGGCCATATCCGCCTCGCGCCGGGACAGGTTGATGATCCGCGGCAACGCCAGAATCTGAATGTCCAGATCGGGATTTGCGTCGCTGATTTTGGCACATACCTGCGGCAGCAAATAGTTCGCGCTGCCGTCAGGCGCGCCGATCCGAATTTGTCCACTAAGCGACTTGGTCGAACCCACCACAGCACCCGCCGCCGCACGCATCGCTTCTTCGGCCTGCAGACCGTGATCCAGCAGACGTTCCCCCGTCGCCGTCAGTACATATCCCTGCTGGGACTTCGTGAACAAGGTTGAGTCCAAAGCCGCCTCAAGCCGGGCAATGCGCCGTCCGACCGTGGCCGGGTCGATCTTCAGGATGCGCCCCGCGGATGACAGGCTTTCCTCGCGCGCGACGGTCAGAAAAACCCGCATATCATCCCAGTTTGGATTCATGTGTCACCTTTTGCATTTTTGCAAAGCTCTTTTGAGATATTGCCTCTGTTCACGAAATTTCTGCAAGCCTATTGTGCGCTCAAATCTATCGGAGGAACTATCGATGCAAGATCTGACCCACTTTCTGAATGGCGAGATGACCGCCGGAACCTCTGGTCGTTTCGACGACATTTTCAACCCGGCAACCGGCGAGGTTCAGTACCGCTGTCCGATGGCCAGTGTTGCGGAAACCACCGCCGCCATCGAGGCCGCCGCCGCAGCACAGCCTCAATGGGGCGCAACCAACCCGCAGAAGCGTGCGCGCGTGATGATGGCCATGGTTGGCCTGATGAACCGCGACATGGACAAGCTGGCCGAGGCGCTAAGCCGCGAACACGGAAAAACTATCCCCGACGCCAAGGGCGATCTGCAGCGTGGTCTGGAAGTGATCGAGTATTGCATCGGTGCACCTCAGATGCTGAAGGGCGAATTCACCGACAGCGCGGGCCCCGGTATCGACATGTACTCGATGCGTCAGCCGCTGGGTGTTGTCGGTTCGATCATGCCTTTCAACTTCCCGGCAATGATGCCGCTTTGGCACGTTGGTCCGGCTCTGGCCTGCGGCAACGCGGTGGTTCTGAAACCTTCCGAGCGTGACCCTTCGGTTCCGCTGATGCTGGCCGAACTTTTTGTCGAAGCCGGCCTGCCCAAAGGCGTCTTCCAGGTTGTGAACGGCGACAAAGAGGCCGTGGACACCATCCTCGACAGCGAGATCATCCAGGGCGTCAGCTTTGTGGGTTCGACCCCAATCGCGCAGTACATCTACAGCCGCGCAACTGCCAACGGCAAACGCGCTCAGTGCTTCGGTGGCGCCAAAAACCACATGATCGTCATGCCCGACGCGGATCTGGATCAGGCGGCTGACGCTCTGGTTGGTGCAGGTTTTGGCGCGGCGGGTGAACGCTGCATGGCCGTTTCGGTTGCCGTGCCGGTTGGTGAAGAGACCGCTGACGCGCTGATCGACAAGCTGATCCCGCGCATCGAGAAACTAAAGGTTGGCCCCTACACCGCAGGTGACGACGTGGACATGGGTCCCGTTGTGACCGCCGCCGCGAAAGAGCGTATCCTCGGCCTGATCAACTCAGGTGTTGAGCAAGGCGCGAAGCTGGTTGTCGACAATCGCGATTTCAGCCTGCAGGGTTATGAGGACGGCTTCTTTGTCGGTCCGCATCTGTTCGACAACGTCACGCCCGACATGGACATCTACAAGCAGGAAATCTTCGGTCCGGTTCTGTCGACAGTCCGCGCTGGTTCGTACGAAGAGGCGATCGGCCTGGCCATGGATCATGAATACGGCAATGGCACCGCGATCTTTACCCGCGACGGTGACACCGCGCGCGACTTTGCCAGCCGGATCAACATCGGCATGGTCGGTATCAACGTTCCAATCCCGGTTCCGCTGGCCTACCACACCTTTGGCGGTTGGAAGAAATCGATGTTCGGCGACCTGAACCAGCACGGCCCGGACAGCTTCAAGTTCTACACCCGCACCAAAACCGTCACCGCACGCTGGCCCTCGGGCATCAAGGAAGGTGGCGAATTCAACTTCAAGGCAATGGACTGATCCACTGCTGAACCGCGAAACTTCCAAACCCGGCCTTTTACAGGCCGGGTTATTTCGGCAAAGCACCGCCAAAACTTTCGATTTCACGATAATTTCAGCGCAAGCGCCCTAGAAAACGGGGGCAAGGGTCAATACTTTACGGCAAATTATTGCTCGAGCAGTTCCTGAACCGGAGGCCAATTTGTCAAATCCCCGCATGACCCGCCGCTCTGCATTGTTGGGCGCAGCGTCTCTTCTGGCGACGCCAGCTATCGTGCGCGCTCAAAGCAGCGACGCTTTCCCAACCGATGAAGAAGCCATCAGCACGCAACTGTCGGTGCGACGCAACGTGTCTTCGTTCTCACAACAGACCTGGCAGGATCATTTCGACGAACTGGGTGTTGGCTGTCTGTTGGCCGATATCACCAGCCGCGCAGTGCACTATTGGGGCCCGGACGGGGCATATAAACTGTACCCGAGTTCAGTTCCGATGAGCGAGGAACTGACCAAGCGCGGGTACACCAAGATCGTGCGTAAAACCGAATTCCCAAGCTGGACACCAACCGCATCAATGCGGGAACGTGATCCGTCTCTACCCGTCCGCATGGAGGGTGGCGATCCCGGAAACCCACTGGGCACGCGTGCCATGTATCTGGACTGGCCAGCTTATCTGGTGCACGGCACCCATGATACGCGCAAAATCGGTCGTCAAAGTTCGTCCGGCTGTATTGGTCTCTACAATCAGCATGTTGAGGAACTGTATCCTCTGGTCCAGATCGGAACTCGGGTCAGACTGGTCTGACGCAAAAAGCCCCGGCCGCCAGACCGGGGCTTTTTCTTTTCCGGACGGCGTTATTCCGGCAGGATCACTGCGTCGATTACGTGAATCACACCGTTGCTGGCTTCGATATCGGCCTGCACCACTTCGGCGTCATTGACCTTAACACCGTTCCTTGCGTTCACGCTCAGACGGTCCCCCTGCACGGTCAGCACCTTGGCGCGCTTGCCCGCGATGTCACCCGACATCACCTTGGCCGGAACAACGTGATAGGTCAGAATTTCGACCAGCTGATCCTTGTTTTCCGGCAGCAACAGCGTTTCCACCGTACCTTCGGGCAACGCGGCAAAGGCTTCGTCGGTCGGCGCAAATACGGTGAAGGGACCATCGCTTTTCAGCGTGTCGGCCAGACCCGCGGCCTGTACGGCTGCAACCAGCGTGTTGAACGATCCGGCCGAAACGGCTGTATCCACGATATCAGCGGCCTGCGCCTTTACAGGCAGAGCAAATGCAAGTGCGGCGGCAGCGCCCATGAATGTGCGGCGAAACATGGCTGTTTTCTCCTCTCCAGCTTGTTATGGAAAGGGGTACGGAGCCTTAGCCGGCCCGGATCACTTTTCCTTGATTTGCACCCAGATACTCTGCGCCCGTCCATCTTTCAGAAATGGCAACGCCTCAACCGCATCCGGGCGGTCCTTTTGCAAGTAATACCCGGGCCAAAGCATTGAAAACGCACCGGATTGCAACAAGGCGTGCAGCACGTACTGCTCGCCCCAACCCGGGCAATCGTAGAAGAAACGCTTGGGGTATTCATAGGGCAGAAAAACATCGTGGACATGGATCACCACGCCCGGTTTCAGCGACGGAATGATCCGGCAGAACAAATGCGCCACGTCGTTGCTCATCCGAACCACATGGCTGGAATCGATGAACAGAACATCGCCCGCCTCAAGCTGATCGAACAGCGCCGGATCAACTTCCTCGAGCCGTTTCTGTTCGAAGTGGTCCACGACATGCGCGATATCTGCCCGCGGGTATGGATCAATTGCGGTGATCCGCGTGCCCAGCCCGCCGTCGATGATTGCCTGACGGGTCACGCGGGTCGAGTTGCCACAGCCGACCTCGATCACTTGCTTCGGCGCAAAGCGTCGGATCATCAGGTACAGCGCATCGGCATCAGGGCTGTCGTAGTAACCGTTGCCGATCCGATAGCTGGTCTGATTGCGTGCCGGGTCCTTCAGGGCGTCCAGCGCATCGGCATATTGGCTGTATTCAGCAACCAGTTGGCCGATATCGAAACCTTCCATTCCCGGTGACAAAGCATAGGCCGGGCGGGTCAATCCCCCTGCCCGTTCGAACGCCTCAAGCCGGGCGCGCTCGTCGTTTTCGGCAGCCTTGTCGATCAGCTTCACGCCCAGTTCGTCCAGGGCTTCGTTGATCTTGGGGAATTTTCTGGGTTTCACGTGCCGCTCCACTTTCGTCTCGCTTGTTCCTTACCGCTGCTTGACGGGCCTCTGCAAGAAGGGCTGCGTCAAACGCTTGGCAAAACAGGAATTTCCGTATTCACTGGTCGGAATAGTTATGCGAGGGTCGCCATGCAGCAAGAATACACGCTGGGCATCGAAGAAGAATACCTGCTGGTCGATCGCGACAGCTTTGAACTTGCCGAAGCCCCCGCAGCCTTGATGGAGGCCTGCCAGTCGGATTTTGAAGGACAGGTCAGCCCCGAATTTCTGCAATGCCAGATCGAGGTCGGCACCCGGCCCCACACAACGGTCAAGTCCGCCCGCGAGGATCTGAAGCGCCTGCGCTCCTGTGTGGCAGAACGCGCCGCTGAATATAACCTCGCCCCGATTGCGGTGTCCTGCCACCCGTTTGCCGACTGGAAGAAACAGCACCACACCCGCAAGGATCGTTATGACTCGCTGCATCACGCTTTGGGCGGCGTCGCACGACGCATGCTGATCTGCGGGATGCACGTTCACGTCGGGGTCGAGGACCCTGCCCTGCGCGCCGACTTGATGCCGCAGCTTTCGTATTTTCTGCCGCATCTGTTGGCGCTGTCGACATCCTCGCCTTATTGGAACGGAGAGGATACGGGCCTGTCCTCCTACCGCCTGACCGTCTTTGATAATCTGCCGCGCACCGGGCTGCCTCCGGTTTTGGCCAGTTGGTCGGATTACGAGCGCACAACCGGCATTCTGGTCGAACTTGGCGTGATCGAGGACACGACAAAGATTTGGTGGGACCTGCGACCATCACACCAGTTCCCGACGCTGGAGACCCGGATCATGGATGTGCAGCCGAGGCTGGAACACACGCTGTCGCTGGCCGCTCTGGTACAGGCCCTGACCCGCATGTTGTGCCGTCTGAAGGACCGCAATCTGCGCTGGCGGCATTACGACCAGTTCCTGATCGGCGAAAACCGCTGGCGTGCGCAGCGTTACGGCGTCGGCGAAGGGCTGATCGACTTTGGAGATCGTTCAATCAAACCGATGCCCGAGCTGATGGGCGAACTCATGGGCCTGCTGGCCGAAGACGCCGAGGCACTGGGTACCTTGACAGAACTTGCCCGTCTGCAGCAGATCGCGCAATCCGGCACTTCGGCCACACGACAACGCCGCGTCTATGCCGAGGCCGTGGCAAAGGGCGAAGATCCAGGCAAAGCTGTTGTCCGGCATCTGATCGAAGAATACCACCTGGACCTTTGATACCCCGGAATGCCTCATACCGGTGATTGCTGGCCGTGCAAAATTTCTGTAAGGATTCAGAAATAAACAATCGTTCAATTCATTCGGCAGCGTGGGAGGCAAGCCTTGGATTTTGCACTGACAGAAGAGCAGACCGCGATCTTCGATATGGCCCATGATTTCGGGCAGGACAACATCGCACCCAACGCCCGCCAGTGGGAGGCCGACGGGACCATCCCCAAGGAACTCTGGCCTCAGATCGGCGAGCTGGGGTTCGGCGGGCTCTATGTCTCGGAAGACAGCGGCGGGTCTGGCCTGACCCGTCTGGACGCGACACTGGTGTTCGAGGCCCTTTCGATGGCCTGCCCCTCGGTCGCGGCGTTTCTGTCGATCCACAACATGTGCGCCAAGATGTTGGACAATTTCGCCAGCGACGATCTGAAATCCCGCATCATGCCCGACGTGCTGAGCCTGAATACCGTCCTCAGTTACTGCCTGACCGAACCCGGATCAGGCTCTGACGCCGCCGCGCTGAAAACCCGCGCAGACCGCACCAACGAGGGCTACACACTGAACGGCACCAAGGCCTTTATCTCGGGCGGAGGCTATTCTGACGCCTATGTCTGCATGGTGCGCACTGGGCAGGATGGCCCCAAAGGAATTTCAACGGTCTATGTCGAGGACGGCACGCCCGGTCTCAGTTTTGGGGCACTTGAACAGAAGATGGGTTGGAAAAGCCAACCGACGGCGCAGGTGCAATTTGATGATTGCCACATCCCATCAGGCAATCTTGTGGGCACCGAAGGGGATGGCTTCAAATACGCAATGATGGGGCTGGATGGTGGGCGACTAAATATCGCTTCTTGCTCGTTGGGGGCCGCACAGGCCGGGCTTAACATGACATTGCAATACATGTCGGAACGCAAGGCTTTCGGCCAATCAATCGACCAGTTTCAGGCGCTGCAGTTCCGATTGGCCGATATGGAAATCGAACTGCAGGCCGCACGCACCTTCCTGCGGCAGGCCGCGTGGAAACTGGATCAGGGCACGCCGGACGCGACCAAGTTCTGCGCCATGGCCAAGAAATTCGTGACCGAGACCGGGTCAAATGTTGTGGACCAGTGCCTGCAATTGCATGGTGGCTACGGTTATCTGGCAGACTATGGAATCGAGAAACTGGTCCGCGATCTCCGCGTGCATCAGATTCTGGAAGGCACAAACGAAATCATGCGGGTTATCGTGGCCCGACAAATGCTCGCCGAACGCTGAGGGGCCCATGCCAGACATCGACATCCGTATCACTGGCCGCGCCGGGCGTATCACCCTGACCCGCCCCAAAGCGTTAAACGCGCTGACCTATGACATGTGCATGGCGATCGACACGGCGCTGCGCAACTGGCGCGAAGACGACGCCGTGGATTTGGTGATTTTGGATGCCGAAGGCGAAAAGGCCTTTTGTGCTGGCGGGGACATTGCCGACCTTTATGCAACCGGTATCAAGGGCGACTATGCCTATGGGCGCACCTTCTGGCAGGACGAATACCGTCTGAACGCGCTGATCTTTGAATACTCCAAACCGGTCGTCAGTTTCCTGCAAGGGTTCACCATGGGCGGGGGCGTTGGCATCGGTTGCCACGGCAGCCATCGCATAGTTGGTGAAAGCTCGAAAATTGCACTGCCGGAATGTTCGATTGGACTGGTGCCGGATGTCGGCAGCACCCTGATGCTGGCGCTGGCCCCCGGTCGAATTGGAGAATATCTGGGCACTACCGGCCACCGCATGGGACACGGTGATGCGATCTTTGCCGGTTTTGCCGATCACTACATACCCCTCGCCGAGTGGTCCGACCTGATCGAGATGCTTGAGGCGTCGGGTGACACAGACATGCTGCAGAAACACTCTGTGGTGCCACCGGCAAGCGAACTTGGGCGTCAGCAAGCCGAGATTGACGCGTGTTTTGACGGAGAGAGCCTTGGGGACATCCTGAACACCCTGACCCATTCGCAACACGCTGTGGCCACAGGCGCGCGCAAACTCATGGATCGCAATTCGCCGCTTTCCATGGCGTGCACGGTTGAGATGCTGCACCGGCTGCGCACCCCCAGCCTGACCCAGCGCAAAGCGCTGGAGTTGGAATACCGCTATACCTTCCGCGCGATGGAGCACGGGGATTTTCTGGAAGGCATTCGCGCCCAGATCATCGACAAGGACCGTGCGCCGCGCTGGCAGTTTGCCGATCAAGCCGTGCCTGCGGTCGCGGTGTCAAAGATGTTGCAGCCGCTGGGCAAAGACATGCTGACTTTTGAGGAGACATAAGAGATGAAAATCGGGTTTATCGGGCTTGGTAACATGGGCAATCCAATGGCCGCCAACCTGGCCAAAGCCGGGCATACGGTGACGGGTTTTGACATGGCCGATGTCGATGTTTCAGGTGTCACCATGGCGGGATCGGGTGCCGAAGCCGCAGAGGGTGCCGAAATCGTCATCACGATGCTTCCAAACGGTCAGATTCTCCGAGCGGTTGCGGATGAGATCATCCCCGTGATGCAGGCAGGGTCTGTGTGGATCGACTGTTCGACCGTCGATGTCGACAGCGCCCGCGCCGTCGCGGATCAGGCGAAAGAGGCAGGCGTCCTTGCGGTCGATGCTCCGGTGTCGGGCGGGATTGGCGGCGCGGCGGGTGGTACGCTGACCTTCATGGCAGGCGGCAGCGACGACGCCTTTGCCAAGGCCGAGCCCCTGTTCGACATCATGGGCCAGAAGGCCGTTCATTGCGGCGAGTCTGGAGCTGGTCAGGCCGCGAAAATCTGCAACAACATGATTCTGGGCGTCACCATGATCGCCACCTGCGAAGCCTTTGCGCTGGCCGACAAACTGGGGCTGGACAGGCAAAAGATGTTTGATGTGGTCAGCACATCCTCGGGCTATAGCTGGACGATGAACGCCTATTGCCCTGCCCCCGGCGTCGGCCCGGCCAGTCCGGCGGATAACGACTATCAGCCTGGTTTTGCCGCCGAACTGATGCTGAAAGATCTGCGGCTTAGCCAACAGGCTGCTGAAAGCGCGGATGCCGACACGCCGATGGGACAGGCCGCAACCGCACTCTATGAGAAATTCGTCGAGGCTGAGAACGGCTTGGGGATGGACTTCTCAGCCATGCTGCCACGGTTCGAGAAACGCGGGCGAAGCTAAGTGTGTTCCCCGTGGGCGGCTTCCTGCCCATGGGGTTGACCAGAAGATCAACCGCGGCCATCTGTTCTTGGCCCCGGTGTTCGCCCGAAAGGAAGCAAGATGTCGCGTGTATTGACCATTTCGACGGCAATTCTGGCGTTTGCGATCAACTCTGGCGTTGCAATGGCCGGGAACGGCAAAGGTAAGGTCGGGCACTGCCCGCCGGGTCTGGCAAAGAAAGCGGTGCCGTGCGTGCCGCCGGGACAGGTCAAAAGCTTGTATCGCACGGGTGATTACATCACCCGGGACTATCGCTGGATCAATGATCCATACCGCTATGGTCTGGATCGCGGCAGTTACATCCGTGCTGGTGACTATGTATACCGTGTCGATCCGGATACGCGGAAGGTGCTGAACCTGATCGGAGCGGTGGCTGATATCCTCAACTGAAGATAGCCCCTATTCCGCCGCTACCGCCTGACCATCCAACATCTGTTTCAGGTAACGTCCGGTATGGCTGCGCTCGACCGAAGCCACGTCCTCGGGCGTTCCAGTTGCCACGATCTGACCCCCACCATCTCCACCTTCGGGGCCGATATCGATGATGTGGTCGGCGGTCTTCACGACGTCCAGGTTGTGTTCGATCACAACAACCGTATTTCCCTGATCGACCAATTCATGAAGAACTTCCAACAGCTTACGCACATCTTCGAAATGAAGCCCGGTGGTCGGCTCGTCCAGAATATACAGCGTCCGACCGGTTGAGCGTTTGGACAGTTCCTTTGACAGCTTGACCCGCTGCGCCTCACCACCAGACAGTGTGGTCGCCTGTTGTCCGACCTTGATGTAGCCCAGCCCAACCCGCGCCAGAGCGTCCATCTTATCGCGGATCGAGGGCACCGCCTTAAAAAACTCCTGCGCGTCTTCCACTGTCATATCAAGGACATCGGCGATGGATTTGCCCTTGAACTTGATCTCCAGCGTCTCGCGATTGTAGCGCGCGCCCTTGCAGGTTTCGCAGGTCACATAGACGTCAGGCAGAAAGTGCATCTCGATCTTGATAACACCATCGCCCTGACAAGCCTCGCACCGGCCACCTTTGACATTAAAGCTGAATCGCCCTGGTTTATAACCACGCGCCTTGGCCTCGGGCAGACCGGCGAACCAGTCGCGGATCGGAGTGAAGGCACCGGTGTAAGTCGCTGGATTCGAACGCGGAGTCCGACCGATCGGACGTTGGTCAATGTCGATGACCTTGTCCAGATGCTCCAACCCTTTGATCGTTTCACAGGGTGCCGGGGTCTGCCGCGCACCGTTCAGACGCATTGAGGCGGTCTTGAACAGCGTCTCAATCGTCAGCGTCGACTTGCCGCCGCCGGACACACCGGTCACACAGACGAACTTGCCCAACGGGAAATCGGCGGTGACGTTCTTCAGGTTGTTCCCGGTCGCCTTGACCACCGAAACTTTCTTCTTGTTTCCCTTGCGCCGTTTCGGCGGGATCGGGATCTCTCGGGTGCCAGCGAGATACTGACCTGTCATCGAGGCCGCGTCGGCCGCGATCTGATCGGGCGTACCCTCGCTGACCACCTGTCCGCCATGCACACCGGCCCCCGGGCCTATATCGAAGACGTAATCCGCCTCGCGGATGGCCTCTTCGTCATGTTCGACGACTATCACGGTATTCCCCTGATCGCGCAGGTTCTTGAGCGTACCCAGAAGGCGGTCGTTGTCGCGCTGATGCAAACCAATCGAAGGCTCATCCAGAACATACAAAACCCCGGTCAGGCCCGAGCCGATCTGGCTGGCCAGTCGAATCCTCTGGCTTTCGCCCCCGGACAAAGTGCCACTTGAACGAGACAGCGTAAGGTATTCCAAACCCACGTTATTCAGGAAACCCAACCGCTCGCGAATCTCTTTCAGAATCGCCCGCGCGATCTCGTTTTTCTGAACACTCAGGTGGTTGGGCGCGTCTTCAACCCAAGCCAAAGCCTCTTTGATCGACATCTGCACCACTTGCCCTACGTGCAAGCCCGCAATTTTCACCGCCAAGGCTTCGGGACGCAAGCGGTAGCCTTCGCACGAGCCGCAAGGACGGTTGTTCTGGTACCGTTCGAACTCTTCCCGAATCCAGGCGCTGTCGGTTTCGCGATAGCGCCGTTCCATATTGGGAATTACGCCCTCAAAGCTGCGGGTGACCTGATAGACCCGCCCCCCTTCGTCGTAACGGAATTGGATTTCCTCATCGCCCGACCCACGCAAAAACACCTGTTGCACCTTGGCTGGCAGGTCCTTCCAGGGGGTGTTCTTGTCAAACTCGTAATGGCGCGCGATAGCCTCGATGGTTTGCAGAAAGTACGGAGACTTGCCTTTGCGCCACGGGGCTAAAGCCCCGTCATAGAGCTTCAGCGTCTGGTCCGGCACCACTAGCCGCTCGTCAAAGAACAGCTCGACACCCAAACCATCGCAGTCCGGACAAGCCCCGAAAGGCGCGTTGAACGAAAACAGACGGGGCTCAATCTCGGGGATGGTGAAACCACTGACAGGGCAGGCAAAATTCTCACTGAACGTGATACGCTCCGGTTCGCCCTCCCGCGGTGCGGTTTCCAGAATCGCGATGCCGTCCGCCAGATCCAGAGCGGTCCGCAGGCTGTCGGCCAGCCGCGTCTCCATCCCTTCGCGCACGACCAGACGGTCGACCACGACGTCGATATCGTGGCGGAATTTCTTGTCCAGCGTGGGTGGCTCATCAAGCTCGTAGAATTCGCCATCTACTTTAACCCGCTGAAAGCCCTGCTTTCGCAGTTCGAGGAATTCCTTTTTGTACTCCCCCTTACGGTCCCGCACGATGGGCGCAAGAAGATAACCTCGCGTACCCTCCTCCATTTTCATGATCCGGTCGACCATGTCCTGCACCTGCTGCGCCTCAATCGGCTGACCGGTGGCCGGGCTGTAAGGCGTCGCTGCACGGGCAAACAAAAGGCGCATATAGTCGTAAATCTCGGTGACCGTACCGACCGTTGAGCGCGGGTTTTTCGAGGTGGTTTTCTGTTCGATGGAAATCGCCGGAGACAAGCCGCTGATGTGATCCACATCGGGCTTTTCCATCATATCGAGGAACTGGCGCGCATAGGCCGACAGGCTTTCTACATATCGGCGCTGGCCTTCGGCATAGATCGTATCGAACGCCAGCGAGGACTTGCCCGAACCCGACAATCCGGTGATCACCACCAGTTGATCCCGCGGGATATCGACGTCGATCCCCTTGAGGTTATGCTCGCGCGCACCGCGCACCTCGATATTCTTCAGCTCAGCCATTTTGGCCCCCAACACACAAGTGTCCTAGAAATAGGCGAGCGGCACTGAGTCTCCAACAAAAAAGTTAGAACAAAATGTGAACTACCAGAATATTGCCGACATCTCCTGACATCAAAACCCAGATCCAATACGCGCCCCCTGCAAGGGGTGAGATTTATCGGCATCGAAAGGAAAATGGCGCGGTTGACGGGGCTCGAACCCGCGACCCCCGGCGTGACAGGCCGGTACTCTAACCAACTGAGCTACAACCGCGCATCTATTTCGTGGCCTTTACCCTGGACCAAGGATGGCAGCGATGGCGCGGTTGACGGGGCTCGAACCCGCGACCCCCGGCGTGACAGGCCGGTACTCTAACCAACTGAGCTACAACCG